>JBDLJO010000021.1:0-18304 GCA_039714275.1 Chloroflexota bacterium | reverse complement strand
GTCCGACCAACCAGTAGTGAAATACGAAGATTCCCAACTTTACCGTATCCGGCATTCTGCCGCGCATGTCATGGCTCAGGCTGTCAGCGAGTTATTTGAGCCTGGTGAAGCCAAAATCGCCATCGGCCCACCCATTGACCAGGGTTTTTACTACGATTTCGATCTCCCACGCACGCTTACTCCCGAGGATTTAAAAGCCATCGAGAAGCGCATGCGTCAAATCATCGCTCAGAAATTCCCCTTTGAAAAAAAGGTCGTCAGCGCCGAGGAAGCCAAAGCCATGTTTCCCGACCAGCCCTATAAGATCGAATTGATCGAAGGGCTCGAAGCCGGCGGTCTTGATGAATACGGGCAACCCCTGGACGAAACCCCGGAGATATCCTTCTACACGCATGATTCCTTCACCGATTTATGCCGCGGTCCGCATGTCGAACATACCGGAAAAATTAACCCCTCTGCGATTAAGTTGATGAGCGTTGCCGGAGCCTACTGGCGCGGAGATGAGAACAATACCCAGCTCCAGCGCATCTACGGCACCGCCTGGGAAAAGCCAGCCGAGTTGAAAGCCTATCTCCGCATGCTTGAAGAAGCTAAAAAACGCGATCACCGTAAACTTGGCAAAGAGCTAGATATCTACACCTTCGACGAGGAAGTTGGCCCCGGGCTGCCGCTCTGGCTGCCTAATGGCGGCGTCATCATCGAAGAACTCGAACAGCTGGCCAAGAAGATCGAACGCGAGAGTGGTTACCAGCAGGTCCGCACCCCGCACCTGACCAAGGAAGTCCTCTTCCAGCGCAGTGGTCACTTGCCTTATTACGCCGAGAGCATGTATCCGCCTATGGATATGGAAGGCACCCGCTACTACATCAAACCGATGAACTGCCCCATGCACCACAAGATCTTCTCGGCACGACCGCGCAGCTATCGTGATTTGCCGGTCCGTTTGGCAGAATACGGCACCTGCTATCGTTACGAGAAAAGCGGTGAGCTCTTCGGCTTGATGCGCGTCCGTTCCATGCAGATGAACGATGCCCACATCTACTGTTCTGAAGCGCAGTTTGAAGAGGAGTTTATGGCGGTCATTGACCTCTACCTCAAGTATTTTAAGATCTTCAATATCGAGAAATACGTCATGCGTCTCAGCACGCACGCCAAAGATGGTCTGGGTAAAAAATATGTCGATAACGAACGCCTGTGGTTAAAGACCGAAGAAATGGTCCGTCAGGCGATGGATAACGGCGGTGTGCCTTATGTTGAAGTCCCCGATGAGGCCGCTTTCTACGGCCCCAAGATTGATGTCCAGGTTTGGAGTGCGATTGGAAAGGAATTCACCCTGGCTACCAATCAGGTTGATTTCTCTGTCCCTGAGAAATTTGATCTGGTTTTCAAGAACAGCCAGGGCGAGGACGAAACCCCGCTTTGCATCCACCGTGCCCCGCTCAGCACCCACGAACGCATGATTGGCTTTTTGATTGAGCATTACGGCGGTGCTTTCCCGCTTTGGATCGCGCCCGTTCAGGCTGTGATCGTCCCCATTGCCGACCGTCACCTGGCTTACGCTGAGGGTGTCGCTGAAAAGCTGAAAGCTGCCGGCCTGCGGGTCAACGTTGATGCCCGCGGCGACCGCATGAACGCCAAGATTCGCGATGCGCAGAAGATGAAGATACCCTATATGCTGGTGGTGGGTGACCAGGAGGCAGAGAATGGCACGATCGCCCCGCGCTTGCGCTCCGGCGAGCGTTTGGACGCCCTCAGTGTTGATGCCTTATTAGAGCGCATGGCTGCTGAAATCGAGAACTATGCCTGATTGATATTGCGGGTGAGGCCGCTGCTAGATCCAAAGCAGCGGTCCCCCATACCCCCAAAGTTGACACGCACTTTCATCGCGGTATAATTTCCCTGCCCAAAAACCGGCCCGCTAGCTCAACTGGCAGAGCAACTGACTCTTAATCAGTAGGTTACAGGTTCGATTCCTGTGCGGGTCATATTTATACCCGATCGGGTACCACTAGATGTGGCGATTTCTCAAAAGAGAAATCGCCACATTGTTGTTTAATTGAGCTTGTTGAGTGATGTTTTACCCATACCACCTCTTTGAGAAGCAATTGATATGGCCATCTTTGTATGATAACCCAGAAGTCCTGCGGCGTTTTCCAGGTCATTAGAAATGGGTACTTGAATCATCATACCGGAATTGAAAATCTAGTTGAGGTGAACTCTCGGGATAATAAATATTAATAGTTAGGAGAATTTTTGCATGCATCATTTAGCAGAGCATGGCATAATCCGGTTGATCTTTCTAACTGCCTGCACCACCATTTTTTCTTGAACCATTTTGTGGTTAATAATTATGAAAACCGACCCAAATTTTCCTGATATTGTTTCACAATTTAATTTTGAAGGCTCATTTATACGAGCCGAACCTTTTGGCATGGGGCATATCAACGACACCTATGTGGCCTATTTCCATGCAGCCGATGGAAAGATCCATCAATATATACTGCAGCGGATAAACCATTTTGTATTTCAGAAACCAGATGAATTAATACGCAATATTTCGAGGGTTACCACGCATTTACGTAATAAAATCCTTGCGGTTAATGGCAATCCAGATCGCGAGACGCTAACCTTGATCGGCACGCGCGATGATGCATTATTTCACATCTCTAAACAAGGATGTTATTGGCGCGCTTATAAATTCATAGAAAATGCTCTCACTTATCAAATCCCTGTGAGCTTACAGCATGTATATAATGCAGCCAATGCTTATGGGCATTTTCAGAACTTATTGCAAGATTTCCCGGCAGATCATTTAGTTGAAGCGATCGCTGATTTTCATAACACCGCAAAACGATTTGAAACATTCACGGCTGTAATTGCCCAAGATGCGCATAATCGCGTCAGCAAAGTTCAACCAGAGATTGATTTTATTTTGCGTCGAGCGCATGAAATTTCAACGTTGGTTGACCTGATTGAGCAGGGAGAACTACCAATCCGGGTGACACATAATGACACAAAATACAACAACGTGATGATTGATAATGAAACAGGTGCAGGAATTTGTGTGATTGACCTAGATACGGTGATGCCAGGAACATTGCTATATGACTTTGGGGATGGTATCCGCTCAATCACCAACACAGCAGCAGAAGATGAACAGGATCTATCAATCGTTCATTTTGATCTGGGCATATTTAATAGTTATACAAAAGGATATTTGGATGCCACGCAGGAGGTGCTCACACAAACTGAGATTGAATATTTGCCTTTCTCTGCCCGATTGATGACCTTAGAATCGGGTATGCGATTTTTAGCAGACTATCTTGATGGAGATCACTACTTCCGCATAAAACGAGAGCACCACAATTTGGATCGCTGCCGCACGCAATTTAAAATGGTTCAAGAAATGGAAGAACAGTTCAATTCCATGAAGAAAATTGTGGATGATAATGTAAAAGAGCACTAGATAGAAAAGATTTATTTATGCCATTGTTATTTGATATGCCCTATGATAATTTGCTTGTTTATCACGGTGCCAACCCTAAGCCAGCAGACTTTGATAAATATTGGGATCGTGCAATCGCTGAAATGCAGGCCAAAGATCATGATATGGAACTGATACCAGCAGAATTTCAAACTGATTTTGCTGAAAGTTACCATCTGGAAAGTGCTTTGATTTTTTAGTTGTTGATGAGTTTTTGAAATTTCTAAACTAAGAGGAGAATTTTAATACATTGATCTTGTTGTCATATTAAGGGTTATCTAAACACCAATAATTCTAGACAACCATATCCGAGTATAGAAATTTATTCTAAGTTACATATACCAAGTCACCTTTCCAAACTAGTTTGCTGTTGCCAAAGTGTTGCTAATAGCATGGAAACTATGGAAAGGGTAGACAATATAGGCACTTTTCCCCATACATTTGCCACCCTGTAGACGTAATAGACCCCTATATACTTCGTAGATATCCAAAGTGATACTTGAGTGCGCATGACTCAGATGCACCTAAACGACAATCACCGGGATACCGTTATTGAGCATCAATGTTGCCGCAGTATGCCTGAGATCATAGAACCGGCTCGCTGATGGCCCAGCATACTTTACGAAAGCATAAAAATCCTGCGGTTGGAGCTGATATTTTTCATAAAAATCTCTCTTGAACCTTCATCCGTGATGTTGGCTGCCATTTCATAAAGGATTTTCTTTCCCTGAGTAAGCAATTTTGGCGCGCGTGGATCCCCTGCAGCTTTAAGAACTTGATAACAGGTCAGATAAATTTCAGTTGGAAAGATAATCCCTTCCAAACGTGGAGATTTTTCTAAATAGGCTAATATTTCTTCAACATAACCGAGACTCTCGTTTATGTTTTCATCAGTATCATCAAGTAAAGCCAGGCGCGCTAATCCAGCCAGGGATTCGAGCGGCGGGATGAATAGTGCCAAAGTATTTTTAATCGTTAGAGAATCATGAAAATGTTTCTCAGCTTTTTTTATATCGCCACTTTTTTCAGCCACAATACCTAAGCCATAAGTTGAATCAGCCTCTTCGAGTTTTTGATTTAATGCTCTGGAAATATGAACACTGCGTTCAAAATGTTGCTGGGCTTGCAAAAGATCATTTTGTCCAGCAAATATCAATCCAAGTTGATTATGATAAAGAGGGAAATTAAGATTCTCGCTAATACTATCGCTTATATCGTTCGACTGCTGAAAATATTCGAAACTGCGTTTCCAATCGCCTAGCGAGACATATAATTCGCCCCGGGTGAACAATAAATGGCCATGGCCTCTGGGATACTGCTCTTGATCAAATATCTTCTGTGCTTGCTCAATTTTTTGATGAGCCAAATCAAAATAAAAGCGTTTCAAATAGAGATTACACAAACTCAATAGAGAATAAGCCTGGAGTAAAGCGTTATCATAAAAACGAAATTGGTTGACGGCCGCGATCAGATTGTCCTCTGCAACTGCATAATCCCCTGAGAATAGCGAAACCTTCCCGACTGCATCACGAAGAAACATTTGCGCAAGCGCCTTTTCACCAGCTGATCCCTCCAAGTCTGGGTTTTGTAGGATCTGATCAATTTTCTTGATGTGCTCCATTGATTCCGAAATCTCGCTTAAGTAGAATCGGGCGTTCCCGATCCAATACTGACTTTTCATTTGAATATAAAAATCAGCGGTTTCCTGGCCAATTTCCCAGGCTTCTTGGGCCAATTCCTCTGATTTTCCAATTTCATTCAAAAAAGACCAGAATCCTGCCGTTTCTACCAGCAAGCGACCGAGAGTCCTTTTAAGGTCTGGTGCTGGATCATCCTCTTGTTGCATTAAATTCCGCAGGTTTGCTATCGCCATGTCCAAAACTGCGAAGCCATCGGAATACAGACCGAGGTGGAGATAAATAACCGCTAAAGCGGTGGAAGATTGGCCAATCGTTTCAAAATCCCGATGCTCTACCGCCCACCTCCAGGCCTGATGCAGGTGTGGGAGTTCTGCCTGGTGCTTTTTGATATCCTGCCAGCTATTTCTTAGCATTAGATCATCCTTCTGTTGAATGATCTGACCAAGATAGTATTGGCTGTAGCGTTGTCGAACTAAACTGCTTTCCGATTCCTCTTTCTGTTTTTCCCTAGCAGCGAGTCTTTTTCTCGCAAATTGTTTCAGCAATGGATGGATATGGTACTTACCAGTGACTGTCGAGCGATGCAAAAACGATTTCTGTACCAACGCGGCGAGACCAGACAGTGATGCATTTGCAATGATCTCTGCGGCCTGGCGGTCGAATTCACCGGAGAACAATGATAGGTGTTCGAGCAATTCTTGATGCCTTGGTGGTAATAATGCCCAGGAATAATCGAAAACGGTCTCCATGCTGCGATGGCGTTCAGGAACATCCAGGTTGTTCGTTTGCATAATGCCGATCCCCTGTCCAATACCGGCCGCGATTTCCGTAAATGATAAAACAGGCACCCAATTTGCAGCCAATTCAAGTGCCAGGGGCAGTCCTTCTACTAACTGGCAAATCCGGATGATGGCTTCAGTCTTTTGAGCAAGCGCGTTGGAGAGACCGGGTTGGATGCGCCTTACACTTTGTATAAAGAATTTCACCGCTGGGAATGACTCAGGATTCTCAACATCAAGCGATTGGGGGAAAGGCAGCCCATAAACCGACAATATCCACTCAGCCTGGAACCCCAGGTGTTCTCTAGAAGTTATGATGATCTTCACACCTGGCGCGGACTGCAGAATGGACATGACTAGGTCCTTCATTGGCATCAGATGCTCGAAATTGTCAAATACCAGAAGCAATTTCTTTTTACGTAAATGTTTTAGCAATGCACTTTTCAGCGTTTCCCCAGGGACAATGGGAATGTCCAAAGCTTTGGTAATGTTTGAGATAAATCCATCTAGCGTTATCACTTCTTCTAGCGGGATGAAGTAAATCCCAGCTGGGAAGTCCACCTTTTGATTTTCAGATATCCGGATAGATGCCTGGGTTGCTAGTCTTGTCTTTCCGACTCCACCGGATCCGACCAGACTGATCAACCGGCAGTGGGGGGCTTCCAGCCAACGGATGATTTGAGTCAGGTCTTCCTCCCGACCAACAAAAGGTGAGAAATCTGTGGGGAAATGGAACCGGCGGATTCTCTGGCTCAAACTCTCAGCATTCCAGGTACCATTCTTGATATCGTCATACAGTCTTTTCGTTTCAGGCTGAGGGTCAACCCCAATTTCATCAGCTAAATCTTTAGAAAACTTTTTGAAATGCTCAATTGCCGCTCCAGGCTGCCCTGTCATTATCAACATTTTTATAACCTGGCGGTGCCCTTCATCAACCCAGGGCTCTAAAGATATTTGTCGATAAGCAATAGCAAGGGCCGGTTGCCAGCTCTTTTGCCGGATGTAATTTTCTGACAAGATAATACAAGCCCAAATAGCCGCTCGATGGTAGGTTTCACGCTTCGCATACAGCCATTCTTCGAACCTTTCGCTGCTGATATCCACATTGGATAAAAAATCACCCTTGTATATTTCCAAGGCTTGTTCTAACAAAACGATCTGGTCTTTATCCAGCCGCCCCATTTGATTTTGTGCTTGTTGGCACGTCGTAATTGTTTCGGTGAAAGTATTTGTATCAAGCCAATAATCACTATCGGGATTGAATTGAACTGTGGACGTTGTTGTCAGAATATATTTATTATCTTGAATGCTATCTTGATCCATTGCTTTGCGGATGCGGTGAAGAGCCACCCTAAAATTGCTGCGCGCTAAGTCTCCAGATGTCTCTGGCCAGATGAGCGCCAGGAGTTTTTCTCGATTATGAGAGCAATCCGCCTCACTGATCAAGAAACTCAACAAGCCGAGGATCCGACCCGAGCGAAATCTAATCTCAGTTTCATCTGGTTTTTGAATATGGAAAGTGCCAAAAAGTGAGATTTTCAAAAATTTCATGCGATCCGTCAATTGGATTTGAACCCGATAGGAAAATTCCAGAAAAAATTATCCCATTGGCATGTTTGGGGCGATTTTAAAAGTAATATAGCCTAAAGTGTAACGCTAATGAAACGATCAGTGTGGATAATTATGATAACCTAAAATTCTATTAATGGAGGAATTGTTTTTTACCCTGTATGAATAGGGTTGGGCAAATCATTATGAAAAACGAAAAAACTTCTCGGATTTCACAATCTTACCTGGTTCGTGTCTGGAAAGAAGACCCTACGTCCCCCTGGCAGTATTGGGTAAAGACACTGGCAAACAATAAAGAACGCACTTTCCCAAGTCCTGAAGCTTTTCATGAATTTTTTGAAAGTGAGTTTTTCAACCCATCCAATGATGACGCCAATTGATTCCTGAAATAAAAGGAGGCAGATTTAGAAATAAAAATATTTAATTAACCATACTGACGATTTATCACGCTCAATTTTCATTTTGAACAAGGAGAAGTAAGTATGAAACGTTTACATCTAATTACCCTGTTGCTCGTTGCTGCCCTTGCCTTTGCGGCCTGCGGCGGCCCAAAACCAGAAGCCGTGGAAGAAGCTCCTCCGGCGGAAGAAGCTGTAGAAGAAGCTCCAGCGGAAGAAGTCGAAGAAGAAGCTCCGGAAGCAGAAGAAGCTGAAGAAGAAGCTCCGGCAGCGGAAACGGGACCTGTCGAAGGTGGAATCTTGCATTACGCTGTGGCAGGTGTCGTTCAATTCGATCCCCCGCTCATTGTTGATACTTCCCATGTAGTTGCATGGCAGGTTTTCAGCTACCTGTATCGTACCGGAGATGATGGGGAAGTTATCCCTGACCTGGCAACCTCCTGGGATATCGAAGATGATGGCACAACAATCATTTTCCATCTTCGCGAGGGTGTTTACTATCATGATGACAACGAAGTCTTCCCGAAAGGGGAGAGTCGAGAAGTTGTCGCCAGTGATGTTGTGTACGCCATCGAGCGTTCGGTCAATTTGGAAGAAAACAATACCCCCTTCGACTTTTTGAATAGCTACGAATCCGTAGAAGCTCTTGATGATTACACCGTGGCTTTGCACCTGACATCTCCGAATGCTCTATTGTTCACATATGGTGCCGGTTTCCCCGTTTACCCCCAAGAAGCTGTAGAACAATTAGGCGAAGCCTGGCCGCACAACCCCATTGGTTCAGGCCCTTTCAAGATGGCTTCTTTTACTCCAGATGATTCTGTTGTATTGGAACGCAATGAACTTTACCGAATTCGGCCCAATCTGGATGGCATCACCTTTCACATTATCCCCGATGAAGATGCGATGATGATCGCTTTGGAAGCTGGAGAAATCCAGTGGACATGGCTGCCAGCGGCACAATACGCAAGCTTTGCAGATAATTCCGATTATTTCATTTACCAAGAGATCTGCCCCGGATCCTATCAGATGCAGTTGGACATGAATCACGCTGCTCTCCAAGACAAAGCAGTTCGTGAAGCGCTTGCACATGCCATTGATGGAGAAGCCATCCTTCAGGCACTCATGCCGGGCGAATATGTACCTGGTCTTGGTGTGGCTGGACCCGGAAGAGCTGGGTTTGATGAGGGATTAGCTGACCGCTACTTCACTTACGATCCCGCGCTAACCGAAGAGTTAATGACCAACGCTGGTTGGGAAAAGAACACCGATGGTGTCTGGGCAAAAGACGGAGAAACCCTGTCCCTGGAAATGGAACTCTGGAATATGGATCCCATGCCTCTGGTGGGCGCAGCTGTTTTGACTCAGCTCCAAGAAGCGGGTTTTGATGCCTCGCTGAATACGGTAGAATTTGGTACTTGGATCGGGGATTACACTGGCGGTGAACCGAAACCAGTCATGTTCTGGAGCGGCTTCTGTGAGCCTGCCGCAATGAGCAGTCTTTACGGAGCCGGCGGCCTCGGCACCTTGATGGGGTACGAGAATGAAGAAGTATTTGCCCTCGTTGATGCTTCCAACGCCATGATGGATCCCGCCGAGCGCAACGAGACCCTGCTAAATGTCAGCGATCTGATTTTTGCAGATTATCCTGCTATTCCTCTGGGATTTACAAATACCATGATTATCGCATCTGCAAAAATTCATGATTATGCACTTCAGAACAGTTTGCAAAATGTTGTCACCGAATACCACAATGTCTGGCTAGATCAGTAAATCTTCCAGAAAAGCCCCTCTTTTTGGGCTCCCCTTTCCCCTGATTTTTAGGGGAAAGGGGAAGTTCGTTTTGTAATCAGAAATTCTACGGGAAGTCGGAACATGAGACAGGAAGGCGCATAATGTGGACCTACATTCTTAGAAGAGTGTTGATAATCCCGGTTTTGTTAATCGGTATTACGCTGGCTGTTTTCCTGCTGGTGCGTTTGGCTCCGGGGGATCCAGTCACAGCCCAATATGGGCTTAAGTTACACGAGGTCGATCCTGCAAAAATCGAGGCGGTACGAGAAAAATTGGGATTGAATGACCCTTTGCACATTCAATACATTCGCTATATCGAGAATCTTATTCATGGCGATTTGGGCATATCGATCACCAGTAAGCTGCCGGTCATTGATGAAATTCGCAGTCGTTTTCCAGCCACACTTGAATTGACGGTCGCTGCCATGCTGCTTTCTATACTGTTTTCCATCCCCTTGGGAATTGTTGCCGGACTTAATCGCGGATCTTGGATTGATAATCTGTTGATGGGAGGTTCACTGCTTGGGGTTTCGGTGCCATCTTATTGGTTGGGGATCATGCTCATGTTATTGTTTGGTCTGACTCTGGATTGGCTGCCCGTGACCGGCCGGGGTGATGGCCCCCTTTGGTCGCGCCTCGATCATCTGGTGCTGCCAGCAGTCACTCTCGCCTTCGCCCTGATCGGATTCAACTCCCGCCTGATGCGTTCAGCCATCCTGGATGTAATGAGCAAAGATTATATCCGTACTGCCCGCGGCAAAGGGTTAGTTAATAAATTGGTGATCGTGCGGCATATGCTCCCGAACGCGTTGATTGTGCTGGTAACGGTATTGGGGATGCAATTTGCAGGTTTATTGGGGGGCGCGGTCTTGATTGAAACTATTTTTGCCTGGCCAGGCATTGGACGATTGGCTGTGGAGCGTGTTTTCCGGCGGGATTACCCGGTAATCATGGGAACCGTTCTTATGTTTGCCTTCATCTTCATGATATCCAGCCTGGTGGTAGATATTATTTACTCCTTCCTCGATCCGCGTATTAGATATGACTGAGCGGGACAGGCGACTTTAATAATGGAAAAAACTAACGATAAACTCACTGTACAGAACCAGTTTGTAAGCCCGTGGCAGTATCGCTGGGGCCTGATGCGTCGGAATCGCGGGGCAATGATTGGGCTGGCGATTTTGGTAACGTTTGGTATCCTTGCCGCGGCTGCACCGTGGATTGCACCCTTTGATCCGATAAAAATGGATTTGCTCAACACACTAAAGCCGCCGACCTCTGAGCACTGGCTGGGCACCGATGAGTTGGGCAGAGATGCTCTGAGTCGTTTGCTTTATGGTGCTCGCATCTCTTTAACCATCGGATTTGTAATTGAAGCTATTGCAGTGACTGTCGGTGTATCGATTGGTGCAATCTCTGGTTATTTTGGCGGGAAAATCGACGCGATCCTGATGCGGCTGGTAGATGTGATTTCGGCTTTTCCCTTCTTGATTATCGCCATCGCTGCGGTAGCTGTTCTGGGACCAAGCTTGCTCAATATGCTCCTGGTTCTTACTGGCGTACTCTGGGTGCGGTATGCACGTTTAATTCGCGGCCTAGTACTCACGATCAAGACTCAGGAATATGTCGAGGCGGCGCAGGCTTTAGGTGGAAGCCATGTCCAAATCATCTTTCGGCATATCATCCCTGGCTGTTTGGGCGTTATCATCGTCCAGGCAACCTTTGGGATTGCCGGAACCATCCTCACGGCATCCGGGTTGAGTTTCCTCGGCATGGGAGCGCAGCCTCCTACCGCAGAATGGGGTGCAATGCTGAGTGGAGCAAAACCGCATTTACGCTCACTTCCTGTTTTATCAATTGCCCCCGGCATGGCTATTATGTTCACTGTTCTGGCGATTAATTTCGTCGGTGATGCCCTGCGAGATGCATTTGACCCTCATGTGTTGAAAGTCAAACTAGACTAATTGGAGTACTGACAGTGAGCGAAAATAACACCAACCCAATACTGGATGTAAAAGAATTACGAACGTATTTTTACACAGAAGAAGGGGCTGTAAAAGCGGTTGACGGGATTGATTTTCAAGTCAAAGCAGGGGAGATTTTGGGACTTGTAGGCGAATCTGGGTGCGGAAAAAGTGTGACGTCGTTTTCGATTATGCGCCTGATCGACAAGCCAGGAAAAATAGTGGATGGGCAAATCACATTTTCAAACCAAAACTTACTGGAACTCAGTGAAGCCGAAATGGTTAAGATGCGGGGGAATCAAATATCCATGATTTACCAACAGCCGCAAAGCTGCTTAAATCCTATTTTTAAAGTAGGCAGGCAAATTGCTGAGGCTCTTAGTATCCACAGTGAATTATCTAGCAAGGATGCATGGTCTAGATCTGTGGAACTGTTGGAAATGGTTGGGATTCCCGATGCTCATGAAAAAGCCAATGCTTATCCTCATGAGATGTCGGGTGGGCAAGCGCAGCGGGTAATGATTGCGATGGCTTTGGCGCTGCAGCCGAAACTCCTGATCGCAGATGAACCGACCACCGCTCTCGATGTAACTATCCAGGCCCAGATACTTGATCTTATTACTGGGCTGCGCGAACAATTTGATACGGCGGTGATTCTAATTACCCATGATTTAGGAGTCATCGCCGAGATGGCCGATCGCGTTGCCGTCATGTACGCCGGACAGATTGTAGAAGAATCGGATGTGAAAACATTAATTAAGCAGTCGCTCCATCCTTATTCGCAAGGATTGATTGCTTCCATTCCAAGACTAGGGAACGTAAAAGGCCGCTTAGCGACCATTCCCGGTTCTGTTCCTAACCTTGTCAATCTCCCCCAGGGCTGCCGATTTGCCGAACGCTGTCACAAGCAATTGGATATCTGCACCCAAACAGAACCACCGCTAATCCCAGTAGCAGAACAACACAACGTGCGTTGTTGGCTTTATCATGACAGTGAGAGAAATAAATGAAAAATCTCATCGAAGTAAAAAACCTGGCAAAGTATTTTCCGGTATATTCGGGGCTGCTCAAACGGGCATCAGCCTGGGTGCAAGCTGTAGATGATGTTAGTTTCAATATCCGTGAAGGTGAAACATTAGGTTTGGTAGGAGAATCCGGGTGCGGCAAAAGCACAGTCAGCCGCACAATTTTAAAACTTATTCCTGCTACAAGGGGATCTGTTTTTTACAATAAAACCAATGTGTTTGACCTCAAGGGTAAAGACCTCAAAGAAATGCGTCGTAATATGCAAATCGTATTTCAAGATCCCTTTGCCTCATTGAACCCTCGCATCCCCATCGGCGAAACAGTCGCTGAAGGGTTGAAGAACCATAAGGTTGGGAATCAACAAGAACGCCACGAAATGGTGATCAGCGCGCTTAAAAGTGTGGGGTTAAACGCCGCCCATGCTGCCCGATATCCACATGAGTTTTCCGGAGGGCAACGACAACGCATTGGGATCGCCCGTGCCCTGGTGCTTCGACCAAAATTTATCGTTTTGGATGAGCCGGTTTCAGCTTTGGATGTCTCCATTCAGGCAGAAGTGCTCAATATCCTAAAAGATTTGCAGGCTGAGTTTGGTCTGACTTATTTATTCGTCGCCCACAATTTAGCTGTTGTTGAGCATATCTCTGACCGGGTAGCGGTGATGTATTTGGGGAAGATTATGGAATTAGCAGACCGATCCAGTTTGTTCAGCAGCCCTGCACATCCTTACACGCAGGCCTTAATGTCGGCTATTCCCGATCCTGATCCTGATGTTAAGCAAGAAAGGATTATTTTGGAAGGCGATGTTCCCAGCCCATTGAATCCCCCCTCTGGATGCCGGTTCCATCCCCGCTGTCGACATGCAGTTGAACAATGCGCGTCAGAAGAACCTCAGCTTCTAGAGATCATCCCAGGACATCAGGTAGCCTGTCATCTAGCTGATAATTTCACCTAAGGCGATTCCAAGAAAATAAATTCCCTAAGCCAATACAAAATACGCAAAAATAAAACGGATAATTTAAATTAGGGAGTTGCCTAATTATGGAGAACCATATTGTCTAAACAAATATTTACCAGCCCCCGGCTGGACGCTTTGCGGCAAGTGCTAGAAGCTGGAAAGAACGACGTTGTGGATGCTTTCTGGGATGAGATTTCCCAGCAAGGCGCGCCGCTCATCGAACCCGTGCCTGATAACTTAGAGCAATCACTGGTTACATTTGTGTGGCGCGGTACAGCAGAAACAAAAAATGTGGTTGTACTTGGCGATCTGACGAGTTGGGATTTTGCCGCCAACCAGATGACCCGTCTGGCTGAAACCAATCTTTGGTATAGAAGCTACCGGATGCGGAACGATTTGCGTACCACTTATCTGTTGGCTGAAAATGATTCCCTGATTCCATTTTCTGAAACAACAGACTATGCCGTCCGTACCGCCCATTTTCAATTCGACCCTCTGAACCCGCATACTTTCGTTTACCTTAAAGATGAAGAAGGCATCAACTACGGAGAAAACACCCGCTCGGTATTGGAATTGCCTGCAGCACTGCCACAGCCGTGGGCGGCGTTCCGGGCTGATGCCCCAGCAGGCAAGATAGAGGAACATCGCCTACGCAGTGAGATTTTGGACAACGAACGGCGTGTATGGGTTTACACCCCACCCAACTACACACCGGATGGCAGGCCTTATGGACTGCTGCTCGGGTTTGATGGTTGGGGCTTAATCAAATGGGTCAACTTGCCTACCATACTGGATAATTTGTTGGCAGAGAACCGTATCCCCCCCCTGGTAGCGATCTTACCCGATAGTTTGGGAGAAACGCGCTCAACAGAATTGGGCTGCTATCCGCCCTTTGATGATTTTCTGATTCAAGAGCTGCTGCCGTGGGCGCGGCAAATTTACCATATCACGGACGATCCATCCCAATCTGTCATTGGCGGAATCAGTTTGGGCGGTATGGCATCTGCGTACACCAGTTTGCGGCATCCCGATATTTTCGGCAGCGTGCTCTCTCTGTCGGGCGCTTTCTTTTATTCGATTTCGCACATGAGCAGTGTAGACTGGCTGGTGCGCCAATTTGTGGGAACGGAGAAATTACCTTTACGATTCTACATGGATGCTGGTTTATTGGAGACAAAGGTTGATCCTGAAGAAGGGATCAGCATTTTGATGGGTAATCGCCACATGCGTGATGTTTTGGATGCCAAAGGTTATTCAGTGCATCATGCTGAGTTCAACGGTGGACATAACCCCGTATGCTGGCGCGGTACATTTGCTGATGGCCTGCTGGCTCTTATCGATAAAAAGGATAACTAATGAACCAAAGAGACCGCGTTTTGGCTGCGCTGCAGCATAATATGCCAGACCGAATCCCCAGATTTGAGATTTGGATAGATGCCTTGCTGGATGAATTAGGGCAGGATAATGTCCCCAGCGCCCATGTTAACCTGGGACAAGATTGTGTGATGATGCCCAGCCAAACGCCTGCCGGAAGCAATGCCTGGCAAAATGGTGTCGACGAATGGGGGCGTGTCTGGCAAGATGGCATGTACATAAATGGCGTTATTGACACAGAAACTGACCTGCGGCAATACAGCCCACCTTTAGATACTGCAGGGCAGTATTTTTCAGAAAACAAGGTCAAGGCGGTCAGCGACCTGTATCCAGACCACTGTCTCATTTATGGTACACATAATGGCCCATTTATGGCCGGGTATATGGCGATGGGCTTCGAGCGTTTTTTCATCCGCCTTATGGATGATCCCACCTTTATTCACGCATTATTGGAATATCGAACAGCTTGGAGTATTGCGATATTTCAGGAAGCCATTCGTTTGGGTGCTGAAGTGATTGTCATGGGGGACGATGCTGCCTATCAGAGCGGTTCGATGATCTCACTACCCATGTGGCGGAAATTTGCCCTTCCTTATCATCGTCGTATAGTGAATGCGTTGAATGTGCCCGTCATTTGGCACAGCGATGGCGATATTACCTCACTGCTGCCAATGGCTGTTGAAGCTGGATTTGTTGGCGTACACGGATTGGAACCGATGGCTGGTATGGACCTGGGCGAGATAAAGCAGGAATTTGGTCAAGACCTGGTTCTGATTGGTAACATAGATGTTAACGTTCTGTGCAAACCTGATTTAGCAGCGGTGCGGAGTGAGGTGAGACGCTGTGTTGAGCAGGGCACACCGAACGGCGGCTATATGATGGCTACTTGTAACAGTATTTTCGATGGTATGAATGCTGAAGCAGTGGCTGAAATGTTTCGCTACCAACAAGAGGCAGGTATTTAAAGATGATGATGGACTCATACAGGATCACTAAAATCGATATAGCCAAGATGAGTATTCGTTTATTAAAACCATTCAGAACTTCTCTTGGCATCGAGGAATCCGCCGATAATATCCTTGTGCGTATTCACGCCAACGATGGTCTCTATGGTCTTGGTGAAGCCGTGCCGACCCCCTTTATCACAGGAGATACGCAAGCCATTATCTTTGAGGCCGCCAAAGACCTGGCGCAGATGCTGCTTGGAAAAAATCCATCGGATATTGAGGGGCTGATGAAGGAACTGAACGCTTTTCTGGTCTATAACACTACGGTCAAGAGCGCTTTTGATATGGCTTTGTATGACTTGCTGGGTAAACGGGCCGGGTTGCCTTTATATACGTTATTGGGTGGACCTAAACGGGAATTCTATACCGACCAGACAGTGGGCATCGATACACCGGAAGTGATGGTAGAAGATGCCTTAGCTATTCAAGCGCAAGGTTTCCCGGCTATCAAAGTGAAACTGGGTACAAATCGCGCGGACGATGTGGACCGGATTCGGGCTATTCGTCAGGCTGTTGGGGATGACATTCCCATCCGTATTGATGCCAATCAGGGTTGGGATGTGGTAACAGCCCTGCTTACCCTAAACGATCTTGTTCCCTACAATATTCAGTACTGTGAAGAGCCGGTTCCTTTTTGGAACAATGCCGGTTTACAACGCGTTCATGAGAAAAGTCCCATTCCCATCACAGCTGATGAGTCGGTGTTCGACCATCATGATGCCTTCCGACTGGCGGCGATGGGTACTAGTGATTATTTCAACATCAAGTTATCCAAATCTGGTGGAATCCACAATGCACTCAAAATCAATGCAGTTGCAGAGTCAGCAGGGATAAAGTGTATGGTGGGCAGCATGTTTGAAACCCGTGTGGGTCTCAGCGCGGCGGCGCATTTGGTTTCTGCCCGTCCCAACATTGTCTATGCCGATCTGGACACTTGCTTTTTCCACGCCGAAGACCCGGTGGTTGGCGGCATCACCTACAACAGCGGAAAAATCACCCTGCCAGACACGCCTGGTCACGGTGCAGACATAGAGCCAGATTTCTTTGAGCGTTTGGACAAGGTTACTATTGAATGAGTGGTAAGCAAGCAATAGAAAATAAGGTAGATGCGCTCTTTGCAGCGTGGGACAAGCCCAATTCTCCGGGTTGTGCTTTGGGCATCGTTCGTGATGGTGAACTGATTTATACGCGGGGTTATGGTTCAGCTAGTTTGGAGTTTGGTGTCCCCATCACACCAGAATCGGTCTTTTACATCGCCTCGGTCTCAAAACAATTTACTGCTGCCAGCATCATCCTACTGTCACAAATGGGCAAGCTCTCTCTCGATGATAATATTCGTCAGTATCTACCGGAACTGCCCAAATATAATCACCCCATCACCATCAGGCATTTGGCGCATCACACCAGCGGGATACGGGATTCCCTGACCCTCATGGCGATGGCAGGTTGGAACCTTGAGAGTCGTTACGATAATCAGGACGCTGTGAGGTTTATTGCTCGGCAAAAGGCACTCAATTTTGAACCAGGTGTGACGTATCTTTACTCTAATTCGGGTTATATATTGATGGCTGAGATTGTCAGCCGTGTGAGTGGGCAGTCCTTACGAAAATTTGCCCAAGAACACATCTTTGAACCGCTTGGTATGACCAACACCAGTTTTGATGATGACCGCACCATGGTTGTCCCAAACCGCGTGACCGGTTATGGGACTAAAGAAAATGGCAGTTTCCGGCGGTATGTAAAAAATGAGGAAGCTATTGGCGATGGTGGGGTGTTGACCACGGTCGAAGACCTCTTCCGCTGGGATCAGAATTTTTTCGATCCAAAAGTAGGCGGGGATGATTTTATCAGGAAGATGTTGGGCCAAGGCAAACTTAATAACGGTTCAGTGCTTGATTACGCCTTTGGATTGGAACATGGCATGTACCGAGGTTTGAAAACGGTTGGCCACGGAGGTAGTTTTATAGGCTTCCGCAGCAGGATTTTACGTTTCCCAGAACAAGCTTTCACGGTTATCTGTCTTTCCAATCTGGATAACTTTCAAACCTTACCTCCTCTCCAAAAAATCGCCGACTTATATCTGAGCGACATCCTGACTCCCAAAAGCACATCAAAAACAAAAGACATCCAGCTTGCCAGGGCTGCGCTCCAAGAAAAAGTGGGCCTTTACCAGAATACCAACTCAGGTTTAGCTGCGGAGGTCTTTGTGCAAGACGGGCAGTTAATGGGCGATGCCTTTGGTGGAACCTTTGCGCTGCACCCCATATCTCAGACGAAATTTCAGTTCATCGGGACACCTACCCAAATTGAG
>JBDLJO010000020.1:0-18425 GCA_039714275.1 Chloroflexota bacterium | reverse complement strand
GCAGGACAGTACGAGCAGGTTCCCATGAACCTGCATAGCGGTGCGGCGGATAGGAAACCGCCTGCCCGCGTATCGCGATGACATGATGCATAGATTGCGCGCAGGCACGGGAATGACGCCCCCCTGACCCCCCAATTCTGGGGGGAATTCTTTTTAATTTGCAAACTTAAACTTATTGAAACGAAAAGAAACGACTAACGAGTTTGGGGGACTATTTAACATCAAATGTTAAGGTTCCGAAAACCTTTAATAATTTAAGCTATTAGGGCCCGGACAATCCCTGGCAGAAGAGGGGGAGGCGCAGGCTATAGTAATTATAGCACATATGTTCTGGTTTGGTAAGGGGAGCATTATCTTGGGGGAGGAATTTTAGTAAGAACAGACCTGCGAGGTTTTGAAAAACCTCGCAGGTCTTTAGGACAAACTATCGCCATGTCGGATGGGAATGGGTTAAAATTCTTCTTGACTTATCCCCCAATCCCTTTCATCCGGCTTTCATAAACCGGTATGGCGGTGCGGCGGATGCTTCGGGAATCATTTCCCGAAGTAGCGAGAAGGGCAAGTAGAAATGCCCATCTCGCGCAGGAAACCGCCCGCGTATCGCGATGAGATTAATTGTTGATCAAGTAACTGCCCAAAAGGATGAGCAAGATACCAACCAGCATCCAGCGGGTGCCGGGTTTCCAGGCCAGCAGCAGCAAGCGGATATTTTTGCGGCGCGCTAGTTGGGCTTCTTCAGGGGATGGGTAGGCGTTGATGATTTCGATATTCTGATGATAAGCCTCCAGACTGTTGATACGCAGCGTATTGCGAAACAGGTAAAATCCGCCGTACAGGATGCCGATCATGCCAATCAAAATCAGCAAGGTGCCCAGGATATTGCGTACCACGGCCCGGGTATCACCAGCATCGATCAGGGGTATCAGCGTTTCGATCCAGATCGACAGCAGGAAAAAGCCTACAAAGGATACCAGGCTGATCCAACCAATCCATTTCCAGATGCGGTCAATCAGAGGGGGTTTATCATCGGTCATAAATGATCTCCATAAATAAGGAGAAGTTTATCATTGAATGCCTTTGACTGGAAATGTTGTTTTTAGGGTCGCGATCGTAAAAATCCTGTTTGTAGAGGGGAATTCTAAAGAATTGATTAAAAACCATCAAAACCAGAACGGTTGTGCTATAATTGAGGTTTACGAAAAAAATATCTGGTACCTCAGGAACTACGGCAGAAAACGGTGCAAATCGGTGGGAATGTGAAATCTCCATCGTACGCGGCTCAAACCCTTGAAGGCCCGAAAAATCAAAACCACTGTGAGTTAAAATCCTTATGAACCCTCCCCCATCTGTAATTCGCGTTGTTGGCGCCCGGGTACACAACCTGAAAAATATCACGGTTGAAATTCCGCGCGATAAATTGGTTGTCATCACCGGCCTCTCGGGGTCGGGAAAATCATCCCTGGCATTTGATACCATCTTTGCCGAGGGACAGCGGCGTTATGTTGAATCGCTTTCAGCGTATGCGCGGCAGTTCCTGGGGCAAATGGATAAGCCGGATGTCGATACCATCGAGGGGCTTTCCCCGGCGGTATCCATCGATCAGAAGGGGACCTCCCACAACCCACGCTCGACGGTCGGCACGGTGACCGAGATCTATGATTATTTGCGGCTGCTTTTTGCACGGGCGGGCATCCCCCACTGTCCAACCTGCGGGCGTGAGGTCAGCCGGCAGTCTGCGCAGGAAATTGTCGAGGCGATTGAGAACCTACCGGAGGGAGCGCGGCTGCTGCTTTTAGCGCCGATGGTGCGAGGGCGCAAGGGCACACATCAGGCTGTGCTGGAGGAAATCCGAAAATCAGGATTCTTAAGGGTGCGAGTCGATGGGGAAGTATTTAACCTGGAAGATGATATAAAAATGGACCGCTACAAGATCCATCATATCGAGGCGGTGGTCGACCGGTTGATCCTGCGTCAATATGATGATCCGGAGGAGACGAAGAATTTCCGCACCCGTTTGACGGATTCTGTGGAGACGGCGCTCAAATTTGGTGACGGCTATTTAATTGTTCAGGATATCACCCAACCCGAGGACCCCGCTGACCTGCCGTTCTCGGAGCATCTGGCCTGCTCGGAATGCGGCACCAGTTTTCCTGAAATTGAACCGCGCACCTTCTCGTTCAACACCCCGCATGGGGCCTGCCCCGACTGTCAGGGTCTGGGGGGCAAATTGGAAATTGACATCCAACTGTTGATCCCCAACCAGGACCTCTCGCTCAACCAGGGCGCGGTCACGGCTTCGGAATGGGGCGGTCCGCGTGAGGAAGGCGGCTGGTACTGGCAAAGCCTGCAAGCCGCAGCAAAACATTATCAGATTGACCTGGACGCGCCAGTTCGTTCTCTAAAGCCCAAAGACATGAAAATCGTGCTGCACGGCTCAGGAGGGAAAGAAGTGCCGATGACCTACCGCAACGCGCGCGGCAATCAGTATACATTCAACCGCGTATATGAGGGCATCATCGGGAATTTAGAGCGGCGTTTCAATGAAACCAGTTCGGAGTATATGCGGGAACGAATCTCCAGCTATATGACCATGCAAACCTGCCCAACCTGCGAGGGGAAACGACTGCGCGCAGAAGCGCTGGCGGTATTGATTGATGAAATCAACATTATCACCATCACAGCCTGGCCGGTACACAAGGCTCTAGCGTGGGTAGATAAACTTGGGAAAAAGAAAACTCCCCTGAATGAGCGCCAGCAGATCATTGCTTCTCGAATCCTGCGTGAGTTAGAAGAACGCCTAGGATTTTTGGTCAATGTTGGGTTGGATTACCTGACGCTGGATCGTTCTGCGGCAACGCTTTCGGGCGGCGAGGCGCAGCGCATCCGTCTGGCCACGCAGATTGGATCACGGTTGATGGGGGTGCTGTATGTTCTGGATGAGCCATCGATTGGCCTGCACCCGCGCGACAACGCTCGTCTGCTGCGCACGCTGGAAGGTTTGCGCGATCTGGGCAATACGGTCCTGGTCGTGGAACATGATTCTGAAACCATTGAGACGGCGGATTGGGTCCTGGACCTGGGCCCCGGCGCAGGAGAGCACGGCGGTGAAGTAGTTGCCGAGGGCAGTGTTGATGATATCTTGAAAACACCGGCATCGCTAACCGGCGCTTATCTCTCCGGGCGAAAACAGGTGCCTATCCCAGAGACGCGGCGCAACGGCAACGGAGAATCGATCACCATTCTCGGGGCAAGTGAGCATAATCTGAAAAATATTGACGTCAAATTACCCTTAGGGCGCCTGGTATGTATTACCGGTGTTTCGGGGTCGGGTAAATCAACGTTAATGGTGGACGTGCTGCATAAGGCGCTGTCCAGAAAACTCCATCGGGCACGGAGCAAGCCTGGCGCCCACACCGGGATTGAGGGGTTGGAACATATCGATAAGATCATCAATATCGATCAATCCCCGATCGGGCGCACGCCGCGCTCTAACCCGGGGACCTATACCGGGCTGTGGGATCATATCCGCAAACTGTACACCGAGCTGCCGGAGAGCAAGATCCGGGGGTATAAGGCAGGACGTTTTTCATTCAATGTGCATGGGGGACGCTGTGAATCCTGCAGCGGTCAGGGGCAGCTGCGGATTGAAATGCAGTTCCTGCCCGATGTGTATGTGCCCTGCGATATTTGCCACGGGGCGCGCTTCAACCGCGAGACCTTGCAGGTGCAGTTCAAAGAATATAATATTGCCGATGTGCTGAATATGACCATTGAGAGCGCGCGGGAGGTCTTCTCGGCTTTTCCGCCGATGGTAAACCGGCTTCAAACCATGCTGGACGTGGGTTTGGGGTATATCCGGGTGGGACAGCCGGCCCCAACTTTATCTGGGGGTGAGGCGCAGCGAGTGAAGCTGGCGCGAGAGCTGTCGAAGCGGTCAACCGGGCGCACGTTGTATGTGCTGGATGAACCTTCGGTGGGTTTGCACGCCGCCGATGTACATAAATTGATCGAGGTGCTGCAGCGCCTGGTGGACGGCGGCAACACGGTCTTGATCATTGAGCACAACCTGGACATCATCAAAGTCGCTGACCATATCATCGACCTGGGACCCGAGGGCGGTGAGGCGGGCGGTGAAATTGTGGCCGAGGGCACCCCGGAAGAAATTTGCGCGGTGCCGAATTCGTATACCGGGCAGTTCTTGCAGAAATACGTGCAGGCGGTGCATGAGGGCGAGAAATAATTTGGGCGAGGGTAAATAGGGTGGCAAGGATTTCAATAGACCATCTCGCCAGGGATTCTTCGCCTGCGGTTCAGAATGACATGCACGGGCAGTACCTGGAGCAACCTGTAGATACGCTTGCGCAAGGGGTGTTTTGTCATCACTGCTAAGGTGTGTGGTGGTTCCATAGAACTGGACATATTTTCAATGGTTTTTAGGGGGCATCTAACGAGATAGAGAGTTAGACCTGACAGGTTTACAAAAAAAC
Source organism: Chloroflexota bacterium (assembly GCA_039714275.1). Taxonomy (GTDB): domain Bacteria; phylum Chloroflexota; class Anaerolineae; order Anaerolineales; family UBA11858; genus JBDLJO01. The sequence goes on along the minus strand of JBDLJO010000020.1, from coordinate 13,938 downwards.
CTGTCAGGTCAATAATAGCAGCGAAACTGCTTGTAAGATGCTAATTTTTCGTGCTATACTGAGACTGGTTTTATTCCCCAATCCACAGCAGGTTAATCAGATACCAATGCAAAGATTTTCAGGAGTCTTCTTAGAGGAGGCATGATGCCATTTAATCTTCAACCCACGCAGCGGGGGAGGCTAGCACCATTTGCTATTATTTTTATGGCAGTGTTTTTCGTACTCATCGTCGGGCTGGCCTGCAACACCCCACAGCCGGGAAGTTCAAATGCGCAAGAAACGGAGATCGCGTTTAATGTGCGGGCCACAAATCTTGCAAATGCTGAAGGACAAGGGCCGGGAGAAAATCCTTCTGAACAGGCAGATATACCCGATTATCAAGCCACGGAGGCTGCTCAAAAAGAAACACAAATTGCCCTGGATATGCAAGCCACGATCAATGCCCAGCAAGCTGCGGCTACCGATACACCGGAGCCAGATCCACCGACTCAAGAACCTGCCCCGACAGAAGAACCAGATCTCAACCAGGACTTTGATACCTGGATGCGGTCGGCCAGCATTTTGATCTTCGAGGATATGGCAGGAGATTTTTCCGTCTACCGCTACATTAAGCTGGCGCTGGATGGTATGAGTCTGGATTATACCGATGTGCGCGATGCTCTGGGGCATTATAAAACCAACCTGCTCTCCGGAGGTCCCGGCGGACAAGGTTGGGACCTGATCATCTCGGGAAAAGAAAGACGAACTGCTGTTCAAGGGGAGTTCTATGTTTATCTCAATGATGCCCTGAATTTGGGCAGCTCGGTGATCATAGAGGAATGGGATATGGACGCGATCGCATCGGGGAAAATCGCGATGCTTTTAAGCCGCTGTGGGATTGGATACCATCGAAATTGGATTGGTGACCCGCTCAATGAGCAGCTGCTCTTCCCGGTCAACGGCACGCATCCCGTACACCACTTCCCCAATGAAGGCATATCCCTGACCAACCCATCCGGTTTTTGGCTGGGAACTGACCTGGGCGATTTTATTCGCATCAAACCAGGCGGCGACGCCAAAATATTATGGGTGGCAAGGGCCAATGTCAAAGATAGTTATGGCACGGCAGCGACCTGCATGGATGGGCGCTTGATCTTCCAAACCTACAGCACCCACAGCTATGGACAAGAGCGCGTGGTGTTAATGTGGCAGAATTATATTTATAATACTTTGAAAGCACGCTACGATTATTTGGCGGCGCATTAGGCAGGGGGATGCTGTGAAACGAGCCGTCAGTATCAGCTTAGGGAGCTCTACCCGCGATAAGCAGGTGGTGGTTAAATTCAAGGGGGAAGAAATCAGCGTTGAACGCATTGGTACGGACGGTGATATCGAGAAAGCCAAGCAGCTTTATCATGAACTGGACGGTAAAATCGATGCCTTCGGGGTGGGCGGCGTGGATATGTATTTGCGCCTTGGGGACCGTGAATATCCCCTGCGGGCGGTACTCAAGATGCTGGAGGGTGTGCACCAAACACCTCTGGTGGACGGGCGCGGCCTTAAACATACCCTGGAGCGGCGGGTTTTCGAATTAGCAGAACCTGAACTGGGCGCCGTGCCACGATTTAAGCAGGCTTTTATCCCCGTGGCAATCGACCGCATCGGTCTGGCCAATGCGGCAGCAGAGGTGTCAGACAAAATCGTGCTGGGAGATTTAATGGTTGCGCTGGGCGTGCCGATCCCGGTATGGGGGATGCCAGCTTTCAAGCGTGTGGCGCGGGTGATGCTGCCCGTGGTCTCCTTTTTTCCGATGAGCATGATCTACTATGGGAGCGATGGCTCGGAGCAGGAACCAAAATACACCCGCTTTTTTGAGGGTTCCGATTTGCTGGCCGGTGACTACCTTTTTATGCGTAAATATATGCCGTTCAATCTGGAAGGCAAAACGGTGATCACCAATACGACTACCGAAGCCAACATCGCCTTACTTGGCGAAAGAGGGGTAAAAACGGTGATCACCACGACGCCGCGTTATGAGGGCCGTTCGTTTGGCACGAATATGATGGAAGCCGCGCTGACGGCGTATGCCGGGAAAGGGCGTCCGCTGTCGGATGATGAACTGAATGGTTTAATTGATGTGTTGGATCTGCGCCCCAGTGTGCAGGTACTAAACCGCTAAACCCTTAACCCGGATTAACTTGCCGCCGCCTTACTCCTTCGAGTATGCTGCGCGAGAGACAGGGGATTGAGCAGCGGAAAATCGAATTTCCGCAAGCGGTCTATTTTCGTTTGCGGCGCGGGAAGATCAACGGTAATAAGAGCAAGGTCGCCAACGGCCAGATCCAGGCTAAATCGCCGGGGCCATTCGCACCGGTGCGAGCTTCAGCACGCTGAATGCGAATCAGCCGATACGGGGCGGTGAGGGTGCTCAGGGTCTGGTGATCCATTTTGCGGGGGTTAATACCGGCCAGGTAAGCGGCAAACCCACTGGCAATCAGCACTTCCCTCAAGATGGGCAAGCGCCCATCACAATCAGAAATATCTTCGGCAACACCCCACCACCAGCCATCCGGAAGCCAAATTTCCACCTGGGGGTCGGCGATCAGATTGCGGAACCAATCCGCGTCTGCCCCAAATCCCGCCGTGCAGTAGATATCTCCATCAATGATCGTGTAGTTGACCGGCGTTTGATAACGGTGTCCGCTTTTACGGCCGGTATGGGTAATCACCATGATGCGGCCGAAAACATCGGGCCAGATATTGAGCATCCATCCCAACCCCAACCGCCACATCCAGATCATGAAGACATTCAGGTACTTGAAATAATGACGTAATTTCTCTTCGATATGCGGTTCAAAGGTCATGGAGAGCCTCCTACGGTTAAGGCCGGTGAGGTGGGTTAATTTTTGCCAACGCGATGAGCGAGAGCAAAAAGAGCAGCCCGTAAATGCCAATAACTAAAGTATAACTGAAGCTGTCAGCGATCGGTCCACCGAGATAAGCCCCAACAGCACCGGCGCCAGCGCCTGCCAAATTTGAGATGCCAAGAAAACGACCGGCACCCTCTTTGGGAACCAGGTCTGTGCCCAGGGCCCAGTTGGCAGCATAGAAAATACCAATCCCAGCACCTATCAGCGAGCCGCCGATATAAATCCCGGCCATCTCAGTCGTGAGCATGACCACAAAAGTACCTGCACCGGCCAATAACCCGCTGGCAGCAATGAGCGGTTTGCGCCCGAAACGGTCGGAGAGCCAGCCGCTGGGCACCGCCAGCGCCAGCAAGAAAACACCAACAATAAGCACCAGTCTAGCAGCCGGTTCGGCGGCCTTCTCTCCAGCCAACTCCGGGAATTTTTCCTGCAGGAAAAAGAGCAAAAATCCGGCCACGTTGGTGGCACCAGCCAGAAATGTAAGGCGGTTTAGAACCCACCAGGTGAAAGCCGGTCCACCCTCGTTGACCCCACCCAGGCTGATGCGAATAGAAGACCAAACCCCGAGACCAATGGCAATAACCATACTCAGCAAACCCAGACCACCAGCGGTAATTTGAGCGGGGACCGGGGGCAATTGTGCAGCCCAGGGCAAGATCATTTTAATGCCCTGCCCGAGCACCAGGATGATCCCGGTGAAGACGGCGGTCATCAGCAGCAGGCGCAGGATTGGCCGCCAATTGAAAGGTTCCGATGTTGGGGTGAGCGGCACCTCGGGAATCAACATTGTGATGAGCATGCTGATCAACATGACGCCGCAAAGCATGAGCAGCGCGCCCCAAAGGCTGCCTGCGGCAATCAACTTACCGATGACCAAAGAGACAAATATCAGCGGTAAGGGTACTTCAAAGAGGGTTTTGATCCCTGAAAACAACCCGCGCTGGGGTGCGGGCACCAGATCGGGGATGATGCCCTGGGCCGCGGCCTGAGCTGTGTTTGATGAAACCATTGAGAAAATATAGACGCCGAAAAGCACCCAATAGCCAGACAATCCATCCAACCCGGCGCTATATCCAATCAGGATAAATACGATGATTTCCCCAATGCTGCCCGCAAAAATAAACGGGCGGCGGCGGCCCCAACGGAACGAGCTGCGATCGGAGAGCATCCCGATGACAGCCTGCACTAAAAGCGCCATCATCAATCCCCAAAGGCGCAGATTTCCCAGATAAGCCCCTTTAGAACTCTCGCCAACAAAATTCTGTACCAATAAGGGCAAGACAATGGGGGTGAGCACCTGGGCGCGGCTGGTAATCGCGAACCAGTATATATTAAACGTGATCGCATCGTACCAACGACCGGGATAGGATTTCATCTTGGCCTTCGTTTTAGGTCAAAACTTTCATCACCAACCAGATGCCCGGTCAGCGGAGCAGCATCCAGGGCCATAACACGGCTGTTGGCAAAGAAAGCAAAATCAAAATCGGTGCGGTCGCCAGCTTTTTTGCCAGGAATGGGCATCAAACGGGCTGTGAGCGGCTTCTCTAAACGCTGCGCCAGGGCGGAGAGGTCCAGTAAAACGGCGGTCAACTGTTCAACCGTCGTATCGCCGGGCAGCGGGACGGTATCCAACCCGGTGCCGCAAACGGCAGAATACATCAATAAGTCTTTGACCGTCAAGGTGCCCTGGTGAGCGCGTTTGGCCAGGGTGGAATCTTCGAGCACGGGCAGCATTAACCCGCTGAAACCTGTGCGGGGGAAATCGGCGCGGTCGATAGTGTCGGCCAGGAATGCGGCGGCGGCTAATGAGCCGTGGACCCCGACAGCCGGGATGCCCAGGCGCTCCAAGGCGGTACCTAATGATGAGTCTGGACTCGGGAAAGGGGCCAGGGAGTAATCGATACCCCCGAAGGTGATCGAATATTGGTCGGCCAGCAAATCCGAAACCGCGGTTAATTTACGGGCATGGTCCTCTAAGGCCGTAATGAGGTTATGACGCGCCTCAGCCAGGCTGCCAGCATCCGTGAAGGCAGTTACCGCCAAATCGGCGGATTCAATGGCCAGTGAAAATATGGGTGGTCCCCCCTGATGATAGGCGGCGGGGAAGAATGGCGCTCCGGGACCAACATTGGCCAAAGCGGCAAAATAGAGATTGGCAAAGCCATCCGGTTCAACATCGGTCAGGCTGCCCATGATTTGAGCACAAGCACGGACTGCCGGCAGGGAGATGCCGGTATCCGGGGAAGACATGACTCCGGATGCAAAAATGATCTCGGTGGCAGCAAGGGTTTCAGGAATGGCGGTATAACTGTCCGGGCAATCAGGGAGTGCCGGGCCAATGGCGATATAGTCAAATCCCAGCGGACGGGCGGCAGATTCCAGGGCTTGCGCAAAATCCCGCACGGTATCAGTTTTAGAATCAGGGAGCAAAAGGGGGAAAGGCGGGGTGGCCAGGCGCGCGGTTTGGGTTTCGTAACCAGCAGATTGAAAGGCATCCCGAGCCGCTGCAGCAAAATCACCGGCGTCTTTTAAGGCAGACAGATCAAGGGGCCAACCAGGATCGATAAAGGCGGTAATTGAACGAATTTTCATAGCGCTAATGGTATCACAGGCAGTGAGAAAATCATCGCCAGATGAGCGTTTTTTGGCCCCTTTTTTTAAGACTCGATACCTGTGAATGGAGGGGGGCTATTGAGACTCAGCGCGAATTAATTCGCGCAGCACATCGATGGGCTCTAATTCCCCGGCAGTATTTTCGTAATACCAATGGTCCCAGCCGTTGCAAGGCACCCCATTCATGATGTGCTTCGCCACCTGATGAATAGAGCCCTCGTATTGGTGATAGATCAAGCGGCTGTCGGGTTTAATGTGAGCAACCTTTTGGCGGTCAGCTCGAAAATATAAGGGCTGACCGGGGGATAAATATCCACCTTCCAAGAGTTGAGCAAAGGGGACGCGCGGGGCGAGGCGTTTTTTATCGCGCACATCGAAGGTGGCCTGATCAAGTGGTTCAGGTGTGATGGCATCGAGGCGGGTTTGCGCGACTTCTATATAGCGCTCTTCCTGCTCAATACCAATGTAGCGGCGGTGCAGTTTTTTGGCAACCGCACCGGTGGTGCCAGAGCCAAAGAATGGGTCAAGGACCACATCCCCGGGACTGCTGGACGATTGGATAACGCGGTAGAGTAAGGCTTCGGGTTTTTGGGTTGAGTGAGCTTTCTTACCATTGACCTTGAGGCGCTCGACCCCAGAGCAGATGGGCAGCACCCAATCGGAGCGCATTTGCTTATCCCCATTGAGCGCTTTCATGGCATGGTGATTGAAGGTATAACGGGAGTCTTTGGTTTTAGCGGCCCAAATCAAGGTTTCGTGAGCATTGGTAAAACGAACGCCGCGAAAATTTGGCATGGGATTGGTTTTGATCCAAAGGATGTCATTAAGAATCCAGTAACCCAAGTCCTGGAGGATGCCGCCGACGCGGTAGATATTATGGTATGACCCAATCACCCATAAGGAACCGGTATCTTTTAGCACCCGGCGGCAGGCGCTTAGCCACGTCTGGGTGAATTGATCATAGGCCTGGAAACTATCAAATTGATCCCATGAATCATCAACGGCATCGACCTGGGTCATATCAGGGCGCCATAAGGTACCTGAAAGCTGTAAATTATATGGCGGGTCAGCAAAAATCAGATCGACCGATTTTTCAGGGAGCTGATCAAGCACTTCAATACAATTACCGGGCAATATTTGATCAAGGGGAAGATTCATAGCGTTCAGGAACCCCGGCGCTGGCGGTTTACTTCAAAGATCAAAACAGCGCCGGCAGCGGCCGCGTTGAGTGATTCGGTTGGTCCAAGCATAGGAATATGGACGCTGGTGCCTGGAAGAGTCCGGGCCTGATCGCCCGCGCCCGCGGCCTCACCACCGATGATGAGCGCCAGGGGAACAGAAAAGTCGGCATCGTAGCAAGAGAGTGCGGCATCTGCGGCAGCTAAATAAACCTGCAAGGAGGCAGTCATGGTGCGAATTTGATCCCAAGAGCTCGTTAAGATCGGCAGGTGGAAATGGGCACCCATCGCTGAACGGACGACTTTGGGAGCATAAGGTTCCACTGTGCCAGGGGGCAGCACGACAGCTTGAACACCCCCAGCCAGCGCCGTGCGCAGCATGGTTCCTAAATTGCCTGGATCGCGAACACGATCGGGGATAAAAACAAAGTTCAAGGGATCGGGAACGGCATTCTCGGGGATCGGCAGGACAGCAAGAATTCCCTGGGGGGTGTGCGTAACACTAGCAGCACGCATAACCTGCGAGGAGACCTCGACAACTTCTACCCCGCGGTCTTGAAACCCAGTGATCAACTGCTGACCGCGCCCACTGAGCTTATCCGAATACAACACCAACTCCGGGTGCCATCCTGCCTGAAATGCTTCCTCGGTAAGACGGACACCTTCAACGACAAAAGCTCGTTCACTCCGCCGGGTGCGCGCTTGAGTCTGCAACCGTGAAATGCGCTGGATTTTTGGATTCTTGGGCGATGTGAGCATAATTTAATTTGGGTGAGTAGAAGCTGCTGGTGTGGAATCGATTGTAGCATCCCCCCAAACAAGCGTCAACGCGCAAACAAAAAAGAGGCGCTGAAGTATTTCAGCGCCTCTTTGAAATTACAAGGGAATGCTGTTATTTTGCTTTTCTGGCGGCGTCAACAACAGCGGTAAAAGCCTGAGGATCACGCACAGCCAAGTCGGCCAGCAGTTTGCGATTGATGGTAATATCAGCGGTTTTCATGGCATGGATCAAGCGGCTGTAGGACATGCCGTTCAGGCGTGAGGCTGCGTTGATGCGGGCAATCCATAAGCGGCGCAAATCACGTCGTCGTGAGCGGCGATCGCGATAGGCATACCATAAACTTTTTAATCGTGCTTCGTTAGCGCGCCGGTAAAGGCGGCTGCGGGTACCAAATTGTCCTTTGGTAATTTTTAATACTTTTTTGTGTCGTCGACGACGAGTAAAACCTGTTTTTACACGAGCCATTTGTTATCTCTCCTGCGTACCCCTGGGCGTCAGCAATGTTAGATTGCCAGTTATGTACACCCAACAGCCGCGTACTTAATGAATAAAATTATTTGTTAGCCGAGCCAGAACGAGCATTAGGATTAGCTTTATGCTTGTCCAAATAAGGGGCTAAACGACGTACCGTCTTGGCAAGTTTTTTGCTTTTAACGGGCAGCATGGTGGTGAATTTTGCCTTTGTGCGTTTAGATTTACGGCGGCGCAGGTGGCTTTTCTCACCTTTGGTGCGCAAGACTTTGCCAGTGCTGGTTACGCGAAAGCGTTTGGCAGTTGCTTTATGCGTTTTCAGCTTGTACTTCTTTACCTTCTTCTTTGCCACAATTCAACTCCTTTCATAAAAACACCGCGGCCAGGGAGCGAGCTACTCCCAAACTTACCCGCGGGGGTTTTTATCTTTTTTGATACCATCGTTTAATCGATGGGGCAGTGCTAAATCAAGAATAAGTAGATCTATTTTTCACTGGCAGGCGCTAAAATCATCAACATTGAGCGTCCCTCTCGGGAGGGGTGGTGCTCAATGACACCTACATCCTGAAGTTCTGCGGCGATCTCCCTAAGATTTTCTAATGCAATCTCAGGGTAATGAATCTCGCGACCTCGGAAGCGGATACGGACCTTAACCTTATTGCCTTTCTCAAGCCATCGACGGGCATCACGCACTTTAAATCCTTGATGGTGATCACTGGTCTTGGGGCGCAGGCGTATCTCTTTGACTTCAATTTTGGTTTGGGCTCGGCGAGCTTCACGCTCTTTCTTCTTTCGCTGATAGATGAACTTTCCAATATCCATCACGCGACAAACAGGTGGTTTTGCACCCGGGGCAACTTCAACCAAGTCTAAGTTGGCTTCTTCTGCAACCTGCAGTGCTTCCTGAATAGGAACTGTGCCAATGTTCTCGCCATCTGGCCCAATCAGACGAACTTCTTTTGCTCTAATCTGATTATTTACGCGATAATCTGGTGTACTTATCTTGTGCTCCTCTGGTCTATTTAAATAAATACTGATTGACAAAAACGTCAACGAAGGATGATACCACGAAGGTAAAAGACTCGTCAACAGCGCAGACAGCAGTTTTTAGAAAAACGAGGCCGGGTTATCATCCAACCCGGCCTTCGCAAAAGCAATAAAATGGTCTAAAGCGCCCTACATCGGTGTGTCACGGATGGGCATCATGAAGATGTTCTTTTCTGACTGCTCAACAATACGCTGAGCCTCACTGCCCAAGAAGAAGAGCTCAATACCACCGCGCCCGCGGGAGGTATTCATGATCAGATCAGCATCTTCTTCGATCGCGGTATTAACGATGGTTCGGGCAGGCAGCGATCCAGCTACCATAGTGCGGACCGTTAAATCATCTTCACGCAGCGAACGAGCCACGGCATCCAAGAAATCGACAATCTCTTTTTCTGCATTGCTGCGGATGGTGTTGATGATCTCTGCAGGAGCATGATAATCTTCGGGTTCAGGAACCGCCGGGATGGTAAGTAAGATCAGTTCAGCGTTAAAGGCCTGGCCCAAAGCACGGGCATAAGGCAGGACACGCTCGGAAAAAATAGACCCATCCAACGGCACCAAGATACGCTCTAATTTTGGCTCTGCAGATTCGCCATTTTCTTCAACCTGAACAAGGAGAATAGGCTGGTTGATTTTCTGAATCAATTTCCGGGAGAGGCCGCCGCTGGACCAATTCTTTTCGCCAGATTTTCCGCGTGTAGCTGTGATCACTAAATCTACGTTTTGCTCGTGGACCAACAATTGAGCTGCATCAGCGATAAAACCATGACGGATAGCGTAATCTACCCGTACACCTTGATCTCGAAGCTCTTTTTGAACGCTTTCAAGATACATTTTTCGTTCTGCGTAGACAAGATCAAATTCTCCATCTAAATCGGGCAGCTGACTCTTGATGGATGAGAGTAAGGTCAGGTGCGCGCCGGTAGTCAAACAAAACATTTTTGCCCAAGGCACCGCCTGAGCGGCATAGGTTGAACCATCCAGCAGCACAGCAACATTTTTGATGGCAACCTGTTCAGTACGCCATTTGCTTTGTTGAATTGGTGCTGGTTCCCAACGCAGATCTTCTGGTGTTTTTGCTTCTATGGCAACGCCCTTGGTGGCGGGGTTCATCTGTCCAAAACCAAAACCAGCCAATTGAGAAGCGTCCAAGCGGCCCAAGTAATCCAGGGCAGCGGAAGGTGCACCAAGTTGGTTGCGGGAGTAGGTAAAGATGGCGTAAAGGATGGGGATGAACAGGAAATATGTCCAGGCGCCTTCTGCGAAACGCTCGACGAAAATAATGCCGGTTGCACCCGTGGTCAAAATAGCCGCCACAATGGTGCCGACAATTAAAGCTGCCGTGCCGAAAATAAATTTCTCTCGTACCTCACGGATCAGACGTTTGGCAACTGCCCATCCGGTCATACTAAGGAGGACAAATACCCCGGCAGCATAAATGGCGAGGTAAGTTTCTTCGTCGGTTCCAAAGAACAAAAAACAAATCGCAACAATGACAACCTGAATCCAAACGGGCACGGCGGCAACCTGGAACTGATTGCGCTGTCCCAGAATGGGCGGCACATAGCGACGCTCAGATAATCCGAGCGCGAGATTTTGGAGTCCTTGAGCGGCGGCGGCCGAGGCTGACATCAAGACAGCCACCCCCACCATGGTGCCCAAATAAGGCAGCGGTGCGGGTAAGAGTTTATCCATCGTTTGCGTGAAAACGGAAACTCCCTCAAGTGTTACATCGGCAACTTGATGAATCACCGGGCCAACGATGAGCATGGTCACGGCAGTGGTCCCCATAATGATCAGGAGGCTGTTAAAAGCTTTTTTACCTTTTTGGCTGGGAGCGCCATCATAGGCCGCTACCATATTGGCAAAGACTTCAATACCGGTCATGACCGCCAGAATACGCACATACCCCCCTAAGGTGTAATGCAAATTCTCACCTGAAAAAGCCTGGAAATTGAAATCCGGCAAATGGAAACCATATTTGATCAAAGAGGAAATAATCATCGCCCACAGCAATAGCAGCACACCGGCAGTGGCAGGACCAAAGGTACGGGCGGCCATTTTCGGGCCGCGGTTGACCAACCAACCGGTCAGGACACTCAAGGCAATGGCGACTAATGTGCGGTATTCGACGCCCAGGCCAATTTCATGATTAAGTACGGGGAAGCGGTCAGCAATAAATGTGACCATCGCGGCCATGCTGACCAAGAAGGTCAGGGTGTATTCGACGAAAGTAATCGCAGCATTGACTTTGGCGGCCCAGGGTCCGAACTCCTCTTCACTGAGACCGCTGCCGCCGCTGCCATCGGTAACCCACTGCATCACCAGGCGATACATAGCGGAAACAACCGCCACCGTCAAGACGACCAGCCAAACGGAAGCGCCAAAAGTGATATTGGCGACTCCAGCAACGACGATCAATCTTAGAAATGGTCCAAAAACGTAGAGCGGGGAGGTTGCGGGATCACCACCGCCAGCCAAGGCGCCTTCAAAAGCGTTGTTTAATTTGTGCGATACGTGTCCCATAATAAAAAATCCTTTCAAACGTAATAAGAAAGCTCCCCTCCATACAATGCTTGAAAGGGAGACTCAACAGACGGATTATATCTAATTTCTGGGCTGGGGCAAGATATAACTCGAACCATCACCTTGCCCGAAAATCCTGCAGATGAGATGATATAAGGCAAAAAGTTCCAGGGCAAAGGGCAGATAGCCGCCATACCCCAACAAGGGCATCTCAAAAATGTGCCAAAATTCGGCGTAGGGTATTGTGTAGACCCACTTTGGATAAGACCAGTAATTCCATAATTCCCAGAAAAATGCGGTCAGGAAAACGCCTGCGAAGAGGGAAACAACAAGACGCCAATCGCCTTTCCCGGTGCCCCATATGAGAGTGCGGTTTCCCATCCAAATATTGACCGGTTCCAAAATCAAAAAAATTGAAATCCATAGCAGGGGGAAGAAATAACGCGGCCAAATGATGAGCAGGGCTAACATGATCCACCCAAGCATGAACCAGCGCTGGACGCTGCCGCGATTGGGCGAAAAAACCGGACCTGATCTCATCTTTTGAATCAAGGGCAGGCTGCCAATTAACTCGGCAGTTCCGAAGACGGCTGGCATCACGGTCGAGAAAGATAGGGTAGCCAAAAGGGCATATTCAAAATTGGTGAATAAATCCCGCCCAAGATAATGCCAATTAGCGACCCGCCAGTTCAGGACTTCAAAAAGCCACCAGGCCGGGGCGGAGATAATGAAGGTACCAATATATTTCTGCCAACTCCGCGTTACCAGCGATGTCCCTGTACGCTTGAGCACCATGCCATCCACGGTAAGCGCGTAACCCAACCACAATGGAAAAAATCCCCAATGGGTACGCAAGCCCTCCAAAAACCAGTTTAGGGGCCAAAAGATGGCAATTAAACCTAAACCAATCCAACCATGCCGTGGAAAACGATGCTCTGCTACCATCAGTCCTCAGGCAGTTGATAAAGCTCTACCAGGACACCGGAGGCGGCTTTGGGGTGAATGAAGGCGTACTGTTTTCCTCCGCTGCCCGTGATGGACTCTTCGTGAATCAGTTGAATGCCGTTATCTTTAAGCTGCTGCAGCATGGCACCAATATCGTCAACTTCCAGGCAGATATGGTGCATACCAGGGCCGCGCTTAGCAAGGTATTTTGCAATCCCAGAATCTGTGCTGGTAGGCTGCACCAATTCAATTTCGCTGTCACCCACGGGAAGAAAAGCAATTGATGATTGTTCGCGGGGCACATCCTCTTGATGGCTGAGTTCAAGTCCCAGCGCATCGCGCCAGAACCCCAAAGCCGATTCAATATCTTCAACTACAATGGCAGCATGGTCAATTTTCTTTATTTTGGGCACGGTACCTCCAATTCATGGATCAACAATAACCGTAATCCAACCGGGGTGGAAATCTATCAGTGCATGCTCCTATGCACTCCTGATTGAGACAAGGATGCTAAACGTAATTTGGCGCTTCATACTCACCCCAGACATCACGCAGCACGGCGGTGATTTCACCCAGGGTTATATCGCTTTCAACACAAGTTATGAAAAGGGGCATTAAATTTTCATCGCTGCGGGCATTTTTCTCAAGCTGGGTAAGCATCTGGCTGACACGCGATGGGTTGCGCCGTTTGCGGACAGCCTTAAGACGTTGGTGCTGTTCAACCTCGATAGCCGGATCGACTTTGAGCTGTTCGAGTTCAATCTTCTCATCAACTTCGAATTCGTTAACCCCAACTACAATTTGCTGGTGGTTTTCTACGGCGCGCTGGTATTGATAGGCTGCTTCCTGAATTTCGCTCTGGGTATAACCCCGTTCGACAGCTGCCAGGGCCCCACCCATGCCGTCAATTTTTGCAATATAACGCTCAGCACCACGTTCAATTTGATCGGTCAGCTCCTCTACAAGATAGGAACCGGCTAAAGGATCAATGCTGTCGGCGGCACCGGATTCGTGAGCAATGACCTGCTGGGTGCGTAAAGCCACCCGGACTGATTTTTCTGTTGGCAGCCAAAGCGCTTCATCCATGCTGTTGGTGTGCAGCGACTGCGTGCCACCCATGACAGCAGCCAGCGCCTGAAGCGTGACGCGGGCAACATTATTTTCGGGCTGCTGGGCAGTAAGGGTTGATCCTGCCGTTTGGGTATGAAATCGGAGCTTCCAGGAACGGGGATTTACTGCACCAAATCGAACCCGCATGATCTTGGCCCACATACGGCGGGCAGCGCGGTATTTAGCAACTTCCTCGAGAAAATTATTGTGGGCATTAAAAAAGAATGAAAGCTGGCTGGCAAATTGATCGACATCCAGGCCGGTATCCAAAGCAGCCTGCACATAGGCGATGCCGTTCGCCAGGGTAAAGGCGACCTCCTGGACGGCGGTTGATCCGGCTTCACGAATGTGATATCCA
>JBDLJO010000019.1:0-18478 GCA_039714275.1 Chloroflexota bacterium | reverse complement strand
TTGATCGTGCCAGTGGCGCTGGAACAAGGTCAGAGCTTCGCAATTCGCGAAGGCGGCCTGACAGTTGGCGCTGGTGTTGTCACCAAGATTATTGAGTAAGGTATATTATGGCTGATCAGAAGATACGTATCCGTCTAAGAGCATATGATCATCGTGTTTTAGATCAATCTGCTAAGCGTATTGTCGATACTGCTGAACGCACAGGCTCCAGTGTTGTAGGGCCCGTGCCGATGCCGACGAAAATTGAGAAGTTTGCTGTTCGTCGCTCAACCTTTATCGATAAAGATTCGCATGAGCACTTTGAAATTCGTACACACAATCGAATTATTGATGTGCTCGAGCCAGATTCAAAAACGATTGACATGTTAATGCGATTGAACCTGCCCGCAGGTGTAGATATCGAGATCAAAATTTAAATATACGGTAAATGTTGTTGTGCTTCGTGATCAAGGTATGAAGCACACTCGCTCCTCTTGAAAGATCGTTAATGGGTAAGAGGAGCGAGAAACAAAATTTGTTTCAAGAATCGGAATAGCATTTGAGTAATACGTCTTGCGGCCGAAAAAAAATGACGTCGCAACCATATCACTAACTATGTTGTTCGGGAATGATGCAGCTAAGCCCACGCTGACAGTTCCTATGATTAAAAAATCTTATTTCAAGTAGGAGAAAATTGAGATGTTGAAAGGGCTGATTGGTAAGAAAATTGGTATGACCCAGATTTTCGATGATGTCGGAATTGCGATTCCGGTTACATTGATCGAAGCTGGGCCTTGCTATGTAACGCAGGTGCGCGAAGTTGAACGAGATGGCTATTCCGCAGTGCAGTTAGGTTATGGCGAAGTGACCCCCAAGCGACTTACAGGTGGTCAATTGGGCCACTTGAAGCGAAATGACTTGGCCCCGCTTCGCCATTTGCGCGAGTTCCAAACCAAAGATACGGAAGTGTCGGAGGGCGACCGCCTCACAGTAGAAGTCTTTTCTATTGGAGACCATGTTGATGTTGTCGGTCGCAGTAAGGGACGTGGTTTTGCCGGTGCTGTAAAACGATATGGTTTTGCTGGTGGGCCAAAGACCCACGGGCAGTCAGATCGACAGCGAGCTGTTGGCTCTATTGGTGCCACATCTGGAACTTCGCGTGTTTTTCCCGGCAAGAAAATGCCCGGTCATATGGGAAACCGACGCGTAACAGCGCAGAACTTAAAAGTTGTCTTGGTGGATGCCGAGCGCAACCTTATTGGCGTACGCGGTGCAGTGCCTGGACCTAAAGGCGGACTGCTCGTTGTCAACGAAGTGCGAAAGCAGTAGTGGTTGGAGCGAGGCAATCATGGAATTAAAAGTTGTGAATATGAATGGTCGAAAAGTCGACACCGTGGAATTACCGGAGAAGATCTTTGAAGCCAAAATTAATGTTGATCTGATGCACCAGGCCTATATTCGTCAAATGGCGAATGCACGCTTGGGGACGCATAATACTAAAACCCGTGGAGAAGTTCGTGGTGGTGGTCGCAAGCCCTGGAAGCAGAAAGGTACAGGTCGCGCCCGTCAGGGTACAACTCGTGCTCCTCAATGGGTTGGTGGTGGTACCGTATTTGGTCCCACCCCTCGCAGTTACGAAAAGAAGATGCCGCGTAAAATGCGCCGTGCTGCATTGCGCTCGGCTCTCTCTGCTAAAGCTGGAGAACACGAAATCGTTGTTGTCAAAAAATTAGAATTGGCAGAAATGAAGACGAAGTTGATGGCTGAAGCACTTGATAAGCTTGCTGGTGATGGCAGTGCATTAATTGTCATTCCTGAGAAGAGCGCTGATTATGATTCGATTGAGAAATCGGCTCGAAATTTGCCTGATGCAAAAACCATTTTGGTTAATTACATCAACATTCGGGATTTGCTGAGCTACGATAAGCTGATCCTGCCTCTTCAGGCTTTAGACGCAATTGCGGATCATTTAGGATAAGTGAGAGATCGTTATGGCGACTAACCTATACTCTATATTGAAGCGCCCCTTGTGGACTGAAAAAACAAGCCACCAATACTCAAAACTGCACCAATATGCTTTTGAGGTGGACAAGGCTGCTACCAAAGCAATGATTAAGGATGCTGTTGAGACATTGTTTGATGTGCGAGTAATCCGCGTTAATACGATGGTAATGCCTGCCAAGCGCAGTCGAAAAGCTCAGAGTCGAAAAATTTCTGTGCGCCGCAGCTCCTATAAAAAGGCACTGGTCACTTTGCATGAAGATGACACTATTGATGCCTTCGAAGGAGTTCGATAATGGCTGTAAAGAAATATAAGCCGACTTCCCCAGGTATGCGTGGGCGAACCGGATACACTTTTGAAGAAATTACCAAGAGCACGCCTGAACGCTCTTTGGTTACCAAGAAGCGCAAGCGTAGTGGGCGCAATATGTACGGTCGTATTACCGTTCGCCATCGAGGTGGTGGTAATCGTCGAAAACTGCGTATTGTAGATTTCAAGCGAGATAAGCTGGATATCCCCGCGCGTGTGGCTGCTATTGAGTACGATCCAAATCGCACCGCCCGTCTGGCGCTCTTATTCTATGTGGATGGCGAAAAACGTTATATTATTGCCCCAGTGGGATTGCAAGTTGGCGATATGGTTGTAGCTGGTTCCGATGCTGACATTCGTCCTGGCAACAGCCTGCCGATCAGCCGTATACCAACGGGCACAATGATCCACAATGTTGAGTTAAAACCCGGTCGTGGTGGACAAATGGTGCGCTCAGCTGGGACAGCAGCTCAATTGCTGGCCAAAGAAGGAGATTACGCTCAAGTACGTTTGCCCTCCAGCGAAGTTCGCTTAGTGCATCAAAATTGTTATGCGACCATCGGTCAAGTTGGCAATTTGGATCACGGCACCATCAAATTGGGAAAAGCTGGCCGAAAACGCCATATGGGCATCCGCCCAACCGTGCGTGGTTCTGCTATGAGCCCAAGGGACCATCCGCATGGTGGTGGTGAAGGTCGCTCGGGTATTGGTATGCCCAGCCCGAAAAGCCCCTGGGGTAAAAAGACCCTGGGTAAGAAAACCCGCCGCAATAAGACTACTGACAAGTACATTGTCCGACGTCGCCGTCGCGGCAAGAAGCGCCGGTAGTAGGAGACAGAATTATGTCAAGATCACTAAAGAAAGGGCCTTTCATTAGCCCGAAACTTTTGAAAAAAGTAGAAGCCATGAATGACCGTGGCGAGAAAAAAGTAATTCGTACCTGGAGTCGTGCCAGCGTGATTTTCCCGCAAATGGTGGGACACACAATTGCTGTGCACGATGGCCGCCGCCATGTTCCCATTTACATTACGGAAACTATGGTGGGCCATCGCCTTGGCGAATTTGCTCAAACACGAACATATCGTGGACATCTTGTCGAGAAACGAGGATAGCAATGACTGAAGATATTCGTGCTCACCTCAACAATATGCAGATTTCTGCCCAAAAGACGCGTTTGGTTGTCAATTTGGTGCGTGGGAAAAATGCATCTGAAGCTTTAGATATTCTAAAATTCACGCCCAATCTTGCGGCAAAACCTGTTTCTAAGCTGATTGCTTCGGCAATGGCGAACGCAGAAGAGAATTTTGGAATCAATCGCAATGACCTGTATGTCCATACCATCTTTGCGGATGAAGGCCCGACACGCCGTTGGCGTCGTTTTGGTGCCCGTGGTCGGTTCAAGCCTTGGAAACGTCGTTCTTCGCACGTTACCGTCATTCTGCGAGAAAAGGAAGCCTAGTTTTAGGATAGCGCGGTAAAAAGCGCTATTCACTAGAGGCCAGGAGAAATTATGGGTCGAAAAGTTAATCCAATTGGTTTTCGTTTGGGAATATACCGAGATTGGGACGCGCGTTGGTTCGCCGAAGGCGAAAATTACGTTGAACACCTGCATCAGGATATTGCCATTCGTGAGATGATTCGAAGTGGCAGCCCAAGAGCGGCTATTTCCAGAATCGAGATCGAACGATTTCCTGGGAAGATCAAGGTTATTGTTCACACAGGTAAACCTGGTGTCTTCATTGGTCGTAAAGGAGCGAATGTGAAATTAGTTCGTGCCGACCTTGAAGCCCTTGTAGGCAAGAAAATTGACCTGGATATCCTTGAGATTGAAAACCCAGATCTTGATGCTTACCTCGTTGCCGAAAATATTGCCGATCAACTGCAGCGCCGCATTAGCTTCTCACGTGCAATGAAGCGTGCTATTGGGCAAGCCATTCGCCAAGGTGCGGAAGGTGTTCGCATCCAGGTATCGGGACGTTTAGGTGGCGCTGAAATGGCGCGTACCATTCACCTTCGAGAAGGTCGAGTTCCTCGTCAAACATTACGCGCAAATATTGATTATGCCATTGCAGAAGCCAATACTACCTATGGCCGCATTGGCGTCAAGGTTTGGGTTTATAAGGGTAATGTTGTCATCAAAGAAGAAAAACCGGAAAATACTGAAGGCGTGTACGTTAGCTAATTAGTATTGAATAACCCCAACCTTGTGTTGGTTTAGTGTAAAAGAGAGTGATCAACTATGTTGATGCCAAAACGTGTAAAGTATCGTAAACAAATGCGAGGCCGCATGAAAGGCATGGCCAGGCGCGGTGCTGAAGTTCACTTCGGTGAATTTGGTCTCCAAGCCTTGGAGCCAGCATGGGTTTCTGCACGCCAGATCGAATCCGCTCGTCGTGCTATGGTCCGTGCGATGCGCCGTCGCGGTAAAGTCTGGATTCGCATTTTCCCCGATAAGCCCATTACCAAGCGTGCTGCTGAAAGCCGCATGGGTAAAGGTAAAGGGGCGGTGGATTTTTGGGCCGCAGTGGTGAAACCTGGCCGTATCATGTTTGAGATCGGTGGTGGTATCCCTGAAGATATGGCCCGTGAAGCCTTGAAATTGGCTTCCTATAAACTGCCTATTAAAACAAAGATTGTAAGTAGGGATTCAGGAGAATAGCCATGAAAGCAGTAGAAATTCGTAAGCTATCTACCGATGAAATCCGTGAGCAAATTGACGAAGCTCAAGAAGAATTGATGAACCTGCGTTTTCAACAGGCGACCGGTGAGTTGGTAGACTTTACGCAAATGCGTATTAATCGCCGCCTGGTTGCCCGATGCAAAACAATTCTTGTTGAGCGCGAGCAAGAAGCCGCAATGGAAGGTGAAGCATGAACAACCGTCGTCGTTTAATCGGTATTGTTGTTAGTAATAAAATGCAAAAGACGGTTAGCGTTGAGGTCACCCGGACCACACGTCATCGCCTGTATAACAAAGTTATATCTTCTACCAATCGATTTATGGCTCACGATGAATTGGGTTGCAAAATCGGTGATGAGGTTCGCATTGTTGAGAGTCGTCCTATTTCAAAGCGTAAACGCTGGGTTGTAGAAGAAATTCTTCAGAGTACTGAAGCAGTTCTTGAAGCTGAAGCAGAGGACGCCAAATGATTCAACAAGAATCTCGATTGAAGATAGCAGATAACACTGGCGGCCGCGAATTGCTTGTTATTAAAGTATTGGGCGGCACACGACGTCGTTACGCCTATGTTGGTGATGTGATTGTTGGTACGGTAAAAGCCGCAACACCCCACGGTTCTGTCAAGAAAAGTGATGTTGTTCGAGCAGTTGTCGTGCGCACAAAAAAGGGCTGGCGCCGTGACGATGGTTCCCACATCCGTTTTGATGATAACGCCGCAGTTATATTGGATGGGGAAACCCACAACCCTAAGGGCACCCGTATTTTTGGTCCCGTCGCGCGTGAATTGCGCGAGAAGGGCTTTATGAAAATAGTTTCGTTGGCACCCGAATCTCTCTAGTGCCAAGGAATAAGTAGGAGCGAAAATAGTGAAACGAAAAATTCGAAAAGGTGACACTGTTGAAATCATCAGTGGCCGCTCCGAAGAGAAAGGCAAGCGTGGCGAGGTTATTAAGATCTACAGAACTAAGAACCGCGTTGCTGTGCAGGGCATTAATATCCATAAAAAACACCAGGGTGATGTTCAAGCCCAGGGTCGGAATATGTCCCCCGGTATCATCGAATTTGAAGGTCCCATGGATCTTTCAAATGTGATGCTGGTTTGCCCCTCTTGCGATGAGGCTACCCGTGTCGGCATCCAGCGAAATGAGGATGGCGTCGCACACCGCGTTTGTAAGCGCTGTGAAGCGGAGATAGACTGAGGCCAATCATGAGTGTATTAAAAGAGCGTTACGAAGAATTAGTCCCAGATTTGATGAAATCGTTGAATATAACGAACATCATGGATGCCCCGCGAATTGAGAAGATCGTGGTTAATATCGGTGTAGGTGAGGCGATTGACAATGCCAAAGCCTTAGAAGCCGCTGTTGGCGATCTGACCATAATCACCGGGCAAAAACCAATTATTACTCGTGCACGTAAAAGCGTCGCAAATTTCAAATTGCGAGAAGGTGTTGCCATTGGCACAAAAGTTACCTTGCGCGGTCATCATATGTGGTCATTTTTAGACCGTTTGATGAATGTTGCTTTGCCTCGTGTACGTGACTTTCGCGGTATTTCGCCAAATTCCTTTGATGGACGCGGCAATTACACCCTGGGTTTGCGAGAACAGCTGGCGTTCCCAGAAATTGCGTATGATAAAGTTGACAAAGTGCGTGGCTTAGAAG
This sequence comes from Chloroflexota bacterium, assembly GCA_039714275.1. Lineage (GTDB taxonomy): Bacteria > Chloroflexota > Anaerolineae > Anaerolineales > UBA11858 > JBDLJO01. The sequence goes on along the minus strand of JBDLJO010000019.1, from coordinate 11,845 downwards.
TCACTGTTGTTACATCAGCCAAGAACGATGAAGCAGGTCGCCAATTGCTGCGCATGCTTGGTATGCCGTTCTGGCAGGAGAATTAATTTATGGCGAAAAAATGCATGGTTGTACGAGAATCCCGGCGTAAGTATAAAGCTCGCGTACGGAATCGTTGTAAAGTTTGCGGTCGACCACGAGGCTATATGCGTCGTTTCGGCTTGTGCCGCATTTGTTTCCGTGAGCTGGCGCTAGATGGCAAGATCCCTGGCGTCAGAAAGTCTTCCTGGTAACCGGGTGGAGGGTTAAAGTATGAGTTTTACTGATCCAATTGCCGATATGCTCACTCGCATCCGTAATGCTGTCATGGCAGGCCAATCTGTAACGGCTATGCCCAGCTCGAAGATGAAAGTTGCTATCGCAAAGATACTAAAAGCCGAAGGCTTTGTTGAAGATTATGAAGTGGTAGAAGGTGAAAAGAAGGACCGTAAAGTACTTCGAATTAACCTGAAATATGTTGGTGAACGACGGCTGCGCCGTTCTGTATTGACCGGTCTTGATCGTATTAGTAAGCCTGGTCGCAGAATTTACACCGGCAAGAACGAAATCCCCTGGGTATTATCTGGTATGGGGATCGCTATCTTATCCACTTCCAAGGGCGTGATGACTGGCCGCGAAGCCCGTAAAATGGGTTTAGGCGGGGAAGTTGTCTGCAAGGTTTGGTAAGTTAGAGATTCGGGAATAGAATTTTTTTCAAAAATTTCCAATCTCCAACAAGTAGGAGGTTAAACTGTGTCACGTATTGGTCGTTTGCCAGTGGAAGTGCCGCAGGGTGTCGATATAAAGATTCAGGGCGGGTATGTGCGTGTCAAAGGGCCTAAGGGCGAACTTGAACACACATTCCCAGCTTCAATGGATATCACTTTCAAGGATGGTGAAGTCCAGGTCAAGCGTCCCTCTGATGAGCGAGAGCATCGAGCCTTGCATGGTATGACCAGAGCACTTATTAATAATATGGTTGTTGGTGTCAGCACTGGTTTTGAAAAAGTGCTGGAAATCAATGGCGTTGGTTATCGTGCAGCAATGAAGGGCAAAACCCTCATCCTGAACGTTGGTTACTCGCACCCGGTGGATGTTGAAGCACCCGAGGGTATTAATTTTGAAGTTGGACCGCGTGGTCTGACCATCTTTGTGCGAGGCCACGATAAAGCCCAAGTGGGCCAGGTTACTGCCGATATCCGCAAAGTACGTCCGCCTGAACCTTATAAAGGTAAAGGCATAAAATATAAAGAAGAGCGTATCCGCCGCAAGGCCGGTAAAGCTGGTAAGGTAACTTAACATGGCTAAAAATAAAACTCGTGCCGCTGCCCGACTTCGCCGACATCGTCGTGTTCGAGTGAAAGTAGTTGGCACTCCCGAAACACCTCGTTTGAACGTTTTTCGAAGCCTGAATGAAATTTATGCCCAAGTTATCGATGATCAAGCTGGTCATACACTGGCATCGGCTTCATCGGTAGATGGTGAAATTCACGCCAAGATGGCGGGTCTTTCAAAGACTGAACAAGCTAATATTGTTGGGCAAACTGTTGCCGAACGTGCTAAAACAGCAGGCATAGAGAAAGTTGTTTTTGATCGTGGTGGCTATCGATATACCGGGCGAGTCCGTGCCCTGGCCGATGGCGCTCGTGAAGGCGGTCTGCAATTCTAGTTTTGCTGTAGGAGAAAGATATGGCGAGAAAATTTCAACAACCAGAAAAAGAATTCGATGAGCGCGTTATCGAGATTAGGCGAGTAGCCACCGTTGTAAAGGGTGGTCGTCGTTTCTCGTTTCGTGTAACAGCCGTTATGGGCGATAACAATGGTAGGGTTGGCATGGGTTTAGGTAAAGCTAACTCCGTGCCCGATGCGATTCGTAAAGCGATGAAAAAAGCGCGTCAAAATATGCACCGCGTTGCTACCTTCAAAACCACGATCCCTTATGAAGTTATGGGAACCACTGGTGGTGCCCGCGTAATGCTAAAGCCAGCATCACTTGGTACAGGCGTAATTGCAGCCGGTGGCGTGCGTGCCGTTTTAGAAGCTGCTGGGATCTCCGATATTCTGACGAAATCCCTGGGCAGTGATAACACGCTGAACGTTGTTCAAGCTACCATGGATGCCCTCGATCAGATGAAGACGCCGCAGCAAGCTGCTGCCGAGCGTGGGGTTCCCGTTGAACGGGTTACGCCATTCTGGGATCAAGGATAACGATATGGCCAAGAAAAAGAAAGCTCAAACATTACGCATTACCTTGGTGAAGAGCCCGATTGGTTATACCAAACGACAAAAAGGCACTGTCAGCGCCTTGGGTTTGAAGCGTATGAACCAAACTGTGGAGCATCAAGATAGCCCTGTCATCCGCGGCATGATTAATAAAATCAGCCACTTGGTGCAGGTTGAAGAGTAGGTAAAAAATGAAACTGCATGATTTAAAGCCTAATCAAGGCGCAAAAAAGAGACGCAAGCGTGTAGGGCGCGGTATTGCTGCTGGTCAGGGAAAAACGGCCGGTCGTGGTACGAAAGGGCAGAAAGCTCGTTCTGGCGGCGGCACATCGTTGGCGCACCAGGGCGGTAACTTACCGTTCTTCCGCCGCTTACCATTTAAGCGTGGTTTTACGCCCCCCAATAAAGTTGCATATAATGAGATTAATCTCTACCAACTTGAAGAATTTAAAGCGGGCAGCGACGTTAACCCAGAAACTTTGTCTGGGCTGCGCATGTTGAAAACCACCAGTAACCCGGTTGTGATTTTGGGTGAGGGAGATGTTAAAGTTGCCCTCAATGTTCGTGTGCATCGTGTTTCTAAGAGTGCCCGCGCCAAGATTGAATCAGCTGGCGGCAGTGTTGAAATCATTGAACTCTAACCGATTAAGGAGTCAACTATGAAGCGGTCTGCTTGGCGTTATCTGTGGACAGCCCGAGACATTCGACGTAAGCTGCTGATAACCCTTGGTATTATGGTTATCTATCGGCTGGCGGCGCATGTTCCCGTCCCCGGTGTAAATCGCGATGCAATTGCCTCGTTGTTACAAGGCGGTGGTGCAGCAGGAACCCTGGTAGGGATTATGGATATGCTTTCCGGTGGTACCGTAGCAAATTTCTCGGTACTCGCAATGGGCGTTTATCCTTATATTACAGCTCAAATTATTCTCCAACTCCTGGTCCCCGTGATCCCCGCATTACAGCGGCGCATGGAAGAAGATCCTCGCGAAGGACAAAAATGGATGGAGAAATGGACATACGTTTTAGCCGTTCCCATGGCTGCACTCCAAGGTATTGGTCAGATCAGAATCTTTGGCAGTTTTGCGGGAGCCCCGATTATTGAAAACTTCGGTTTTAGCGGTGCAACGTTTTTGCCATCATTAGCAATTATTTTAAGTATGACAGCCGGTACCATGTTTGCAATTTGGCTGGGTGAGTTGATTTCCGAATACGGTATCCGTAATCAGGGTCTCTCACTGCTGATTTTTGCAGGTATTGTTTCTCGTATTCCGCAAAATGTTGGCCAGTTGATCAGCGATGAATCAAGCCGTTGGTTTGTTATGAGCTTTATGGTCATCCTGACCATACTGATTGTCTTCGTGATTGTTATCGTGCAGCAGGGTCAGCGTAACGTGCCTGTGATGTATCCTGGTCGTCGTGTTGGTCGCCGCATGTCCATGCCGGTCAAAGGCACTTTGCCTTTGCGAGTGAACATGGCTGGTATGATCCCGATCATCTTTGCGCAGTCGCTGCTTACCTTCCCGGCTATTATTGCTGGTTTCTTCTTGACATCAGAAACAACCTGGGTTGCCGATTTGGCCGTGAAAACACAGGCGGTTTTTGGCGGCGGCAGTGATTGGTACTGGTTCTTCTATTTCGTTATGGTTGTAGGCTTTGCCTTCTTCTATACCGATGTGTTATTTGCACAGCAGAACTATGGTGAGAACCTTAAACGCTCTGGTGCTCAAATTCCGGGTGTCAGTCGTGGAGAACCGACCCAGCGTTATCTAACCCGCGTGCTGCGCCGCATCACTTTCCCGGGTGCCTTTTTCCTGGGATTAGTAGCCATCACACCTTTCTTGGTGGGATTGATATTACCTTCTCTGAATGGTTCAGGGACTTTGTTGGTAACATCTTCGGGTTTGCTGATCGTGGTTGGTGTTGTACGTGATACTTTCTTCAATATTGATGCAGAGCTCAAACTGCATGGATATGATGAAGCATTACTGGTGCGTTAGTAAGGTCATTAACTGTGACAAGGCATATTGTTCTGCTTGGCCCTCCTGGGGCAGGGAAAGGTACACAGGCTAAAAACCTGTCTAAAAAACTTGGTTTAGTGCATATTTCCTCGGGTGATATTTTCCGTGAGAATTTGCGAGATAAAACAGAACTAAGTCAAGTAGCAGAAAGTTATATTAATAAGGGCGAACTTGTGCCCGATGATATAACCATCGCTATGATAGGTGAGCGTCTTTCTCGCTGTGATTGTGATGCTGGTGCTTTGTTAGATGGCTTCCCGCGCACACCGCCTCAGGCAGAAGCGCTTGAACTTATGCTCGCAGATCTCAATAAGGGACCCATTGATATTGTTCCCTATATTGAAGTGCCGGAAGAAACGATCATCGAACGACTGACGGGTCGTTGGACATGTCGGGCACATGGCCATATTTTCCATCAGCGTTACAATCCCCCGCAAATCACTGGGATATGTGACTTTGATGGTTCGGAACTTTATCAAAGAAAAGATGACCTGGTTGAAACTGTGACCAATCGCATCCGTGTTTATCAACAGCAGACCCAGCCGTTGATTGACTACTATCGTCAGCGCGGCTTGTTGGTTGATGTCAACGGCGCCCAAGATATTGAGGCTGTTTTTAGCGATTTGCTTGCGGCGTTAGGTGAAGATTAGGAAAATATGCGATGGTTTTACAGCGTGGTGTAGTACTAAAAACATCTGAAGAAATCGAGATCATGCGTGAAGCTGGCCGGATTAATGCGCTGGCATTAAAAACAGCCCGCGACCTGATTCGTCCTGGTATTACGACCGCTGAGCTTGATGCTGCTGCTGAAGAGGTTATCCGGGATCACGGAGCAGTGCCCACCTTTTTGGGATTTCCTGGTCCTTATCCTTTCCCGGCTACATTGACGATCAGCATCAATGAAGAACTTGTTCACGGTATCCCCGGTGCTCGCTCATTGCGATCTGGCGATATTGTGTCGATTGACTGCGGCACGACTTACCAGGGTTTTGTAGGTGACTCGGCTTTTTCTGTGGGTGTTGGCGAGATTTCTGCCCAAGCCCAGAACTTGATCAAAGTTACCGAAGATGCTCTCTATGCAGGCATTGAACAAGTAAAACCGGGTAATCGTGTTGGTGATATATCTTCTGCCATTCAACAGCACGTTGAAAAGCATAATTACCATGTGCCCCGTTCTTATACGGGTCACGGAGTTGGCAGACAGATGCATGAGGCGCCTCAGGTGCCTAATTTTGGAAGAGCAGGGCGAGGCTTGGTGCTGCGTCCTGGTATTACAATAGCGATTGAGCCTATGGTATTAATAGGCACTTATCATACGCAAGTGCTGTCCGATCAATGGACGGTGACTTCAGCCGATAATTCGCTTACAGCACACGCTGAACATACCGTTGCTGTAGTAGAAGATGGATATCTAATTCTAACTGCATTAGATTGATAAAAATGCTGGACGGAAGTAGAGAAGGCGAGTATAATTGCGTGCTTTGGTTTTGATGGCAAGAAGATAAAGGATTTGCCAGAAGAGAGGAATAATGAAGGTATCAGCATCGGTAAAAAAACGCTGCTCAAAATGTAAAATAGTAAAACGTAAAGGTCGACTTTACGTTATTTGTGAAAATCCGAGACATAAACAGCGACAGGGATAATTAAAATGGCACGTATTGAAGGCATAGATCTTCCCCGCAATAAGCGGATTGAAGTAGCTCTAACTTATATTTATGGCGTTGGGCGCGTTCGTTCCAACGAAGCTCTGGCATTTGCTAGTGTTAATCCAGATACCCGCGTAAAAGACTTGACCGAAGGTGAAGTTGCTAAGATACGTGAGTATATTAACCAGAACTTCAAAGTTGAAGGTGACTTACGCCGCGAAAAACAATTACACATTAAACGTTTGATTGAAGTTGGCAGCTATCGCGGCCTCCGTCATCGACGTAATTTACCTGTCCGAGGCCAGCGGTCACGCACCAATGCGCGTACCCGCAAAGGCCCCAAGAAGACGGTCGCAGGTCGCGGTCGACGCCGCGGTGCCACCAAGAAATAATTTGGTTTTAAAAAGAGCTTGGACAGCTTTAGCGCCAAGCTCTTAATCTGCAATACGAACGTCATGAGACGAGCTTGCTAACCGGAGCGGGATTTAACCTTCCAGATTGACTCCCCATCCGTGGCTGGCCGGGAAGAAGTTCTTCACCCTGACCAAGTAGCGCAAAAATATAACAATCAGTGCGAGGTAGTATGGCAAAGAAACGTACAGCGTCCAGCAAAAGACGAGGCGCACGTAAAACAAAGCGCACTTTGTCCTCAGGACAGGTGCATATTTATGCGACGTTTAATAACACAATTGTTACGGTAACGGATACTCAGGGCAATACAGTTTGCTGGGGATCTCCCGGAATCATGGGTTTAAAAGGCTCCCGTAAAAGCACGCCCTTTGCTGCTCGATTGGCCGCAGAACATGCGATCAAAGCAGCGATGGATATGGGTTTGCGTGAAGCAGTTGTCTTTATCAATGGTCCTGGGCGCGGTCGCGAAGCGGCCATTCGTGCCGTACAGGCAATGGGCGTCAAGGTAACATCGATCACCGATCAAACTCCTGTACCCCATAATGGTTGTCGACCGCCAAAGAAACGACGCGTATAATATCTAACAAATGCCATGCAACCCGGGGACGGAAACTGTCTGCTCCTGGGCATTATGCTGTCTAGCTGGGTTGATGGATTACTTGAAGAATAATTAGGAAGAAAAGGATTGAAATATGGGACGATATCGTGGGCCAGCATGCAAATTGTGCCGTCGAGAAGGTGAAAAACTCTTCTTGAAAGGTACACGTTGCTATGGCAGTAAGTGCTCTTTCGAGCGCCGTGCATACCCCCCTGGAGAGCATGGGCGTGATTCTCAATATCGCCGAAAACGCGAATCAGATTATGGGCGTCAGCTTCGAGCGAAGCAAAAAGCCCGTCGTACTTATGGCGTGATGGAACGTCAGTTCCGCCGCTATTACGATGAATCGATGCAGCGTCATGGTCTAACCGGTTTGAACTTGCTGCAAATTTTGGAATCCCGCCTCGATAATGTTGTTTATCGCCTGGGATATGCCAGCAGCCGTGTTCAGGCTCGTATGCTTGTATCGCATGGTCACTTTAATGTTAATGGAAGGCGCACTGATGTGCCGTCCATGTTACTCTCCCCTGGCGACAAAGTTGATGTCCGGGGTGGTTCCCGCAAGCGAACTTACTTCAAAGAAGTAGGCGCTGCTGCGGAAAGTCGAAACGTACCGGATTGGGTTACCCGAGATTTAGATAATTTATCGGGTGAAGTTATGCGTTTGCCTGAGCGAATTGAAGTAGAAGGTAACCTGAATGAGCAGCTTATTGTTGAGTATTACTCACGTCGATAAGATCTTGCTGAGTCGGCACGAAACCTCGTATTTTAGATTGAGGAGGGTCGAACTGTGTTAAGTTTGAGTAATATGGTAACGCCAAAGATCGAGCGCGAAGCAGAGTCTCGAAATTATGGAAAATTTGGAATTGGCCCATTAGAACGGGGCTATGGACTTACCCTTGGCAATGCTCTTCGTAGAGTATTGTTATCCTCGATGGAAGGTGTCGCGGTTACGTCGATGCGTATCGCTGATATTCACCACGAATTTCGAGATATACCCGGGGTGAGGGAAGATGTCATCCACATCATGATGCAGATCAAGAAACTTCGTATGAAGCTTCTCGATGTGGATACGGCACGTTTACACCTCGAAGTACATGGTTCGGGTGTTGTTACAGCTGCTGATATCATCCCCCAGCCTGAAGTGGAAATTGTTAACCCAGAGCTGTACCTCTTTACCGTGGACAGCCGGGATGAACCGTTAGAAATTGAACTATCGGTGCAGCGCGGCAGTGGATATTCTCCTGCTGATGACCGTGTTGGTCGCTTGCCCATTGGTGAACTTCCCGTTGATGCCATTTATAACCCGGTTCAACGTGTGAACTTCGACGTAGGTTTTGCCCGTGTTGGGCAAAGTACCAATTACGATAAAATCACCATGGAAATTTGGACCGATGGCTCAATAAAACCCGAAACTTCCTTGAGCACCAGCGCCAAACTGTTGATGGAATACCTTCAACATCTGGCCGGTGTTAGCGCTGAGTCGCTGGCTGCCCTGGTTGAAGTTCAAGAGATAGAAGAAGATACCGGCCTCGGTGATGATATTATCGAAATACCTATTGAAGACTTAGATCTTTCTGTGCGCGTGTTTAACTCGCTTAAACGAGCTGGCATCATTAACGTCGGCGAGATTATTGAATTGATCGACAAAGGCGACGATGCTGTCTTATCTATTCGCAACTTTGGCTCTAAGAGCCTCCAAGAATTGAAAGATAAGATCATTGAGAAAGGCTACCTTCAGGACGATACCGAAACAGAAAATGAAGTGGAGTAAGCAGAAATGCGACACAAAGTAGCTGGAAAAATACTTGGACGAACTTCTGGTCAACGCAATGCTTTGCGCCGAGTATTAATTAAACAATTGTTCGAGCACGAGCGGATTGAAACCACCCGTGCTAAAGCTCAAGCCATCCGTGGCCAAGCTGAGAAACTAGTTACCCTGGCCAAGCGCGGCAACAGCGCTGAAGAGGCTTCCAAAATGGTTGCCGCTCGTCGTTTAGCTGCCGCTCGCTTGGGTGACGACAAAGAAATCGTTAAGAAGTTGTTTGAAGAGATTGCCCCTCGATTTGAGAATCGACCTGGCGGATATACCCGGATGATGAAACTGGGTCCCCGGCAGGGAGATGCTGCTGAGATGGTGATCTTAGAGTTTGTCGAAGAGTAATCTTCAATCAAACGAGTGACAGTAAAAGGTGCTTGTTAATGGCTACACTGGATACTGACTCATGGCACATTACAAAATTATTCTTGCCTACGACGGTACGCACTACCGGGGCTCACAGCGTCAGAAGGCTGGCATTAGGACAGTGCAGGGTGTTGTCGAAGACACGCTGCGCAAATTAGGTTGGACGGGAAAAACCGCCTTATTTGCTGGTCGCACCGATTCCGGTGTTCATGCTGCTGGACAGGTCTTTAGATTTGCCCTGGACTGGCAGCACAGCCTTGATGACCTCAGGAACGCGCTCAACGCGCTGCTTCCCAAAGATGCCTCCGCCCGTCATGTTAGCGAGGTAGCAGATGATTTTCACCCTCGTTACCATGCCCTGGCGCGTACTTACCGTTACCGAGTTATTTGTGAACCGGTCCGCAATCCGCTGAAGGAACAGTATGCCTGGCGTGTTTGGCCAGCTCCTGATCTGGATCGCCTGCATGCCGCCTCACAAATATTTCTGGGCATTCACGATTTTGCCGCCTTTGGCAGCCCCACCAGCCCTGATGGCCCCACAATTCGTGAATTGATGGCCGCAAAATGGCATTACCTTGATGATGATCTCTATTTTGATGTCACCGCAAATGCCTTTTTGTATCACATGGTACGCCGGCTTGTGCATGTCCAGGTCGCTGTAGGCCTGGGGAATTTGGAACTTGATGCCTTGGAGCATCACTTGCAAAACCCCAACGGTCCTCCTATGCAGGGCTTAGCACCTGCGCAGGGTCTCACCCTTTGGAAGGTACAATATCCTTCCGAGCCCAAGGGGCAAGAATAATACGAATAATGAAGTATCGTGCTGGTTTATCCAGTGTAAAATGAAAGTAGATTAACAGGTATTTTTTACCTGAAGATGAGTACGGAGCGTTATACCGTGTATAAAACTTATTATCCAAAAGCTGATGAAATTACCCGAGACTGGGTTGTCGTTGATGCCAACGATCAAACCCTCGGGCGTATCGTAACCCAAATAGCAACCGTGCTGCTGGGCAAGCATAAGCCAACTTTTACCCCTGGTGTTGACATGGGCGACCATGTGATTGTTTTGAATGCAAAACATATTCGGGTGACTGGCAATAAACTTGACCAGAAGATGTACCATCGACACAGCGGCCGCCCCGGTGGCCTTAAATCGATCAACTTGCGCGATTTGCTGGAAAAAAATCCACGTCGTGTGATTGAAAAAGCGGTCTGGGGCATGGTGCCTCATAACCGCATGGGACGTAAAGTGATGAAAAACCTGCGTATTTACGAAGGTGTTGATCATCCCCATGCTGCCCAGCAACCGAAAACCATCGAAGAAGTTTTACCTTCGAGTAAGGAGTAAAAATGGCTGAACAATATTACGAAGGCATTGGACGTCGTAAAGCCAGCACCGCCCGCGTGCGCGTGATGAGCGGCTCCGGTCAATTCACAGTTAACCAAAAATCGCTTGAAGCATACTTCACCCGCTTCGGCGATACCGAGACAATTATGGCTCCCCTGGAAACTGTTGGCCAAACCGGCGCCCTTGATGTTAGCGTTGTTGTTAAAGGCGGCGGCGTTACAGGACAAACCGATGCCGTACAATTAGGCTTGGCTCGGGCTCTGAAGAAAATGGATCCCGAATTAAAGACCACTTTGCGTCGAGGTGGTTTTCTTACTCGCGATGCCCGTGAGAAAGAACGCAAAAAACCAGGTCTCAAACGAGCTCGCAAGGCTCCGACCTACACCAAGCGTTAACCTGATAAAACAACCCGTGAGACGTAATGCAGTCAAAGGCTTAGCTCTTTTTTGCATTACGTTTTGCATTTAACATAGTCATTATCTGGGACTTACCCTAAACTTCAGCGAGGGGTGCAAATCAAAGCACCCCTAGAAAGATGGATATTTCGAGATGAAGTTACCATAAATTGATGATGAAAACGAAAGCTATTACCCTACTGGGGTTAGGCCCTGGTGATCCTCAACTTATCACTCGGCAGGCCTGGGATATCCTCAATACGGTTCCCGAAATCTATCTGCAATCGAGCCGCAACCCCTTAGCAGATCAACTGCCTGCTGCCTTGCAGGTTAATGTTTTCGATCATCTTTTTGAAGCTGACGCTCAAACGATTGATATTTACCAACAGATTGCAGAGCAGGTTTTGATTTTGGGCTCTCGTCCCGAGGGGGTTGTTTATGCGGTCCCCGGTCATCCGTTAATTGCAAATCCTGACTGTGCAGTAATCTTACGCGCAGCCCGTGAAGGTGGGATTCCAGTTAGAGTTATCGAGGGTCTTAGTTTCCTGGGACCGGTTTGCAGCGCCTTGGGGATAGACCCACTGCCGCACACCGGCCTGATTGACGCCCTTACCCTGGCTAGCGCTCATCATCCTGATTTTCCGCCCGATCAACCGGTTTTAATTTACCAGGTAGCGCATCCCCAAATCGCCGCCGGCGTTAAGGCTGCTTTGCTGGCCACCTACCCCACAGACCACCGCATCCAGCTTGTCCATGCCCCCGGGACGGACCAACAGCTCATCGAAGAGTTACCTCTTGGGGAGTTGGATTCCAGCCAGCACTTCGGTCCCCTCACAACGCTCTATTTACCGCCCCTGGGTCCTGCCACTTCATTAGAAGCATTTCAGGAGATCATCGCCCATTTACGCGCCCCAGATGGTTGTCCCTGGGACCGCGAGCAAACCCACCAATCCCTACGCCCCAATTTACTCGAAGAAACCTATGAATTGGCCGCCGCCCT
>JBDLJO010000018.1:0-19257 GCA_039714275.1 Chloroflexota bacterium | reverse complement strand
CGCAACGTGGTTGAGATTGCCATGACTTATGATGTCGATCATCTGGTGATGATCTCTACGGATAAAGCGATTCGCCCTACCAGTGTGATGGGAGCAACCAAGCGCATGGCTGAGTTGTTGGTGCTGGATGCCGCTCACCACATCGGGGCTCCTTACTCTGTGGTACGCTTTGGAAATGTGCTCGGCAGCCGGGGCAGTGTTGTACCTCTCTTCCAACGCCAAATTGAACGCGGCGGCCCGGTCACCGTTACCCATCCAGAAATGGAACGCTTCTTTATGACGATACCCGAAGCGGTCCATTTGGTGCTCCAAGCCGGGGCAATGAGCAAACAGGGTGAGGTATATGTGTTGAAAATGGGTAATCAGATCAAAATCCAGGATTTAGCCGAAGATGTGATCCGGTTATCCGGGCTGGAACCGAACAAGGATATTGAAATTGTTTATACCGGCGTCCGTCCTGGCGAAAAATTAAGCGAAGAATTATGGGATCAGTGGGCGTCGTTTTCGCCTACGGACCATTCTGAAATTGTACTGCTGGCAGATGAAGATATCCTCAACGGCAGTGAGTTGGGTGATGCGGTTGAAGAACTTGTGCACATGGCCCGTGAAGGGGAGACTTTGAAGCTGCTCAAACGTCTCGATGAACTTATCCCTGGGGCCTCGGTTTGTGATACCCCACCGCCTGATCTGACATCTTATACGTAAAGCCAATTCGATATGACCTTATTGACCGCTGCGGCATGGGATGATTTTTTAACAGCTCATCCCGATGCTCATATTTTGCAAACCTCAGCCTGGGGAGATCTAAAAGCCTCCTTTGGGTGGCAGGTTTTACGCTTGAAAGTGGGGGAAGTTGGCGCTCAAATCCTTTTTCGCTCCCTACCCCTGGGATTTAGTTTAGCCTATATTCCAAAAGGTCCTGTCTGCCCAGCCCAGGAATCATTAGATACGTTCTGGCTTGAGGTGGATGCCCTTTGCCGGGAGCGGAAAGCGATTTTCTTGAAAGTGGAGACCGATGATTGGCAGGGGGAGGCTGATTCCGAGGCCGCTAATAAGCTGTCCCCGGGATTTCGACTCAGCCCGCACAGCATTCAACCGCCGCGCACGTTGGTGGTAGATTTGACCCCGGAGGAGGATCAAATCTTAGCAGCCATGAAGCAAAAAACTCGCTACAATATTCGTCTGGCGGCGCGTAAAGATATCGTTGTTAGCAGATCGGAAGATATCAGCGTTTTTTCTGATTTGATGGATATCACCGGTCAGCGTGATGATTTTGGCGTCCACAGTTTGGAATACTACCGCCAGGTCTATGACCTTTTCCATCCTCACGGGGCAGGGGAATTTTTTATTGCCCAGTACGAAGATCAACCCCTGGCGGCTATTATGGTTTTCATGCGTGGGACGCGGGCCTGGTATTTTTACGGAGCTTCGTCCAATCAACAGCGTAACCGCATGCCGACCTATCTGCTGCAGTGGGAGGCCATGTGCTGGGCTAAAGCGCGCGGCTGCCAGACCTATGATTTGTGGGGGGTTCCCGATGTTGACTTCGAAACCCTGGAAGCTGATTTTATGAATCGGCATGACGGATTGTGGGGCGTTTATCGGTTCAAGCGCGGCTTTGGCGGAGAGTTGATGCGCACCGCCCAGGCACAGGATCGCGTCTATCGCCCGGCTTTATACACAGCTTATCGTTTGTGGATGCAGCGATCCATCTGAGTAGTGATCTCATAATACAGAGCAAATTCATTAATAATCCTCAGAGATTGAAAAAATCTGTGAGGATTTTCTTTTAAAAACACCTTGACACAGAACAGATGTTCATGTATCATTATAGCACAAACTTTCTAAATATTACCCTGGAGAGCGAAAAATGGGCCGACAGCGACAAAAAGGATTAAGTGAAAAGCATAAGCGTGTATTAAGCGTGCTTGAATATTACAATAACGAAGTTGGGTACCCGCCCACGATTCGGGAAATTTGTGACCGGGCTAATCTTTCTTCTACCTCGGTGGCTAATTATTATCTGGAACGCCTGGAAGAGAAGGGTTATATCGAGCGTGACCGGGGTGTTTCGCGCGGTCTGCGTCTGGTCAAGCCTTATGAGGAATCGGTCAAGAGCGTTGGCGAGCAAATCCGGGCTGCTGTGGATACGGTTAAATCTACCGTCGATGAACTGTTGAGTATCCCGGTTGCCGGCCGTATTGTCGCCAGTGAGCCGCTCTTTACCCCTTCATCTGATTTTAGCTACACCGACTTTGAAGGTTCAGCGATCAATATAGCTAAAAGCATGCTGCCGGCTCAAGACCAAAAACAAGGCAATCTTTTTGCGCTTGAAGTCAGCGGCGACTCGATGATTGACGCGATGGTCAATGACGGCGATATGGTGATTATGAGACCGGTGCAGGAAGTCAAAAATGGCGAAATGGTTGCCGTCTGGCTGAATGACAATAACGAAACCACACTCAAGTATTACCACCGAGAAGGGAAGCGTGTTCGACTGCAGCCGGCCAATCCAACGATGGATGCTATTTATATTGATGATCCCAGTACTGTGGAAATCAAAGGTAAAGTTGTTATGGTGATCCGGCAAACGGATTCCCACTGATAGACTGTTTAGATAAACGAACAAAAAGATGCCTCAGATTATAAGAATCTGAGGCATCTTTATTTAACGAATCAATCAATTGATCAAGGCTTGGGTTGGCGAATGACCTCTTCCAACTGTGCTCGCATCGCTGGTGGGAAAGCATCCAGAGCACCACGGATGACTGCAGCAGACGCTCGCCTGTTCGTTGAACTTACCAATATTTTGCGCAAGAAACGAGTTGATTCACCGGGTGCTTTTACCGCCAGCGCTCGAATGATATCGTTGAATTGATCCTTTAATTCGATATCCCCATCTCGAAACAGCGGTGCTAGCCAGCGGAAGAGCAGGGGCAAGTTTTCGAAATATTGATCTGCTATCAGTGTAGGAACAGCCTCTAAACCAACTTTTAGCAATGGGTGTTGATCTGTTACCAGCCAGGTCTCCAAAGCTTGATAATATGTGTCCTCTTCCTCGCGATACAGGCGACCCAATCCCTGGGATGCCAGCGCTTTTGTGATTGACGTTTCTTTACAAGTAGACCCCCATCGTTCAATGCGATCTAAAATAATTGACGTGGGTTGGGGAGGTAAACCCCCCAAGATGAATATGGCAATGATGCGGCATTCTACCCAATCTTCCCCCCAAAGCTTGTCAGCCAGTGCGAGCGCCAATTTGGGATTACCAACAATACCAGGAATCAGCATTTGTTCAACAGCACTCAGCACCGGTTTAGGTATAAAATATTGACGTAGAAAATTAGCCGATCCTGAAACGGTTGTTGTTCGACGGGTGCGGTCGGCGTAATAATCTAAGAGCCCATGCAGTTCGTGAGTGAAATTCGTGGGAGACTCAAAATGTTCAAGGAGTTGGCTGATCTGGGATTTCAGGAAAGATGGTCGAATTGCAGGCATAAGTTGGTTAGGATAACATTGCTTCTAACTTTATGAAAGCCTGATCCACATCGGATGCAAAATGGATCCAACGGCGGTCATTTTCAGTGATATAGGTCCCTAATTCACGAAAAAGACTATCAAATGTCCTTTGCCATCCTGTACCGATCAATATCAAGGGGCGTGGTGTTGATACATTGACCTGCAACAGCGACCACATGGCGACAATTTCAGCCAGGGTGCCGATGCCGCCGGGCAGAGCTATGGCTGCATCGCAGTGATCAATTAAAGTATTGAGGCGATCTCGCAGCGTGGCAAGGCGCATTTCTTCCTGGACCCAGGCATTGTGCTTTCTCGGGCGCCAGCTTTCAATTTCGTCGCAGGTGACGCCAATCACATGACCGCCAGATTCTGCGGCACCGCGTGAAACAGCTTCCATCGTGCCCATATAGCCTCCGGTGAGTACGGTATAACCACGACTACCGAGAGCTTGACCTAGACGCAAGGCATCATGATAAGCAGGTTGACCGGGCAGGGGCTTTGATCCCCCAAAGACGGTAATGCGGAGAACGGGATTTTCTTGAATGTTATTGCGCATAGATGTATTGTTTTACCCTTTGGGATGCTAATGAGAATTTTTAGGACCGGGAACTGGTCTTAGATAAGGTGCAAAATTGATATTGGCCGGGAATCAGCCGTGGTTAAATTATACTATCAGTTCTGAATCGCTGAGGGGCATGGCAATGGCGAAATTTACCGGATAGGTTGGGCTGAAATGTTGTACAATACAATTGGGTGAAAGCACCCTGGCAGCGATGATGGCACTAGGTCTGCTGGCGTTTCTTTTATCGAGGTTCCATATGGGTGTCAACAACGGGTGGTGCCGGATAGCTGTATTTTTATCTGAGTGAATACTTTGTTATGAATATTATTCTCACACATGAGCAAACTGATTTTGATGGGCTGGCTTCGCTTTTAGGTGCCTGGATGCTCAATGAACGCGCGGTGCCGGTTTTGCCTCGCCGAATCAATCGCAATGTGCGCGCCTTTCTGACCTTGTACGGCGTTGATCTGCCGTTTATGGACCCTCGTGATCTTGGGAAGTCGAAGATTGAATCCGTGTGTTTGGTGGATACCCAATCCTTTGTCAGTGTTAAAGGCATGAATCAGGATACGCAGGTCCAGGTCATCGACCATCATTTAGCGCGTCCAGATTTGCCAGATGATTGGGACGTTACGGTTGATACCACGGGTGCGAACACAACCATTTTCGTTGAGGGTATCCAAGAGCGGGGTGTACAACTAACTGTCGTGCAAGCTACGTTATTATTGCTAGGGATTTATGAGGATACCGGTTCGCTGACCTATACACGCACAACTTCCCGCGATATGCGTGCGGCGGCTTATTTGTTGGAGCAAAGTGCCAATTTATCGATCGCCAGCAATTTTCTTAATCACCCGCTGTCTCTCTCACAGCAGGCGATTTACGATCAACTGCGTGTCGATGCAGAGCATCTTAATATTCACGGACAGTTGATTGTGGTGACTGCCGGGGACGCCCGCGAGACCAATGAAGAGCTTTCAACGATTGCTCATAAATTGCGCGATTTTTTAGATGCAGATGCATTGATCCTGTTATTGGATATTCGAGGCGGCATACAGCTGATTGCTCGATCGACCAGTGACCTGATTGACGTTGCCAAGATCGCGGCGCATTTTGGCGGTGGGGGGCACCCTCGGGCTGCTGCCAGCCTGATCAAAAAATCAACTTTATCTGAGGCGCATACCGAACTTATCGAAATCCTGCCTGAGTACGTCCAACCCTCGATTACCGTAGGCGAGATCATGTCCCAGGCGCCGCAAGTGCTATCACCTGACACCACCGTTGATGATGCGCTTCATCGCATGCAGCGTTATGGTTATGAGGGCTATCCAGTGATTGATGATGGGAAGGTGGTCGGTTTGCTGACCCGCCGGGCAGTTGATCGGGCGATCTCGCATAAACTTAATTTGACGGCCTCAAAATTGATGAAAACCGGCAGCACCCATGTCCATCCAGATCATTCGATTGATCACCTGCAGCAAGTTATGACGCAAATGGATTGGGGTCAAATTCCAGTTGTTTCCCGAGACACGGGTAAAGTTATCGGCATCGTCACCCGGACGGATTTACTCCAAATTTTGGCCCCGCATGGCGCAGCCCCGGGGCGTACAAATTTGGCCAATCAACTTGAAGCAGCGCTGCCCCCGGCCTGGCTTTCCTTGCTGAAATTATTGGCCGATTTAGCCCATCAGGAGCATCAGGCCCTTTATATCGTGGGTGGTTTTGTGCGCGATCTCTTGCTGGGACATCCAAGCCTGGATTTTGATCTGGTTGTCGAGGGGGACGCGATCAAATTAGCTCGGGCTGCTCAAAGTAAATTTGGCGGACGTATCACCACCCACAAGCGTTTTGGCACGGCCAAATGGTACCTAGATGATATAGATGATCCTCAAATTGGCGGCGCAAACAGGGATTACCCGCTCAGCACCTTAGATTTCATCACCGCACGGACCGAGTTTTATACCCATCCAACAGCCCTGCCCACCGTGGAGCGCGGCAGCATCAAACTCGACTTACACCGCCGGGATTTTACGATCAATACTTTGGCCCTGCGGCTTGATGGACGTCATTATGGTGAGCAGCATGATTATTGGGGCGGTCTTAACGATTTGAAGAAAGGCATTATTCGTGTTTTGCACTCGCTTTCTTTTGTGGATGATCCCACCCGTATGCTGCGTGCAGTACGGTATGAACAGCGCTACAACTTCCAATTCAGCGAGCGCACCCTGGAATTGGTTATGGAAGCCCGTCCGCTGCTGGATCGCGTCTCGGGGGATCGCATCCGGCACGAATTGAATAATATCATCGATGAAGAGTGCGCCCACCAGATCTTTACTCGTCTAGAAGCCTTAGATTTACTTCAAGCTATTGACCCTATGTTAGGCTGGCATGACTGGATTGCAGAGCAGATTGCTGAATTAGAGCCGCATACCCCCGATGCAATTTGGCAGCTAAACCCGGATCTGAGCGGTGCCCGCCTAAAACGGTCCTTGACCTATATTCTATGGCTGATCTCGCTGCCAGGCCCCGCCTCAGAGCGTGTTTTAAAGCGTTTACGCCTGCCGCGCACCCTGACTGAAACCATCCGGGCGGCCTGTTCGCTGTGGCCAGACCTGGGAGCGTTGTGCAAACAAAAACCATCCCAAATTACTTCCCAATTGGACCGCATCCCAAATTTGGCGGTTTATACATTTTATCTGGCGGCTGAAGATGAAAAAATCCGTTCCGTTTTATATAAATATGTTTCTGAGTGGAAGCAAATCATGCCGAAAACTACCGGGCATGATCTGCAAGAACTTGGTTTACCAACAGGACCGGCATACAGGCAAATATTATCGGCATTGCGAGTTGCCTGGCTTGACGGTGAAATCACTAGCCAGGTGGGTGAAACTCAGCGATTAACGGAGTTGATTCAAGAAAAATATCCAAACCTGGGGCACAGCTAAACTATATTTACCGCTGACTTCCTGGTTTAATCAAGGGTCAAGAGACCACTCCGCAGTACGGGATAAGATGCAAACCCACTATTCCTGTATTGTATTGAAATTCTCAAAGAACACCTGGGCTGGTCTTGCCACTTTTTTTGTTCCATGCTAAAATCTCGTCGCTAGGGTGGTAGCAGTGTTTTGTCGGTGGAAAGTGGGTGATCCCCACTTTTCTTTGTGTCTGGGGACCGTCCGGCCTACCACCTGTTTTATGGAGAGAAAGAAGTATGAAAAACGATTTTGCATTAGCTTTTAAACAAATCCTTGAAGATCGCGGCTTACCTCAAGAAGTGGTGCTATCAGCCATTGAGGATGCGATGGCATCGGCTTACCGCCATGCTGTTCATGCATCAACTGCACAGCATGTTGAAGCCAGGATCAATTCTGAAACCGGCGATGTCCAAATATTTGCCGAGAAAGAAGTGGTTGAAGATATTCAAGATCAACGCACCGAAGTTCTGCTGGAGACTGCTCGAGAAGTTGAGCCTGAAACAGAACTTGGTGATATGGTCATCGTAGAAAGTACGCCTGATGATTTTGGCCGCGTGGCTGCTCAAACAGCGCGTCAGGTCATTCAACAGCGGATTCGCGAGGCTGAACGAGAAATTCAATCTGATTACTACAGCAAGCAGGCAGGTGATATTGTCAATGGTATTGTGCAGGCGATCAATGCCCGGCAAATCAGCATTGGCCTGGATTTGAAAGCCGAGGGTATTATGCCTCGCAAACATCAAATCCCGCGCGAATTTTTCCGCGTCCACGATCGTGTGCGTGCCCTGTTGGTTGAAGTGCAAAGCACCAATCGCGGCCCAAAGATCATCCTTTCACGCGCCCACCCAGATTTCTTGCGCAGATTGCTTGAGAATGAAGTGCCTGAAATTTACCAGGGCATGGTTGAGATTCGTTCGATTTCCCGTGAACCTGGGCAGCGCTCCAAGGTGGCTGTGGCTGCGCTTCAGCCTGGGGTTGACCCGGTTGGCGCATGTGTGGGTATTCGCGGCGTGCGTATTCAAACCATTGTGCGTGAGTTGAATGACGAAAAAATTGACGTTATTGAGTGGAATCCCGACCCGCAAGCCTATATTGCCAAAGCTCTTAGCCCCGCCCGCATCGTAGGCGTTTATCTCAAAGATGAAGAAGATGCTCCTAAAACAGCCACCGTGGTTGTTTTGGAAGATCAACTTAGTTTGGCTATCGGCCGCGAAGGGCAGAATGCTCGTTTGACGGCTAAATTGACCGGCTGGCGAATCGATATTAAAAGCCTTATTGAGGCTACTTCAGAACTGCTCTTCAAATTACAAAATCATCCCGATTATGCGAGTTTTGCTGAAAAAGAAAGCGAAGCTATTCCAACCATCGAGATGACGATGACCAAAAAAGCCGAGGGTCGACCGCTTACGCCTGAAGAATATAAAGAGATCAGCGCGTTCATGGATCGAGTCGAGAACGGTGTTGTTGAAGAGCGAAAGGAAGCCCAACGCGAGAAAGAAGCACGACTCCAGGCTGCCAGGGATGCTGTCCCCGCTGGCGCTTATGATCTGCCCATCGCAGCTTTAGGCCTTTCAGAGCGCACCAATAATCTACTGATTGAAAACTTTATGGCCACTGCTGGAGACCTGATGTTTAAGATGCATTGGGACGCTACCGCTGTGCGCGCTATTGATGGTGTTGGTCCAAAGGCGATGAAAGAAATTGACGCTTCTATCCAGGCAATGACCGAGGCTATGGAAGCCGCGGCCAAAGCTGAAGCGGAAAGAGCTGCTAGGATTAAGGCCGAGGCTGAAGCGGCGGTTGTTGAAGCAGAAGATGAGACTGTCATTGCAGCAGTTGAAGATGCACCAGTGATTGAAGAATCGGCAGCTGAAATCGAAACCGAGCTTGAAGGCGAACCTGAACCCGAATCTGAACCTGAACCGAGTGATGAAGTTGAGCAGCCGGAAGAGAAGGTTGAAGTTGCCCCGGCAGCCGATACTTTCGACCCCGATGCTGAACTGCTGAAAGAGATTGGCGAATTAGGCGAAAGTGCAGATGAGAAACGCAAGAAATTTGTTGATGTGGAATACGATCCAGACCAAGATATAACCATCTATCGTAAAAAACGTAAGAAAGATCGAGCTGATTGGGAGAATTGGGACGGAGATTGGAAAGACGGCGACTGGGAATAACCAGAGCTGAGTAATGCTGCTGTCGGAGTCTTTCTCAAGGAAACTTAAATCTTGTGATTTTAGGAAAGTGACAAAAAAACGGGTTCAAAAACATATACCTCAGCGGACTTGCATAGGCTGTCGAACCGTACAGGCAAAAAGGTCTCTGATCAGAGTTGTACGTACCGCTGAAGGTGTTCAAGTCGATGCGACCGGTAAACTCCCCGGGCGCGGAGCCTACTTGCACCAAACACGTGCCTGTTGGAAAAAAGGCCTCAAAGGCCCTCTGGCACGTGCCTTAAAAACTGAATTGAACAATGATGATTATGAGCGCTTAACCGCCCATCTAGAATCATTACCTGAAGATGAGTAATCAACAGGTTAATGTTCTAGGATTAAGGTGCGGTGCGTTTTACGAATTGCCCTATTGGCCAGCCGAGTATCACCTGCCAAGGTAAGCTGAACACCTTGGCCTGGCTCGCTAGCTCATTGGGTTTGCATGTGGATTAAAAATAGGAGCAACCATAATGAGTGATAACGGCCAAACAAAAATAATTGATCTCCCTCTTAGCATAACCGTTCGGGAACTTTCCGAGCGTTTAGAAGCTAGCCCCATTGATGTAATTAAAACCTTGATGGCCAATGGTGTGATGGCCAATATCAATCAACAAATTGATTTTGATACCGCCGCCATTGTTGCCGCCGAATTGGGCTTTGATGCCCAGGTAGAGACCCTCACTGCTGAAACAGAAGAAGATGGCGATGAGCTTTCTTTATGGCGCCAGCTGATTGCTGAAGAAAACCCTGATGATTTAATAACCCGCCCGCCAGTGGTCGCGATTTTGGGGCATGTTGATCACGGTAAAACAACTTTGCTGGATGCCGTCCGAAAAGCTGATGTTGCCGGCGGTGAAGCAGGCGGTATTACCCAGCACATTGGTGCTTATCAGGTAAAAATTAACCAACGTACGATCAGCTTTATCGATACCCCTGGTCACGCAGCCTTTACAGCCATGCGTGCTCGTGGGGCGCAGGGCGCAGATATCGTTGTGCTGGTGGTTGCCGCCGATGATGGCGTGATGCCGCAAACACGTGAAGCGATTGCGCATGCTAAAGCCGCTCAGGTGCCGATCATCGTTGCTCTAAATAAAATGGATCGTCCAAATGCTGAGCCTGATAAAGTCAAACAGCAGTTGGCCGAAGTCGATCTGGTACCGGATGATTGGGATGGTGAAACTATTGTGGTTCCCATTTCTGCAAAAGAAAAGGAAGGCCTGGACGATCTCCTGGAAGCCATCCTGCTGGTCGCAGACAACACAGAAATTCTAGCCAATCCCAAGGGCAAAGTCTTTGGTACCGTGATTGAAGCACGTCAGGAGCACGGACGCGGCGCGGTAGCAACCTTATTGGTCCAAAGCGGCACCCTCAATATTGGCTCCATTGTGGTAGTTGGACAGGCTTATGGACGCCTGCGAGCGATGTTTGATCATAATGGTATCTCGATCAAAGAGGCCGGCCCATCGATGCCGGTATCGGTGATGGGCTTAGATCAAGTACCCACTGCCGGCGATCTATTTTCCGTGGCAGCTTCGATGAAAGATGCTCGTGCTAAGGTTGAACAACAAGAAATCGACGATAAAAACTCCATTATGTATCAGAGCCGAGAAGGGATGACTTTAGAGCAGTTATTTGCCAAAGTAGAAGCGGGTGAGGTAAAAGAACTGCGCCTGATCATCAAGACGGATGTTCAGGGTTCCCTGGAACCGATAAAATTGGCTTTGGACGAGCTGAATGTGGGCGATAATATTGGTGTCAATATTTTACATGCCGATGCAGGTGCGATTGGCGAGAGCGATGTCATGCTGGCATCGGCCTCGGATGCGATCATCATTGGTTTTAACGCTCAACCTGATAAAGCTGCCCAACGGATGGCTGAAACGCATAAAGTTTCAATCCGCTCCTATAATATTATCTACCGCCTGATCGAAGATATTGAAAAAGCACTCAAAGGATTGCTGGAGCCTGAGGCTCAAGAAACGGTTATTGGACGCGCCAAGGTTTTGGCCGTCTTCCGAGCTTCAAAGCTGGGACAGGTAGCCGGATGTAAAGTGGCTGAAGGAGAACTGCGCCGTAATGCTAAAATGCGAGTGCTTCGCAATCGAGAAGCTATTTTTGAAGGTGATGTTGCTTCATTGAAGCGGGTTCAAGAAGATGTGCGCGAAGTACGAGAAGGTTTTGAGTGCGGTGTAGGTTTGAAAAACTTTAACGGTTTCAAAGAAGGTGATGTGCTCGAGTGCTTCATCATCGAAATGGTTAAAGTTATTTAGTTCGGAGATTCAATGGTATCCAAACTTCGCTCTGAGCGTATCGCAGAACGTATCCATGATGAAATGTCCAGCATTTTGCTGATGGACGTTGCTGACCCGCGTGTTGCACCAGCCTATGTCACCCAGGTGCGAGTCGATCGAGAATTAGCTTACGCTACGATCTTTATTTCTGCGCTTGAAGGCAGTCAGCATGCTGATGAAATTCTGGCAGGCTTAAACCATGCACGCGGGTATTTACGCTCTAAACTGGCTCAACGGATCCCCTTACGCTCTTTTCCCAGATTGAGATTCGTTTGGGACCAAAGCCTTGAGCAGGCCGACCGTATTGATAAATTGCTGGCATCCCTGGATGATGGTACCGAAGATTCTGAAAGTGATCTTTCAGAGAAAGACGATGGAATTGAGATAAATGAATAAAGAGTTAATTGCGGATGCGTTTGATATTTTACATCAGGCGCAGCGCATTTTAGTTACCTCGCATGTACGCCCTGATGGCGATGCGATTGGATCATTGTTGGGTTTGGGTTTGGCGCTTCAAGATAATGGTAAGGATGTGCAGATGATCATGGCCGATGGTGTGCCGAAATCCTTTCGCCACTTGAGCGGCAGCGAACAAGTACATCGAAAACCAAAAGGTACTTTTGATGCCATTGTTGTGGTTGACTGTTCCGATTTAGGCCGTGTAGGGTCTGTCCTAGATGATTTGCCCGACCCAGATTTGAGCATCGATCACCATATTACTAATCTTCCCTTTGCCCGTGTTAACTTGGTTGACAGCGATGCAACCTCAACGACTGAAATGTTGACCGCACTGCTGCCGGCATTGAAATTATCGTTGTCCAAACCGATTGCCGAAGCCCTGCTTACCGGGCTGATCACCGACACGTTGGGGTTTCGCACCACAAATATGCGCCCCCAGGCCTTACGTGCCGCAGCGGATTTAATGGCTTTTGGGATTGACCTGCCGGTATTATATCGGAAAGTGTTGTTGAGCCGCTCTTATCATGCGGCCCGCTATTGGGGACGCGGATTATCCAACCTGCAGCTTGAAAACCGCATCGTCTGGACTTCTCTTACCTTAGATGATCGTCAGGCGGTGGATTATCCCGGCCGGGATGATGCTGATTTGATCAACGTGCTTTCAACGATTGAGGATGCAGATGTTGCCCTGATATTTGTTGAACAAAAAGATGATACGGTAAAAGTGAGCTGGCGCTCCCGCCCGGGGTTTGATGTAGCAAAAGTCGCTTTTCAATTTGGCGGCGGCGGTCATAAACCCGCTGCTGGGGCAGAGCTTGAAGGTCCCCTGGATGAGGTCCAGCAGAAAGTGCTCGAGGCAACCCGAGCCATTATGCACCCCTGATTTTGAATAGATTATATTTTTTTATTGGAGATTAGAAATTAAAGTGATTTTTTATGAAAACTAACAAAATTGTAAGGTACAATATAAACATCGAACTAGATTTTAATTGGGGAGCTGAGGGCAAATAATGGAAATCAAAAATGTTGTATCAGGCGCTTTAATTATTGACAAACCGGTTGGCATGACCTCTCATGATGTTGTTAAGGCTGTGCGGCGTGGAACAGGCCTGCGTAGGGTCGGACATACCGGCACCCTTGACCCGCGTGCCTCGGGTGTTTTGGTGGTGCTGCTTGGCCCCGCCGTTCGTTTGAGCCAATTCATTTCTGCAGATGACAAGCGTTATCAGGCCACACTGAAGCTGGGCGCGTCTACAGATACTTATGATTCAGAAGGTCGTATTACGGAAACATCTCCTTATCAGCATGTTACCGAGGAGCAGTTTACCGAGTTGATCAAAGGATACGAAGGTACTACCCAGCAGGTGCCGCCTGTTTATTCAGCGGTCAAAGTTCAAGGTCGCCCGGCTTATCGACGTACTCGCGATGGTGAGGAAGTTGAATTAGAGCCCCGTGAAATTGATGTTTATAACCTGGACCTGTTAGAGTGGTCTCCCCCGGAAGTTGTCCTGGATGTCTACTGCTCATCAGGTACCTATGTGCGCTCGCTGGCCCATGATATCGGTGAAGACCTGGGAACCGGCGCCTATCTGATCGGTTTGCGCCGCACCAAGAGCGGCTTTTTCACCCTGCGCCATGCGATTCATTTGCGCCAATTACAGGATGCCTTCCTCTCTGGAGAGTGGTATCGCTACCTGTTACCAGCTTCCGATCTGCTCCAAGATTGGCCGATGGTTGAGTTGGATAATGATCAAGTAGAAAAAATTGCTAACGGCCACCGCATTTCTGCCGGGGAAAGCCCCGAAATGACCATCGATGGCCTGACCCGCGGCATCAGCGAACAGGGCGATTTAGTGGCTTTACTGCTGTACGACGAAGCCAAAAAAGAGTGGCAGCCCAAGAAAGTATTCTTCCAAACCTAATCTACAGCGCTATCGATCATTTCGCCCTATGCAGCATTACTGGTCTCTTGAAGATATCCAATTAAAGGGCTCCTGGTTAACGATAGGCTCGTTTGACGGCGTACATCTTGGCCATCAAAAATTAGTGCATCAATTAACGGCTGGAGCCCGCAAAGCTGGTGCTCCAGCTGTCGTGTTAACCTTTTTCCCGCATCCAACTACGGTTGTGCGCGGCACAGATCACCCTTTTTATCTGACAACTCCTGAAGAACGTGCCCGTCTGCTGGGGGAATTGGGCGCGGATGTGGTGATTTCCTATCCTTTTGACGATGCTGTGATGGGTACCCCGGCATCCAAATTCATCGCTGACCTGCATCACCATTTGGGTTTCAAGCACCTAAAAATCGGGCATGATTTCTCTTTAGGAAAAGACCGAGAAGGGGATGTGGATTTGCTGAGCCAGTTGGGGGCGCGGTGGGGTTTCACACTTTCCCAGGTAGAAGCTCTTGAATATGACAACCACGTGATCTCATCGAGCCGGATTCGTTTTTTATTGGGCGCCGGTCAGGTTGATCAAGTTGCCATATTATTGGGAAGGAATTATGTGGTCGATGGCAAGGTCGTTTTAGGCGACCAGCGCGGCCGCACCATAGGTTTTCCGACCGCAAATTTAGATGTCTGGTCCGACCGTGCTATTCCTGCGGCAGGGGTTTATGTCTGCCGAATCACGGTGCGGGGGGAAACTTATGATGCAGTTACCAATATTGGTGTTCGTCCCACCTTTGAAGAGCATCCCGTACCACCTCGCATCGAAGCCCATATTTTGGATTATAAGGACGACATATACGGCGAGGAAACCGATCTGGAATTTATTTCCCGCATCCGGGGTGAGCGCAAATTCAACAGCATTGACGAGCTTATCGAACAAATCAACCTGGATGTTGCTCACGCTCGCCAGATATTAGCGGCTTGACAGCGCTTTTGAAGGTCGTTATACTGATATTACAACTAAAGAGTGCACGGGGAGCCGGGTAACCGGCTGAGATGAAGGTGAACCTTCGACCCGCGGACCTGATCCGGATAATGCCGGCGGAGGAATCGCATAAAAGCAGCTCATAAAATCCTCTTCCGCCACCGGAGGAGGATTTTTTAATGAGAGCTATACTGATTGCCAACGGCGAACTTAATCATCTCCCGGTTGATCTACGGGTGGATGATTATCTGATTGCCGTCGATGGGGGCGCATCCCACTACCTCAGGATAGGACTGAACCCTGACGTCGTGCTGGGAGATTTTGATTCGCTGCCCGAACGAGACCGCATCCATTTGATAAATAATGAAGTCGAAGTAATTGCTTTTCCGGCCCGAAAGGACGAAATTGACCTCGAGTTGGGGTTATTCCACGCCCTGGAACGCGGCGCTTCAGAAGTGCATATCTATGCTGCCCTGGGAGGACGCTGGGATATGACGATTGCCAATATGTGCTTGCTGTCGCACCCAAAATTCAGCGCCCTTGAGATGCATATTATCGATGGACCGCAAGAGATCCGTATTCTGCGCGGGGGTGAGCAGATGATCCTGGAAGGTGAGATTGGAGATACGGTTTCGCTGATCCCTCTCCAGGAAGATGCGCATGGCATCACAACCAATGGGTTGGAGTACCCCCTCAAAGGCGGCACTTTGCGATTAGGTGCGACAAAAGGCATCAGCAACCAGCTGAATTTCCTGCGAGGCGCGGTTTCCCTTGAAAAGGGCGCCCTGCTCGTTGTGGTAATCCATCAACCTGAGCATTTCGATCATAAAAATGAGGTGGAACCGTAAGATGAAAAAGAAGTACCTATTTTGGATAAGTGTTTTTAGCCTGTTGGTCAGTGCCTGCGCAAAGGAACCAGCTCCCCCACAAACCCCGGATTCTACCGCTGAACCCCGCACCCTGACGATCATGACCCACGATTCGTTTGCCGTCTCCGAGGAAATCATCCTGGCATTCCAGGAAGAGCATCATATTAAACTTTCTTTCCTTGAAATAGGGGATACCGGTACGGCGGTCAACAAAGCCGCATTGGCAAAGGATGCACCCCTGGCTGATCTGTTCTACGGTGTGGATAACACCTTCCTCAGCCGGGCCCTGGATGAGGGCATATTTGAAGCCTATCATTCACCGCTGCTGGCCGAGATCCCCGAGAAATTTCAGCTGGACCCCGACCATTATGCGCTGCCGGTTGATTACGGGGATGTATGTCTGAATTACGACCGGGCATACTTTGCCGATCACAATCTGTCCCCTCCAGAGAACCTGGGTGATTTACTGCTGCCGGAATATCGCGGGTTGTTGGTGGTTGAAAACCCGGCCACCTCATCGCCCGGCCTGTCCTTCTTATTTGCCACGATCGGTCATTTTGGCGAAAGCGGCTATCTTGAATTCTGGCAGGGATTGGTGGACAACGATCTGGCGGTGGTCAATGATTGGGAAACCGCCTACTATACCGAATTCACGCGCTGGGGGGGCACGCGCCCGATCGTGGTTTCTTACAGTTCCAGCCCGCCGTTTGAGCTGATCTATGCCGAGGAACCGATGGAAGCACCTCCCACCGCGGCGGTGATCGGGGACGGGGCCTGCTTCCGACAGATCGAATTTGTGGGCATCCTGGCCGGCACCAAGAACCGTGATCTGGCAGAGACATTCATCGATTTCATGCTCTCTCCAACTTTTCAGGAGGATATTCCCCTGCAAATGTACGTCTTCCCGGTCAATAGCAACGCCCAGCTTGAGCCAACATTCACCCAATTCCTGGCTGTGCCTGAGAACCCGGTGATCCTTGACCCGGGTGATATCGCCTCCCGGCGTGAGAGCTGGATCCATGCCTGGACCGAGCTGGTCTTACGGTGAACGACACTCCCGGCTTTTTAGCCGCCTGAAATACCTGGCAACCCGCTAACGATGAAGAAAACGCGCCTCACGATTCTGCTCTGGATTGCACCGCTGACTTTTCTGGCCCTATTTTATTTTTACCCGCTGGGCAGTATTTTAGGGTTGAGTTTCTCCCGGGGTGAAAACGGCCTGATGGGACCGCTGCTCGAGGCGGTGAGCTCGGCTTCTGTACGGCGGGTGCTGGGTTTCACCATCTGGCAGGCGGCGCTTTCTACGGTGCTGACTTTGGTCGTGGGGCTGCCGGGCGCGTATCTGTTTGCACGCTATGATTTCCGCGGGAAATCTACCTTACGGGCTTTAACCGGCCTACCATTTGTGATGCCGACCCTGGTGGTCGCGGCGGGATTCAATGCTTTGCTGGGTCCGACCGGCTGGGTGAACAGCGCCTTGATGACGCTTTTTGATCTGCCCACACCACCGATTTCCTTTATCAATACCTTTGGCGCCATTATAGCGGCGCACGTTTTTTATAACACGACCATCGTGCTGCGCATGGTGGGGGATTTCTGGTCGCATATTGACCCGCGTTTGGGGCAGGCGGCAGACAGCCTGGGCGCCAACGCCTGGGCCAGAACCCGCCATATCACCTTACCGCTGCTGGCGCCGGTGATCAGCGCGGCGGCTTTATTGATCTTTATCTTTGACTTCACCTCTTTTGGGGTGGTGCTGGTCCTGGGCGGGCCGCGCTTTGCCACCCTGGAGGTGGAGATTTTCTACCAGACGATCAGCCTTTTCAATTTGCCATTGGCGGCAGTGCTCTCGCTGCTGCAGTTGGCCTGCACTTTGGCGCTGACGATGATCTACACCCGGCTGGCAGCTAACCTTTCACGTCCATTGAAGATGCGTTCCTCGAAGGGCACGCAAAAGAAAATCAGTACCTGGCGGGGACGTTTGATCAGCGGGATGATCATCGGGTATTTGCTGGTGTTCCTGACCACGCCTTTGCTGGCATTGGCGGCTCGCTCGGTGGTTTCGCTGGAGACCGACCGCACCCGGGAGGGGGAACTGGTTCCCGGACCGACACTGGCTTTTTATCGTGAGTTGAGCATCAACCGCCGGGAATCGCTCTTCTATTCGCCGCCGACAACCGCGATTGCGATCTCGCTGGGCTATGCCTCCGCCACGGTGGTGCTGGCGTTAGCCTTTGGGCTGCCGGCGGCCTGGGCGCTGGCGCGGGACCGGGAGTCACGCTTCAACAAGCTCCTGGACCCGATCTTGATGCTGCCGCTGGGTACATCGGCGGTCACCCTGGGGCTGGGGTTTATCGTGGCGCTCAACCGCCCGCCATTGGATCTGCGCGCCTCGCCGCTTTTGATTCCGATTGCCCACACGTTGGTAGCTTTCCCCTTTGTGGTGCGCAGTCTGGTTCCGGCGCTGCAGAGCATCCAGCCGCGACTGCGGGGGGCGGCGGCTATTTTGGGGGCCTCACCACGCCAGGTCACCCGGCATATTGATTTACCGATCGTCGGGCGGGCGCTGCTGGTGGCGGCGACGTTTGCCTTCACGATTTCGATCGGGGAATTTGGCGCTTCCTCCCTGATCTCGAGGCCGGAATATCCGACCGTGCCGGTGATGATCTACCGCTTTTTATCCCGCCCCGGGGCGCTGAACTACGGGCAGGCGCTGGCGTTGAGCACCATTCTGATGGCGGTGGCGGTCGGCGGGATGCTGGCCATCGAGCGCCTGCGGGTGGCCGATGTGGGTGAATTTTAGTCTTTTTGGTGAAGCATTTATGCATAAATTAGCGATCAAGAATATTTATAAAACTTTTGGCAGCACCCAGGCTTTGGATGGGATTTCGTTTGATTTGAACGAGGGTGAAATCATGGCCCTGCTGGGCCCAAGTGGGTGCGGGAAATCGACCCTGCTGTCGATCGTGGCCGGTCTGGAAAAGGCTGATTCCGGGACGCTGCACTGGGATGGAAAACATCTGCAGGATACTCCCCCGCACCAGCGCGGCTTCGGGTTGATGTTCCAGGATTACGCGCTGTTCCCGCATAAAAATGTGGCGCAGAATATCGGTTTTGGGCTGCTGATGGCGAAATGGGCTCCTGATGCGATTGCGAAGCGGGTGGCAGAGATGCTGGAACTGGTTGGGCTGCCGGGGTATGGGGCACGGGATGTGGCGGCCCTCTCGGGGGGTGAGCAGCAGCGGGTGGCACTGGCACGCTCGCTGGCGCCGCGCCCGAAACTGCTGATGTTGGATGAGCCGCTGGGTTCGCTGGACCGCGCTTTGCGTGAGTCGCTGTTGACCGAACTGCGGGATATCTTGAACGAGATCGAGCAGACCGTGCTGTATGTGACGCATGACCAAGAAGAAGCTTTTGCGCTGGCCGACCGGGTGGTGATCATGAATCACGGGCAGGCGGTGCAGATTGGGGCGCCGGGTGAGCTTTACCAGCGTCCAG
>JBDLJO010000017.1:0-19297 GCA_039714275.1 Chloroflexota bacterium | reverse complement strand
GGCCCGACCCACAGCCAGACATTAGAAAAAATCTTCCTGGGTATCCCAGGCCTGCGAGTGTTGGCTCCGAGCGCTTTGGGGAACCCGGGGACCTTATTGGCTCAAGCCATCCAGGATGAAGACCCGGTCTTGTTCGTTGAGAATAAACTGCTTTATTTGATGCCCATCCATGATCAGGATTCACTCAATGATTTCGAAGTTCAGCAAATCAAGCTGGGAAAAACCTATGCCCCGGCATACAACCTCAAGATGCGCGGCGCACCTGATCCAACATTAACCATTGCCGCCTACGGCTATATGGCCGAATTGGCGCTGGAAGCTCTCCATCGATTGGCATATGAAGAAGAAATATTTGCCGAATTGATCGTTCCCACCCAGCTCTCGCCTTTTGAGCTTACCCCGGTGTTGGACTCGGTACGACGTACCGGGCGACTGCTGGTCGTAGAGGAAGGCACTTACACCCACGGCTGGGGCGCCGAGGTGCTGGCGATCAGCGCCGAATCCCTCGGCCCGCAGTTACGGCATGCCAGCCGGGTAGCGGCGGGTGATTACCCCATCCCGGCCTCGACCATTTTAGAAGCGTTCATCCTGCCTGGCGTTGATGATATTATCGCTGGCGCCCGGAAAATCACCGCTGCACCCTGAGAGATTAATCATGAATACGATTACGATTCCTTTGCTTAATCCCAATGAACCTGAAGCCCTGTTAGCCGCCATTCATGTTGAAGAGGGCCAGCAGGTTGCAGCGGGGGATATTCTCTGCACGCTGGAAACCACCAAGTCAACGGCTGATCTTGAAGCCGAAGCGGATGGTTATCTTATTGGTCTGCAAAATGATCAGGGCGACACGGTCCGTGCCGGGGATATTTTGGGTTATTTGGCGGATTCTCCAGATGCTGAAGTACCGGAAATCCAAGCTGTTGAACTACATCCGGATTCGAAACCTGCTGTACCTGATGGGCTGAGGATATCAAAACCTGCCCTGGCGTTGGCTCAAGAAAACAATCTTGACTTAAGTGATTTTCCGTCTGGACCCATCATTACGGAGCAGGATGTCCGTTCACGATTGCGAGCAGCAGCACCGATCACACTTCCCGATACAACCTTTGACCCTACTTCGATGATCATTTATGGCAGCGGCGGGCACGGAAAATCAGTGCTGGATTTACTCCGGATGTTAGGCACCTATGATATTGTTGGATTCATCGACGATGGTATGCCCCCGGGAGATTCGGTCATGGGCCTGCCTGTCCTGGGGGGAGAACAAGTCCTCGAAGAATTACACCAAAAAGGAGTCCAATTGTGTGTCAATGCGGTTGGCGGTATCGGGAACATCAAGGTGCGGGTTAAAGTTTTTCAACGCCTGACCGAGGCGGGTTACACCTGCCCGGCGGTTGTGCATCCAACTGCTTTTGTTGAACCGAGCGCCGTGCTTTCGCCCGGTGTACAGGTTTTTCCCCATGCTTATGTTGGCAGCGAGGTTAATGTCGGCTTTGGCTCCATCATTAACACCGGTGCCATTGTCTCGCATGACTGCCAGTTGGATGATTATGCCAACATCTCTCCAGGTGCAGTTCTGGCCGGCGGCGTTAAGATTGGACTGGAAGTGCTGGTGGGGATGGGTGTTACCGTAAATCTTGGTGTCGAGATTGGTGCGGGCGCCCGGGTTGGTAACAGCGCGGTTGTCAAAGACGATGTGCCCGTCAATGGCATTGTGCCGGCAGGCACGATGTGGCCGCGTCCTTAGTGTGAAGCAACGAACGGCTCGATACCCTCTGCTGAGGCGCTTTTGCTGGATATTGATTGATTTTTCAGCGCTCTCGCTGGTGCTGACCACGTTAATGGGCTTTTTGGGCCGCCGCTGGTGGATTTTTGATTGGTTCAGTCATTTCCGTGTGCAATCCTTTTTTCTAAGCGCATTGATTGGCTTGATATATATCATTGGGAAGAATCGCTGGATGACGGCGCTGATGGTTGTATTGGCCCTATTCAATGCTGGATTAATTTTGCCTCTGTACAGCATGCCGCCGCACCACCAATCAGGTGAACCCGTCTATCGCATTCTCCTGGCGAACGTGCTTAAAGAAAACCCAAATCACGCTGTTTTATCCAACCTGATAGCGGAGTCAGACCCGGACTTTGTGATGTTGATCGAAGTCAATCAGGCCTGGTTGGATGATTTGAATTTATCAGCATTGGGCTACGAACATTTCATCGCCGAAACGCGAGAAGATAATTTTGGCATTGCTTTATACAGCCGCTACGACCTGGTTAACAGTGAAATCCAGCGTTTTGGGCAATTAGATACGCCCTCGATTGTGGCACATTTAAAAATTGATCAACAACCGGTTGTTTTTATCCTCTCTCATCCTGTTCCACCGAAAACCAAATGGATGACCTTGCAGCGCAGTATTCAAATGACAGACTTGATGACCTATGCCGGTGAGCTTGATGAGATCGTTTTGGCTGCCGGTGATTTTAATGCCACCTCCTGGTCTCCATATTACAAGGACTGGCTGCAGCTTTCCCAGCTTCGGGACAGCCGCAAGGGGTTCGGCATCCAACCGACCTGGCCAACGGATAACTGGCTGCTCCGGGTACCGATTGACCACATCTTGGTTTCACCCGAGATCAATGTCCAGTACCGCGCCGTGGGTCCCGATATTGGCTCAGATCATTTTCCGCTGATCATGGATTTTTCTCTGTCCGATTAAATTGTATTCCTGGAAATTTAATCCCCACTGAAATTTAACAATGATTTTCGCAATCAAATTGGATTCAATCTAGATCAGATCATAATTCGTCGTATTAATACCCATATGGGCACTTTTCCTAATCTTGAGGTTACCCGATGACTACTTATATTATGAAATTTGGGGGCACATCGGTTGGCAGCATTGAAGCCATGCAGCAAGCCGCAAAAATCATTAAATCCTGTGCCGATCAAGGGCATCGTCTGGTTGTCGTGGTTTCAGCCATGCGAGGTGTTACCGATGCATTGATACAGAGCGCAAAATCGGCCGCCGCCGGGGATGAAGCTGCTTATAAGTCCATCATTGAACAGCTGCGAGATCGACATCATGGCGTATTGGATGGTTTGTCGCTCAATGAACATGAGAACAGCCCATTGCTGTCCATCATTGACCAGCATATGGATGAGTTGAGTGTTTTTTGCCGCAGCATCCACGTTATGGGTGAGGTTACGCCGCGTGGTATGGATGCCATCACATCTTTGGGAGAACGATTGAATGCCCGTATTTTCTCCACGGCATTACGGCAGGTAGGTTTAAACTCACAGGCCGTAAATGCCACCGAATTGATTATTACCGATACCGCTTTCCAGAATGCGATGCCCATTATGGATATTACCCGCCAGCAGCTTACCAAGCGTCTTCTACCTTTGTTGGACGATGGTGTGGTCCCAGTAGTGACCGGTTTTATTGGTGCCACTCAGGACGGCATCATCACCACCCTGGGGCGCGGCGGGAGTGATTACACGGCGGCCATATTGGGGGCTGGCTTAAATGCGGATGAAGTTTGGACCTGGACAGATGTCGATGGTGTCATGACCGCTGACCCGCGCATTGTACCCAACGCCCAGGTGATACCTGAAATTTCTTTTAATGAAATCAGCGAATTGGCATATTTTGGTGCTAAAGTGCTGCACCCAAAAACCATCCGCCCAATCATTGAGCGTGATATACCCTTGTGGGTCAAGAACACTTTCAACCCTTCCCATCCGGGTACTCGCATTTGCATCATGCCAGCCAAATCGAAAGGGAAAGTGACCGCGATATCCACCGTCTCAGACCTCAGTATGATCACGGTTGAAGGTCGCGGCATGCTCGGCGTTCCCGGGATTGCTGCACGTACTTTTGCGGCGGTCGCCCGCACCGGTGCCAGTGTTTTGATGATTTCACAGGCTTCATCTGAACAATCGATCAGTTTTCTGATCCCAGCCGATTCCACAACAG
This sequence comes from Chloroflexota bacterium, assembly GCA_039714275.1. GTDB lineage: Bacteria > Chloroflexota > Anaerolineae > Anaerolineales > UBA11858 > JBDLJO01. The sequence goes on along the minus strand of JBDLJO010000017.1, from coordinate 15,323 downwards.
AAGTGATTCAATCCGTTGAAAGTGAAATGAGTCTGGAACTGACCCGGCGAGATATTGATCGTATTTGGGCGCAGGATGGGGTCACGATTGTTACCGTTGTGGGTGCATCCTTGCGCACCACACCCGGAATTGCAGCCCAAATATTCTCAGCCCTGGCTGGCGGGGCAATTAATGTGATTGCCATTGCGCAGGGATCATCCGAATACAGCATCTCACTGGTGGTCAGTGAACAAGATGCCAATGATGCCATGCAGCGTATCCATGATAAGGTGATTCTTAATGCATAACAAAATATTTTCAAAAAAGATTCCCACTGCCGTTTTAGGGGCCACAGGCGCTGTTGGGCAGCGATTTGTACAACTGCTGGAGCATCATCCCTGGTTTGAGGTTGCGGCAGTTACGGGGTCTGCACGGACATCTGGTGGAAAATATGGCCAGGTCTGTCAATGGGTACTGGATGGTGACCCGCCCGCGCGTATTTCCGAGATGATTGTCCGTGATTCAGAACCCGATCTGCCGGTTCCCCTGGTTTTTTCTGCACTGCCGGCCAAGATTGCCCGTGACGTTGAGCCGCGTTTTGCTCAGGCTGGAACCATTGTTTGTTCCAATGCATCGTCCTATCGTCAAGAACCTGGAGTCCCGCTGATCATTCCTGAAGTCAATGCCGATCACCTGGCCATGATCGAAGAGCAGCGCGCTCAGAAAAGTTGGCCGGGTCTGATCGTCACCAGCCCCAATTGCACAACTTCGGGCCTCGCTTTGACGCTTAAGCCGCTGGATCAGGCTTTTGGTATTCGGCAGGTCCTGGTAACTACCATGCAGGCCGTCTCCGGGGCAGGGTATCCGGGCGTTTCCTATATGGATATCGCTGGTAATATCATTCCTTTTATTGATGGCGAAGAAGAAAAGATTGAACAAGAAACTCGTTTGTTATTGGGTACAATGAATGGAAATCGTCGTTTGCCAGCTGATATGGATATTTCTGCCCAGGCCAATAGGGTGGCGGTCATGGATGGCCATACCCTGAGTATGGCTTTGAAATTTGAGCGGGTGCCCACTGTTGAAGATGCGGCACGAGTTTTATCCGAATTTCAATCCCCTGAGCAAGTCCGCAGTTTGCCAAGCGCACCTGAGAGGATCATATATTTGCGTAACCAACCCTCTCGCCCTCAGCCGCGCAGAGATCGCAACATAGATCGTGGTATGGCTGTAACGGTTGGCCGCATGCAAGCTTGTTCAGTCATGGATTTGCGCTTGGTGAGCGTTGTTCATAACACCCTGCGTGGTGCAGCCAGCGGCTCAATCTTGAATGCGGAATTATTGGTAATTAAAGGATACCTTGGTGATGTCTAAATATAAGAGTTTATTTTTTCGTTACTTTTTACTGCTGTTCATAATTGCTAATGCTTTTTATTGGCAGGGTGCAGTCAGCGCCCAATCGCCGATAGCATTTCACGAGCACAGTCACGAGAACAACTTTCCCGGTGAATTGATATTCCGCACTACGGCTGCTGCCAGCGGTGGGGAAATTACCAGTGCCAGGTTAATTTATACAACGGATAACCGGTATTCTTCAGATAGCTTTACCAAAGTTAATCTTGAAATTTCGCCAGCCGCCGAAATCGACCTCGAGTACGCCTGGGATACCGAGGAGATCACAATACCACCCTCAGCGCCAATAATGTATTATTGGGAAGTTGCTGATTCAAATGGCAATACTGCTCGCAGTGAAGAAATTACCATCCGCTATGATGATACGCGCTACGATTGGCAGATTTTGGAAAATGAGAATGTTGGAGTTTGGTGGCACGGCAAACCGGAAGCTTTCGGCAAATCCGTTTTTGAAATTGCCAATCGGGCCCTCGCAGCGCAGTACCCTCTCTTTCAAACCGATTTAGATTTTCAAATTCGCATCATCATCTATAATAATTTCGATGAATTTGCAGCCTGGCATGGCGTTGCCCACGAGTGGGTGGGGGGTGAAGCTTTTACCAACTATGGCATTACGACCCAGATTGTTCAGGGCTCAGCATTTCAGGAATCCTGGCTGAATGGGGTTATCCCCCATGAAATCTCACATCTTTATTTTGCACAGGTTACGTATAATCCCACAACATCAATTCCAGTTTGGCTGAATGAGGGCCTGGCTCAATATAATGAGTTTATCTCTCATCAATGGGAGTTGAACCAGGTTTATAAAGCCGTCGAAGATGGTTCCTTGATCCATCTCTCTGCCCTGAACAACGGTTTCGGTGCCTATAATGAAGAGCGCGTGTACCTGGCCTATAATGAATCCCTCAGTGCGGTGACATTTTTCGTTGAAGCTTATGGTGAAGATGAATTGGCGGCTTTACTGGCATCCTACAAACAGGGATTATCTACCGATGATGCGCTCCAGGCTGTGATTGGTATGGATATGGAAGGGTTTGAACGTGCCTGGGCTGCCTGGTTAGGTGTTCCCGAAGGCAAGTACATTATCCCTACATCTATCCCTTCCCCCACGTTTTACCCCTCGCCAACCATGATGACCTTTGGGACGGCCGATCCCAACAAACCAACCTCCACGCCCAGGCCTACATCTACCACCGTGCCCTCATCGACACCTGCTCCCCCGGAATCAGTAGAAGAAGAGCCTCTTGCCCCTGAGCGGGGACCTTGTTTGGCGGCTTTCCCTGTTTTGTTGATCGGTTTGGGCAGCGTTTTTCATCTGTCGAACGCCAAGAAGAAGGTGAGGTGATTTAATGAAAAGCTATCAACGTAATGCGCTAAGTGAATTTCTGGGAGATTTTGTGGTTTATCGTAATTTGGTCCCTGTTGATCAACGTTTGCCAGGATTTTCAGATTTTTTCCACGAGTTGAAGATGCATTCGCAGTATGCACCTCGTAAAAGTAGTCCTGAGTATGCAAAAATAATCATTCGCATTTTGGCTGCGGCCCGTACTTTGGATACTCCCCATGCTGAGATTAAGCGTCTGATTTTCTTGGGTGATTCGCGCATGAATGACGGCACGGCTTTTGTGAATATCTGCCGCGCTGGTGGTTGGCCGGGCATAGCCTTTATTGGCGCTGAGAACGACCAACCCCGACAAACTGAAATACTGGATGAAGGCGATAATTGCACGCTCTATTTAGCAAATCGCTGGAACTTATTGGCGGCATTCGATACTTACCTATCTCAGCAAAACTTTCCCCTAGATGAAGGTACTGTTGTGCTGATCGATATGGATAAAACCATGCTGGGTGCCCGCGGGCGCAATGACAGCGTCATTGACCGGGCTCGAGTAGACGCGGCTTTTCAAACGGTTAGCGCTGCCTTGGGCGATGATTTCGATGCTTTAATTTTTGATGCAGCGTATCAACGTTTTAATCATTCGGATTACCACGCCTTCACTTCCGACAATCAAGATTATTTGGTTTATATTTGCTTGATCATAGCCAGTGGTATTTATGATCTTGATGATTTTACAGACCAGGTTAAAAGCGGACGTTGGTCCGACTTTGGGACTCTTTTGGCATCTGTCAATGCACGCCAGGCAGAGTTCCCCAGCAAATTAAGGGCAATTCATAGTGATGTTTACGCCTGCTTCGAGGTTGGAGATCCAACACCCTTTAAAGACTTTCGCCGTAAAGAGTATCAAATCACGGCCGCGCATATGGGGCATCTGGAATCGGGTTGCTCATTAGACATCATGCTAAATGAGGAAATTGTCATCACCCAAGAAGTCCGAGCTGCGGCATTAAAATGGCGTCAGCGGGGGGGGCTCATCTTTGGCTTATCAGATAAACCGGATGAATCCTCAATTCCTACAGACGCGCTGGCTAAACTTGGGTACTTGCCTCTGCATCAAATCACCACCGATGTCGTCGGAGATGGAGTTTGATATGGCCTATTCGAGTTGGTATCAATGTGCCCGCGGCTGCGATCAACGTTACTCAATTTACGATGTTATTTACCGCTGTAAGGATTGCGGTGGTTTGCTTGATGTCGTCCATGACCTGGAAGCGCTGGCGGACCGCAGTGCATCCGAATGGAAAACCCTTTTGGAAGAACGCAGCCGCAGCCATGATTTTCCATACGGCAGCGGCGTTTGGGGTCTAAAAGAATGGATTTCTCCACAGCTTGACAATCAAAATGTAGTTTCTATGTATGAGGGGCATACCAATCTTTTTCGAGCCGAACGTTTAGGGAGCGAAATCGGGCTTCCAGATCTTTGGTTAAAACTCTCTGGCAACAGCCATACCGGATCGTTTAAAGATCTGGGTATGACGGTCCTGGTTTCAGTGGTTAAACAAATCATCGCTGATGGTAAACCGATCAAAGCTGTTGCCGCTGCATCCACGGGTGATACTTCCGCTGCTTTGGCAGCCTATGCCGCGGCAGCTGAGATTCCAGCAATTGTGCTGCTGCCTCAGGGTAAGGTATCCATTGAGCAGCTCATTCAACCGATTGCCAATGGTGCTGCAGTCCTCTCTTTGGACACAGATTTTGATGGTTGTATGGCAATTGTTCAGCAGCTGACCAACGACCCCACGATTTATTTAGCTAACTCAATGAACTCTTTGCGCATGGAGGGTCAAAAATCAGTTGGCGTTGAAATTGTGCGGCAGTTTGGTTGGCAGGTCCCCGATTGGATCATCATCCCTTCAGGCAACCTGGGTAATATTTCTGCGTTGGGCAAAGGCCTGCAGATGATGCGTGCATTGGGATTGATTGATCGTACCCCCCGCCTGGTGGCAGCTCAAGCCGAGCATGCCAACCCGCTGTATTTGAGCTATCAAAATAATTTTAACGAATTTGTTCCGGTAACCGCGCAAAAGACCCTGGCCAGCGCCATCCAAATTGGTAATCCTGTCAGCTACGAACGTGCCGTAAAGACACTGCGCTCTTTTGATGGTATTGTCGAGCAAGTTAGCGAAGATGAATTGGCAAATGCTGCTGTTCGGGCCGATCGCACTGGGTTATATGCCTGCCCACATACCGGTGTAGCCCTGGGTGCGCTGTTTAAACTTTTGGAGCAGGGCATCATTCAATCCCATCAGCGTGTTGTGGTTATCTCAACCGCACATGGCTTGAAATTTTCCCGTTTCAAAGTCGAGTACCATCAAGGTCAATTGGACCATGTCGTTGAGCAATATGCCAATCCGCCTATAAAGCTGCCGGCTGATTATGGGGCAGTTATGGACGCTATTAATCGCCGTACTAGCGGATAAAAATTATGATTAAAAACAAGAGAATTGTAATTAAGTTTGGCACCAGTGTGCTCACGGATGGTACACATCAGCTTAAACATTCCCGCATGATGCACCTGGTTACACAGTGCGCTGAGCTGCATCGTCTTGGTCACGAGCTTATTTTAGTCAGTTCTGGCGCCATTGCTGCGGGCAAACAAAGCTTAGGCTTCGAAAACTTACCGGTTGTTATGGCTCGGAAACAAATGCTGGCAGCTGTAGGGCAAAGCCATTTGATGCATATCTGGGGGAAGTTTTTTGATATTTATGATCTGCATGTTGGGCAAATATTACTCACTCGCGGTGATATGGAAAATCGGAAACGATATCTAAACGCTCGTGATACCTTAGATGCTTTATTGGCCCAGCAGGTTATCCCTATTATCAATGAAAATGACGCCATTGCCACGGCGGAGATAAAACTGGGTGATAATGATAATCTCTCAGCATTGGTTTCCATGCTGGCTGATGCAGATTTGTTGATTCTACTCACCGATCAACCGGGCCTTTTTACCGCAGACCCCCGACTTGATCCAGATGCGAAATTGATTCCCGAAGTCAACCGTATTGATCAGATTGCCGATTTACAAATTGGGCATAGTCAGAGCGGATTGGGTGTCGGAGGCATGATTACTAAATTGCAGGCCGCCGATTATGCGCGCCGCGCTGGCACCGATGTGGTCATCGCGGCCGGTATGACTGAAAATGTAATCATAAAAATTGTTGGTGGGCATGCTGTGGGTACTCGTATCCCAGCTTTAACAACATCGCTCGATAGTCGTAAGCGCTGGATTTTAGGCGGCCCGCCGCCTGCTGGGAAAATAACTGTCGATAAAGGCGCTGCAAAGGCATTGCAGGAAGGTGGACACAGTCTCTTGCCTGCTGGGATCATTTCCGTTGAAGGCCAATTTAATCGCGGCGCTGCGGTTTTTATCATCGATCCCGAAAAAAACGAATTAGCCCGCGGTATTGTCCGTTATGCAGGTTCCGATTTGCAGCAAATAAAAGGCTGCCAATCGGAACAAATTGCCGAGCAGCTGGGCTATTACCATGGCCCGGTAATCGTCCATCGCAATGACTTGATCCTGTTATAGATAGTTACTTTATTTCTTAGAGTCTTCATGATCTCAGATGGAAAAAATAATAATATTTAGATGATATACCGGATGTGAATGATTGCCATTCCCTTGTGCGCACTGTGGAAAATAGATGGAGGAACGCTGATGACGAACTTAATTGAACTAGGCCAGGGTGCCAAAGATTCCAGCCGAATTTTGGCTGCGATAACCACACAACAAAAAAATACCGCCCTGCTCCTGATTGCTGAAGAGCTGGAAAGGCAATCGACCTATGTACTGGCTCAAAACTCTTTAGATATTGCCGACGCTCGTGATAATGGTTTGGATGAAGCTCGCATAGATCGCCTCTTATTAACAGAGGAGCGTGTCCAAAATTTAGCTGCTGATACCCGCCGTATTATCGATTTGCCAGATCCAGTTGGTACCGTCATTGAAGGGCGCGTGCTGCCAAACGGCATCCGTCTCAGCAAGCGCCGTATTCCCATTGGTGTCTTGGGCGTTATTTATGAAGCTCGCCCCAACGTCACAATTGATATTGCCACGCTCTGCCTAAAAACAGGTAATGCTGCAATTTTACGAGGCGGCAGTGAAACCCTGCGCAGTAACTTAGCCCTGGTCGCTGTGATTCAGACTGCCTTGGATAAAGCCGATCTTCCCTTGACCGCAGTTCAGTATATCGCTGATCCCGACCGTGCTTTGGTTTCCGCACTGCTGCGATTAGATCAATATGTCGATATGATCGTGCCGCGCGGTGGAGCCGGATTACACCGCCTGTGCTTAGAGGAGAGCACAATTCCTGTGATCACAGGTGGCATCGGAATTTGCCATATTTTTGTAGACCAAACTGCAGATTTGGACAGCGCGATTGATATTGTGGAGAATGCCAAAGTGCAGCGACCCAGCGTTTGTAATGCATTGGATACGCTGCTGGTTCACCGTGATGTAGCAGAGACCTTTTTACCTCGGGCGACCGAGCGTTTAGTGCAGCATAATGTAGAAATTCGCGCTGCCCCAGGTGCCCTGGAAATTCTCCGTAATGCAGCCCCTCATTTAACGGTCCTGCCGGCCGGACCTGATGATTTTGATCAAGAGTGGTTGGGCCTGATTCTGGGGATAAAAATTGTCGATTCCTTGGATGAAGCTGTTGCCCACATCCAAGAACATAGTACAGAGCACTCTGAAAGCATTCTGACCAACAATTTGGAAAATGCTGATCGCTTTATTACGGCCATTAATTCATCCGCAGTCTTTGTTAACGCCAGCACTCGATTTAATGATGGTGGACAGTTTGGGCTAGGTGCCGAAGTTGCTGTTAGTACCCAGAAATTACATGCCCGCGGCCCAATGGGCCTGGAAGAACTAACCACTTATCAGTGGATTGGCATTGGAGATGGTCACGTTAGATCTTGATTTCTTTAGTGTGGAACACGGTATACTTTCCCCATCAAGGGTGCAGCACCGCCCAGACTGCCCCCAGCGCTTGTTGACTTACTGTTTACTTGTACGAGATTTTTGGTATAATCCTTCCCGCTGACTCGACCGGTGAGCGGCATGATCCTGATCTCAACGATAGGATTTGCTTCTTACCTGGAGACCTGCACAAATACTAAAGAAAGGAGATTGCAGACGTCATGACTATAAAAAAAGAAGAAAAAGCAGACCTGATGAAAGGGTATGCCCGTCACGAAAAAGATACGGGATCGCCCGAAGTCCAAATCGCTTTGCTCACACAGCGTATTCTTGAACTGACCGACCACTTGCGGATTCATAAACATGATGAAGCATGTCGACGTGGTTTGTTAAAACTCGTAGGCCGACGACGACGATTGCTGAAATACCTCAGCAAGAAAAATTATCGTCGTTATATAGCGCTTACAGATGAGCTGAGCATTCGCCGACGCTAGAATCATTAAGCGAGTAGATGGTCCTGAAATTTTTCCATCTGCTCGCTTTTTATTAGCGTTTGAATGATTACCAAGTTAGGGCGGCACGTTGAACGAAAAGCGTACAATGCGGTTAGCCAATTTGGGGGAGGCGTTTAGGCTGTTTCGGTGTTTGTTTTATGAAAAATTTATCACTTACGGGTGTAATTATGCACCCAAGGTTTAATTAACCCGCCATGAGGTTGGGAATTGGGATTTGAGGATAATCCAATCCAATAAGATTGCGACCATTGTCCTAAAACCCCAATCCCTAACTGGCGGATAAATGGTAGGAGGTACCATGCAACCTGAAGGAAAAAAATATCAAGCAATGATCGGCGGTAAGCAAATGACCTTTGAAACGGGTCGTCTGGCCGGTCAAGCCGGTGGTGCAGTCACTGTCGGTGTAGATGACGCCCTGGTTTTTGGCGTCGCAACTATGAGTTCAGATACCCGTGACATCGATTTTCTGCCGCTGACGGTAGATTACGAACAGCGTATGTACGCTGGCGGCGTTATTCCTGGCTCTTTCTTCCGTCGGGAAGGTCGTCCCAGTGAAAATGCGATCCTGGTCAATCGCTTGACCGATCGCCCACTGCGACCGCTTTTCCCCAAACATTTACGCAGCGCCATCCAGGTGATTATGTATGCCTTTTCTTCGGACAATGAAAATCCCCTGGATATTCTGGCCATCAATGCCGCTTCGGCTGCCGTGGCAATTTCGGATATCCCCTGGGATGGTCCGGTGGGCGCCGTTCGAGTCGGGCGTGTAGATGGTGAATTTCTCATCAACCCCACTTTTGAACAAATGGATCAGTCAGATCTCGATTTGAGATTAGCCGGCACCGATGAAGCCATCCTGATGGTGGAATGCGGCGCCAATGAAGTTTCAGAAGATGTGATTGTTAACGCGATTGCTTTTGGACACGATGCCATCCGTCTGATCATTGAGGCGATTAACAAAATGGTTGCCGAAATTGGCAAACCCAAACGTGAAATTCCTGAACTCTCAGTCGATGAAACTATGAAGGAAGCTGTTCATAACAGCGCCGAAGCTCGTTTAATTGAGATTTTGGACCAGGGTTTAGCGAAGGCTGATCAAAGTGCAGCCATGTCAGCTCTCAAAGAAGAGATTCTGGCTGAGTTTGCCGGTGATGATGAAGAACTTGTCACCAAAGTTAAAAAGAACTTTGAAGCTGCGCATAAATCTATTGTTCGCCAGCGTATTCTTGACCGCAGCATGCGCCCTGACGGCCGTGGTCTGCGAGATGTCCGCAATATTTGGTGTGATGTCAATACCACCCCGCGTGCTCATGGTGCTGGTCTCTTCACCCGTGGTGAAACCCAGGTCATGACGATGGCAACACTCGGCACGCCGCGTGATGCTCAACGTCTCGACAATCTGGATCCCAATGAAACCAAGCGTTATATGCACCACTATAACTTCCCGCCTTTCTGCACCGGTGAAGCCCGCTTCTTACGCGGCACTTCCCGCCGTGAAGTTGGGCATGGTGCTCTGGCCGAGCGAGCTTTGCTGCCCGTGATCCCACCTTTAGAAGATTTCCCTTACTCACTGCGATTAGTCTCTGAAGTATTATCTTCTAATGGATCATCCTCAATGGCTTCCGTTTGCGGCTCTACATTAGCCCTGATGGACACCGGTGTTCCGATCAAAGCCCCTGTGGCTGGTGTGGCGATGGGTCTGATCAAAGAAGGCGATCAGTATGCTATCCTGACCGATATCCAGGGTATGGAAGATCACCTCGGAGATATGGATTTCAAAGTGGCTGGCACGGATCAAGGTATCACCGCATTGCAAATGGATATTAAGATCAAGGGCATTTCTCAAGCCATCATGGCCGAAGCCCTGGAACAAGCCAAAGAAGCTCGCACCCATATCAAAGGCAAAATGATGGATGTGATTGCTGAGCCGCGTGCCGATCTCAAAGCCCATGTGCCGCGCATCACCTCAGTGAAAATTCCTGAATCAAAGATTGGCGCCATCATTGGACCTGGTGGAAAGAATATTCGTGCCCTGCAAGAAGAGACCGGTGCTCGCATCGATATCGAAGAAGATGGCACAGTTCTTATTGCCACGGATAATGCTGAAAGCGCCCGTGTGGCCCAAGAGCGCATCGAGCAGATGACTGCCACCGCAGAAGTAGGCCGTATTTACACTGGCAAAGTAACCGGCACCAAAGACTTTGGCGCCTTTGTCGAAATTATCCCCGGAACGGATGGGATGGTACATATTTCCCAGTTGGATACTGAGCGTGTTAATTCAGTTGAAGATGTTGTCCGCCGTGGTGATGAAATCACGGTTATGGTTACAGCCATCGACGCACGAACAGGTAAAATCCGCCTTTCCAGACGGGCAGTCCTTGAGGGTCTGACCGTTGAAGAAGCGATTGCAGCAGATCGACCTAACACATCCAGACGTCCAAACAACCGTCGCAGCGGCGGCGGGCAGCGCGGACGACGCTGATCGTTTAGTAAGATAGCTTTAGATAGCGGCTCCGCAAAGGAGCCGCTATTTTTATGCAACTTTTTCTTAATATCTGCATCTAAAAGATATTAGAAGGTTAACTTGATTTAATGGTCCGTCTATGCGATGAATTTGGTAAAATATGACTGCTTTACATCGTCTAGATGCTGAGATTAATTGGTTCTTTTAGATTAAAAAATTTGTTCTGAAAAGGATTTTCAAAAGAACCAGGCAAGGTTGAAAAACAAGAAGAGGCTAATATTATGGAAGATGCGAATAAAAATATCCACAAAACGATCATTGTTGGTTCAGGACCGGCAGGTTTAGCTGCGGCGTTATATGTCTCACGCGCCAATCTAAAACCCCTTGTGCTGACCGGTATGCAGTTAGGTGGACAAGTTTCAACAACCCATTTAGTAGAAAATTATCCCGGATTTCCCGATGGCATTGGCGGCCCGGAATTGGTAGATGCATTTCAAAAGCAAGCTGAACGTTTTGGAACTCAGACAGAATTTGATGAAGTAACCAAAGTCGATCTTTCCCAACGCCCGTTTAAGGTTACAACTTATGGTGATGAAAAATACGCCGAAACGCTGATCTTGACCACCGGTGCAACACCGCGCCCCCTTGATGTTCCTGGTGAGAAAGAAATGACCGGACGTGGTGTTTCTTATTGTGCCACCTGTGACGGACATTTTTTCCAGGAAAAGGACGTTGTCGTTGTGGGCGGCGGTGATAGTGCGCTGGAAGAAGGCCTTTTCTTGACTCGCTTTGCCAACTCGGTAACCATTATTCACCGGCGTGATGAACTGCGAGCTGGAGAAATTTTACAGCAGCGAGCTTTCAACAATCCGAAAATTAGTTTTATTTGGGACAGCACAGTCACCGCAATTGAAGGTGAAACGGCTGTCAATTCTGTGCAGTTGAAGAATTTGAAAACTGGTGAAGAAACTAAAATGGCTACTGACGGCGTTTTCATTTTCATCGGGCATTTCCCCAATACAGAATTATTTAAGGGTCAGCTCGACATGGATGAGCGCGATTACTTGGTTGTTGATAAATATATGCAGACCAATGTCCCCGGTGTATTTGCCGCCGGTGAAGTCGCCGATTCTCACTTTCGACAGGTGATCACATCCGCCGGGATGGGCGCCGCAGCAGGTATGCAGGCGATTCATTTTATTGAGGCGTTATCTGATTAGTAAATAAGATCTCCCGAGCTGCACTGCAGTCGGGAGATTTTTGCATTTATAAATAGTTAATGCTTGACGGTTTTTTGTGTGAGCTGTGGTGTAGTTTGGAACAAAAAAATATGACAAATGCAACTGTAATCTTAGACGTGGTTTTCATAAAATCCCCCTACGCTTTTTTGAGATAATTTATCTTAAAAGACCATTTTTTTTAATCTGCTTCTTTGGGAAATGATGTTCTAAGTATCATCAAAATTCCTGAAGAAATATCAATTCTCAAGGAGAGAAAATGAACAAAAAAGTATCTATTATTGGCGCCGGGATGACCGGGTCGACAACGGCTCATTGGCTTGCGGAGCGCGAAATTGCCGACATTGTTTTGGTGGATATCCTTGAAGGTATGCCCCAGGGTAAAGCTTTAGATATGACCGAGGCGATGCCCGTAATTGGCTCGGATGTTACCATCACCGGAAGTAATGACTATGCTGCCACTGCAGGCTCAGACATTATCGTTATTACAGCGGGTTTGCCTCGCAAGCCGGGTATGAGCCGGGATGATCTGCTGGCCGCAAATACCGCCATCGTTGGAAAGGTAGCAGAGGAAACCATTAAGCTTTCCCCTGATGCCATTTATATTATTCTCACCAACCCATTGGACGTCATGTCTTACCTGACCTGGAAGAAGACCGGTATTCCTGCTAACCGCGTTATTGGACAGGCTGGGGTACTCGATTCAGCTCGTATGCGGGCTTTCGTAGCAATGGAATTGGGAGTAAGCGTACAAAATATTAATTGCTACGTTTTGGGTGGTCACGGTGACTCGATGGTGCCTTTGACCCGCCACTCCAATGTTGGCGGCGTACCGCTGCACAAAACCATGCCTGCAGATCGTTTAGACGCCATTGTTGAGCGCACTCGTAAGGGTGGTGGTGAAATTGTAAGTTTACTCAAAACCGGCAGCGCTTTTTATGCCCCTTCAGCTGGCGTCGCGCAAATGGTTGAGGCGATCCTCAAAGATAAGCAATTAATTGTCCCCGCTGCTGTCTATATGGATGGCGAATACGGCCTTAATGATATTTATTTTGGCGCCCCGGCACAGCTTGGTGCCAATGGTGTTGAAAAAATCATCGAGTATGAACTAAATGATGATGAATTAGCTGAGTTAAAGAAATCGGCTGAAGGCGTTGCCGAGAATACAGCTAAACTTCAATTCTAAAAGCTATTAATCAGTCACTGCTTACCAAAACAAACTGATTCACAATTTAATGATTAGAGGTTGAAAATGATACTCAGAGAAAAAATTGCAGCTCAATTACCTGAAATGCGTGAACGTGTACGCAAACTTGTCAAAGAACATGGTGACACGGTTGTAGGCGAAGTTACCGTCAAGCAGGTTTATGGCGGTATGCGCAGCGCTAAAGTTCTTGTGACCGATATTTCTTATGTTGATCCTAATGAAGGCATTCGCTTTCGCGGTAAGACAATTCCGGAGTTGATGGAATTGCTACCCAAAGCTGAAGACTCCGATTTTCCGCTGTCAGGGGGGTTATATTATTTACTCCTGGTAGGCGAAGTTCCCACGATGGAAGAAGCCCTGGAAGTTGAGGCTGCCTGGAAAGCCCGCAGTGGAATTCCACCTTTCGTCTTTGAAACTTTGCGTGCCATGCCCGAAGATACCCATCCCATGACCATGTTCTCGCAAGCCATTGTGGCCTTGCAGCACGAGTCGATTTTTGCCAAACGATACCGTGAAGGGATGAAGAAAGAAGATTATTGGGAAGCAACGCTTGGTGATGCGCTTAATTTAACTGCAAAGCTGCCTGCGATTGCCGCTTATATTTATAACCTGAAATATGGTGATGGTGGTTATGTTTCCCCAGATCCCGATCTCGATTGGGCGGCTAATTTTGCGCATATGATTGGTAAATCAGGTGATGATTACAAAGATTTGACCCGCCTGTATTTCTTCCTCCATTCCGATCACGAGAGCGGCAACGTCAGTGCGCATACGACCCATTTAGTTGGCTCATCACTCTCTGATGTCTATTATGCCTGTGCCGCCGGTATCAACGGCCTGGCTGGTCCGCTGCACGGTTTAGCCAATCAAGAATGTCTGCGCTGGCTGTTGAATGTCAAAGAGAAATTCAATGGCATCCCCTCAGAAGAGCAGTTTGAGCAATATTGTTGGGATACCCTCAATGCCGGTCAGGTCATCCCTGGCTATGGTCATGCTGTGCTGCGCCTGCCAGATCCGCGCTATACAGCCCAGCTTGAGTTTGGCCGCCAATTCATGCCTGAAGATGAAAACTTCAAAATGATCGAAGTGGCCTATAATGTCATTCCTAAGGTATTGAAAGAACTCGGCAAAGTTGCCAACCCGTGGCCCAATGTAGATGCCATCAGCGGTACGCTTCAGTATCATTACGGCTTGAAAGAATTTGATTTCTATACCGTGATGTTCGGTGTCAGTCGTATCCTGGGTGTTTCCGCAAATATGGTTTGGGCCCGTGCCCTGGGTCAGCCCATTGAGCGTCCAAAATCTTTGACCACCAAAATGTTAGAAGATCTGGTTGCCTAATCTAAACCTTGCACCTAGAAAAATCTAAATAAATAAAACCCCTTTGGAGTTACTTTCCAAAGGGGTTTTTCTATATGTAAATTAAGAATCAGGTCTTAGGGCGTTGGCGTCTCGGCGCCTGCCTCTCCGGTCCAGCTGAAGACACGTTGGATGCTGGACGCGCCTGCCGAATCCCAAACAGGGTTGCCCTCATCGTCGATGTCGATCTGGCGGACTGGCATCACCCACCAGCGATAAACATGGGGGGCGGAGTCTGAAGCCCGGAAGGATGCTGGCACGATGTATTTGGTGTCTTCCACATAGGCAACCAGCTTCCTGTTTTGGCCTTCGGTGACATCCTCAATTGTGATCTCATAACGCTCATTTTCATTGATCGTACCCACGGCCGCCCACTGCAGGGTCACGATATCATCAGTCAATGTAAAGTGAGTGCCGTCGGGGGGCAGTAGCAAATTCGGAGCTGGGTAGGGCGGCGGCGGTGTGGGGGTCGGTGTTGGTCCAGGCGTGGCGGCTCGTCTACAAAGAGGAATGATCATCGGCATACCCACGAAAACAGTGTTATTTACCATGCCGTTAAATTCTTTGATCGCTTCCATAGGGACGTTGTAATTCGTTGAAATGCTGCTCAAAGTATCATTCTCTTGTACTTTATAGTCAACGCGCTCACAAGCTGCAATCGTGGCTTCCAGACCGCTTAACGTTGCTGTGGGGAAGGGTGATGCTGTGGGTGTTGGGTATGGGATAAGCAGCGACTGCCCATCATAGAGCGTATCACAAGCCGCCGGCAGGTTATTGGTACGCACGATGCTTTGCACCGAGATATCAAAGGCAACCGCGATT
>JBDLJO010000016.1:0-19363 GCA_039714275.1 Chloroflexota bacterium | reverse complement strand
ACGATCTCGACAGCCTTCAAAGTGGCTTCTGCCAGGGGGGTAAATAAGTCAGTCGAGACAGCAGGCAAATCTGGTAAGAACTGCCCGGGTGTAAATATCCAGTTCCCAATCACGTACGGGGCATCAAGATTGGTTTCATAAAGCTCAACCAATCCCGCCAGGTCTAATTCTAAATCCTGGATTTGATTGATCATCACGGGGGTCAGTATTGCCGGGACAGCGGAAACCAGCAGCAGGGCAGCAAAATATATCACCGCAACCGCGCCTCCATGCTTCAATTTTGTCTTTCGCTCCAAAAACTCAACCGCCGGGTTCAGTACAAAGGCAAATAAAGCCGCCATCACTAAAGGTCCAAGTACCCCGCGCAAAAACCACACCGTTCCTATGGCAATCGCAAAAACTGCCAGGGTGGCGATGATCCGAGATTCTTTTGACCAGGTGTTGATTTTACCCATTGTCTGTATTCCGCTCTACGAATTATCCTGCGTTTGAAAAACGAAGTTATCGGCGCTTAGCGTTCAAGAATTTCCTTCACCGCATCCAAATCAGGCTGGATTACCGGAGCCTCCCCGGCGGCCTGCATGGCGGCATTAACATCTTTCAAACCGCTGCCGGTGTTGAGCACCATCACCGGATCATCAGCCTTGATCAGGCCTGTCTTTATCGCTTCAACCAAACCAGCGTAGGATGTTGCTCCGGCAGGTTCGGCGAAGATGCCTACTTTTCCAAGTTCGGCAATCGACTGGATAATAACCTCATCCGGCACGGTGATATAAGCCCCACCCGTCAGCGTGGCCGCCCGAAGAGCGCGCAAGCCGTCGCGCGGCAAATCAACGGAGATGCTGTCAGCCCGGGTTGTCGCCGCAACCGGGAGAATTTCCTCATTACCAGCTTTATAAGCATTAGCAATTGCCGCCGAACCATCCGATTGAATACCGTAAATACGCGGTACCTGCTTGATCAACCCCAGGATATACAAATCTTTGAAGCCTTTGTGGATGCCGGAAATAATATTGCCATCACCCACCGAGACGAAGATATTCAAAGCGGCGACGTCAATCTCATTATCCTGGCAAAATTCCCAAATTTCAAACGCGGCCGTTTTCTTACCTTCGGCAGTGAAGGGGTTATAACCTGTGTTGCGGCAGTACCAACCAAATTCCTCGGCTGCTTTAATGGAGAGGTCAAAAGCAGCATCATAATTATCATCAACCAGGATCACCTCGGCGCCGTAGATCAGCAGTTGGGCAATTTTTGCCGGCGGGGCGCTTTTTGGCGCAAAGATAACCGCCTGCTGCCCAACAGCAGCGGCCATACCTGCCAGCGCCGCACCAGCATTACCGGTTGATGCCGTGACCACAACTTCAGCGCCAATTTCACGGGCGCGGGCTACAACCACCGCGCTGGCGCGATCTTTGAAGGAAGCGGTTGGATTTCGACTTTCATCTTTGATCCATAACTTTTTTAGACCTAATTCCTGCGCCAGTAGAGCTGGGGAAAAGACGGGGGTCCAGCCAGCAGCTCGAAGCGGGGTCAACCTGCCACCTGGGTCAGCAACCGGCAAGAGGGGTGTATAACGCCATAAAGATCCATCCCGCTGATCGACCAATTTATCCATCCAATGCTCTTGAATCTTGGCATAATCCAAGACCACATCCAAATTGCCGCCATCTTTAGGGCAGGTATATGTCACCTCATCAGGCAGGTACTCAGCCGAACAAGATGAACATCGATATCCAATAAAATTATGCATTTTAGGTTAAGCTCCTTCTTCTACTACGCCAGCCATTAACAAACCTATTTTTTCGGGGGTGGCATTTTCACGGGAAATAATATCCATAATTCGACCGTCAAAGATTACCGCGATGCGGTCTGAAATGGCCAAAACTTCATCTAAATCTTCAGAGATCATCATAATCGCGGTGCCGTTTTCCCGCTGCTTCAACAGTTGGGCATGCACGTATTCGGTGGCACCGACATCAAGACCACGCGAGGGCTGTGCTGCGATCAGCACACGCGGCTCACGAGAAATTTCACGCGCCAAAACCACTTTTTGAATATTGCCGCCTGAAAGGCTGCCGGCCTTGGTCTCACGTGAAGGAGTCTTTACTTTAAATTTTTCAATCAGATCATCGCTGTGGCTTGCAATGGTCTTTAACATCAGAAAACCTTTTTGGGCAAAAGGCATTTTGTGATGCTCGCGCAGGACCATATTTTCCGCGATGGTAAAGTCTTTGATCATGCCGTCACGCATGCGTTCTTCCGGGATATAAGACAGCATCCGATCCGTCAGTGACCCAGGGGTGGCCTCGGTGACGTCATCACCTTCCAAGATTATTTTCCCGCCTGTAGATTCCCGCAGCCCGGTGATCACCTCAGCTAATTCGCGCTGACCGTTCCCGGAGATTCCAGCAATACCCAAAATTTCACCGGAGTGTACCTTGAGGTTAATGTCGGTTAACGCGGGTGTGCCGCGGTCGCTGCTGCAGGCAATATTTTTTATTTCTAAACGGGCTGGACCACGCTCAATATCTTCCAAATCTCGAGAAAGGCTGACCTCGCGGCCAACCATCCAATTGGCTAATTCAATTTTTGTGATATCGGCGATGGTCTTTGTGCCAATCTTGGCGCCGTCTCGCAAAACAGTCACCCGGTCACAAATGTCCATGATCTCATGTAATTTATGCGAAATAAAGATCAAACCGTGACCATCAGCAACCATTTGCCGCATGATCACAAAAAATTCATCAACTTCTTGGGGGGTAAGCACCGCCGTGGGTTCGTCAAGGATCAATAGGGCTGCGCCGCGATAGAGGGCTTTGATAATTTCCACCCGCTGCTGCTGCCCCACCGAAAGCTGCCAAATATAGGCCTTAGGATCAATTTCCAGTCCATAGATTTCGCCTAATTCTAGAATACGCTCCGAAACGCGAGCCAGGTCGGTCAAGAACCCACGCGATGACGGCAGACCTAAAGCAACATTTTCGGCGACCGTCAGGGTTTCCACCAGCATAAAATGTTGGTGGATCATACCAATGCCTAAGTTGATCGCATCGGTGGGAGAATCAATCGTCACAGGCTTACCGTTTAGGTAGATCTGACCTTCGCTGGGGTGGTACAAACCATACAGCACTTTCATCAATGTGCTTTTCCCAGCGCCATTCTCACCCAGTAAAGCATGCACTTCACCTGAGCGCACATCAAAATCCACATTATCATTGGCCAGTACGCCCGGAAAACGCACGGTGACACCGCCCATTTCCAGGGTGTCGATACGAGTATGGCCTGAGGGAAGTTTATTTTCAGTCATAGGTTAGTCCCATTTGCTGCGCTTGATCTTCAAGTTGTTGTGCCGCGCCCATCTAATAGAGATATCAACCAGCCAGAAAAATTTCTGACGGTTTGATATGCCGATTAGAAATGCCGATCTGCCCTCCTTTGATCCAAAGGAGAGCAGATCGGTGCGTTTTTAGGGTATTACTCTACTGGAACAACGATGGAGCCGTCAATAATGCCTTGAACTGCGGCATCAGCGAGGGCCTGCACTTCAGCAGGCAACTCATAACCAGCGTTGTAGTCCATCAAAAGGCCGCCGTTCTCGAGGGTGATGGTATATGCCTCGCCACCGTAGGTGCCGGCTTTGATCAGAGCAAGCATCTCATCAAGGACAACGCTCCAGTCATAGACCTGGTTGGCAACAACGATATCAGGAGCCAGGGAGGTCTGGCTGGCCTGGGTGCCGAACCAAAGAGCGCCATTTTCCTCTGCAACACCAACCGCGCCCACCACCATCTGGGCGGTACCGGTCAGCACGTCTGCACCAGCAGCGACATGCGTATTGGCGGCTTCAGAAGCCAGGGCAACATCCGAGAAGGAACCAATCCAGTTGACATTGACCTCAACATAAGGGTTGGTGGCTTCAGCGCCAGCCTTAAAGCCAGCTACATAGAGAGAAGCATCCCCAGCCTGGATGGGACCTACAACGCCAATCACGCCACTTTCAGAAAGACTGGCAGCGATAACACCATTGACATAGCCACCTTCTTGAGAGTTAGCTTCGTAGGCAAAAACATTGTTGATACCTTCGTCAGAGAAGGTGTTCAGGGTTGTACCCCAGGCAAAAGAAGTCGTTGGGAAATCGGGGGCAATTTCCTGCAGGGATGAACCGTACTGCGAACCATGCGCGATGACCAGGTCGTAGCCTTCGGATGCATAGTCTCGAATTGCTGCTGCAGCGTCATCAACTACAAACATACCTTCGGAATAGACGATTTCCATCGCGGCCTCACCGCCCATTTCTTCCTGGACAGCCAGCAGTGCATCGAACATACTCTGACTGAAAGCCAGATCGGTGATCGAGCTGGGCATAATGATGGCAACTTTGAAAGGCTCTGCTGCAGGTTCTTCTACCACAGGTTCTTCCACGACGGGTTCTTCCACTACAGGTTCTTCAGCAGGGGCTGATCCGCAGGCGCTCAAAACGAGCACCAAAGCTAACAACAAAACAATAAATAGATTCTTCTTCATTCTGTTCTCCTTACTACATACTTTTAATAACTCTCTGGGAATTTCCAATCTTAGACAGGCTTGGAATTGTTTTACCAATTTGTTATTGGTTAACCCATCCAAACGTCCTCACCAACAAAGAAATTCTCAAAGATCCTCTTTACTGCGACCAGGGTCGCAAGCACCACACAACATTAACAACCGTTACCTTGAAGCGCTGCGGTTAATGACCGCGCTCAAAAGGCTTGGTCAGCGCAGATGGCGAGCGCACTCTGGAAACGGTGGCAACCAATACAATGATGGTCAGAATATAGGGCAGCATAACTGCGATATCTGACGGAATCGGGACATTCAAAACCTGCATCCATAACTGCAGTGAATTGACCATACTGAAAAGCAGCGCGCCTGCCAGCACCCCCCATGCCCGCCAGGCACCAAAGTAAACCAGGGCCACGGCGATAAAGCCCAGCCCACTGGTCATGTTCTGCTGGAAGACATTCAGCAGTGCAATCGACATCGATGCACCTGCTAAACCGGAAAGTGTGCCGCCTAAAATGATCGTGAAGTATCTTACCCGAGCCACGCTGACACCCAATGTATCAGCCGCTTCGGGATTCTCTCCCACCGCCCGGATCTTCAATCCCAGGGTGGTTTTATTCAAAACGAACCAGGCTGTTGGCACCAGCAGAAAAGCGCCGTAGACCAATATATTTTGCTGAAAGAATATTTCACCGATAATGGGGATATCCGCCAGAAACGGCAGATGCACTTTTGGGAAACCTTTCACCGTTTCAACAGTACCCAGCAGCATCTTGAAGAGCAAATCACTCATGCCCAAGCCAAAAAGGTAAAACCCAATCCCGCTGATACCCTGCTGAGCGTGCAAATTAACCGTCACATAAGCCATCGCCAGACCCATCAAGGCGCCCACGGCCATCGCCGCCAATAACCCCAGCCACAAATTACCGGTGGTAAAAGCGACATAAAAAGCCGCGAAGGCGCCCAGCAGCATCTGCCCGTCGACGCCCAAATTGAGCACACCACTGCGCTGGCTAAAGGTTTCTCCGATAGCAGCATAAAGATAAGGTGTTGCCAGACGAATACCAGAAGTCAGGATTCCAACAATAACTGTGGTCGTAAAAATATCAGCTATCATGTTAATTCCTCCGCCAGTTCTGATGTTGGTTTACCCGATTCAGGCGGCGGCAGGGAGGATTCGTCCGTGTCGCTGGATAATCGCTGTCGCTGTCTGCGCTTACGCCATATTTCGCTGCTAACCACGAATACCACCACCAGTCCGTTCATTGCAGTGATCAACGCCGAAGGAATTTGGACTACTCGCTGCATTTTGTTGGCGCCGACCAGGAGTGCGCCAAAGAAAATTGAAGCCGGAATCGTTCCCAGGGGGTGCAGTTGGCCGAAAAGCGCCGCAACAATACCATTAAAACCAGCGCTGCCGGTAAATCCAGATGCGGATCCATCGGTGATCATGCGGTAGTTAACCCCATAAACCTGAATCGCGCCGGCCAATCCTGCAAAAGCGCCGCTTAACAGTAAGGCCGTCACAATGCGGCGGCGGACTCGGATACCGCCATAGCGAGAAGCATGTGGATTTTGCCCCACTGCACGAATGCGGTAGCCCAAAGTCGTCCGCCAAAGGAGAATATAGATCAGAAAAGCCAATAACACTGCGATCAAGAAGCCAATATGTAACCGAGTAGGCGCCCAACGCGGCAGTCGAAAGGCATCCAGCAGGCGCGCAGTTTGTGGAATTTTGGAGGCTTTTTCTGCTTGTGCAGGGTCAATCATTGGGCCGCGCAGTAAGAAGTTCATCAATTGGACGGCAATCGCATTCATCATCACGGTGCTCAGAATTTCGTTCACGTTGAAATAAGCCTTAAGAAATCCGGGGATGCCGCCCCAAACTGCACCGCCTAAAAATCCTGCCGCAATCGCGGAGACGATCACCAGCCAACCGGGCCAATCTGTAAATGTCAGGCCAATCTGGGTAGCCAGAATGCCGCCAATGATCATCTGCCCTTCGCCGCCAATATTGATCACATTGGCTCGAAAAGCAATACATATTCCCAGGCCAACCAGCAAAAGCGGGGTTGCCTTGACCAGCGTTTCTGCCATCGCGTTGGTGCTGCCAAATGCACCTTCCCACAATGCCCCATAAGCTTCCGCAGGATTAACGCGTAAAACAAATAACATCAGCGCACCAACACCTAAAGCGGCGAGGGTAGCTAACACGGGTAAAAGGGCATCTAAGATGGCATCAAATTTGGATCGCATAATTTATCTCCACGTAACAAGATTTAGCACGCGTGGGGCAGTCGTTCAGCTAACATTGATTTGAGCATATAATCCAAAGTGGTCTGATGGGTAAATATCAGATCTATGCTTTGACGAGCAATTAAGCACCAGATCACAAGCCTGGGTATCCAAGCGAGGATCCACAAAAATATAATCCAAGGTACCGCGCCATTCTTGGTCCGGGGATGGTCGCTGTCCCATCAACACCTGGGCACCAATTCGCAGTTTCGTTTTCACCGAAAGTGGTAAGGGCGTCGGGCAGGTATATTCTGGTTCTTCACCATGCACAGCTAGATGAGCCGAATCAAAATATCGACGCATAAATTTCACAGCCGGCGTATCGGGTTCGCTGTTAAAATCACCGCAAACAATAACGGGTATTTCCGCTGGCTGGGTATCCAACCAATCCAACAAAAGCTCAACTTGAGCCAAACGCTTGGGTGAAGGTCCAGCATGCCAGAAAAAATGACCGTTGACCAACATCAGGGTTTCACCTTCCAGGCGGAAAGTAACAGCCTGGGCGACGCGGTTTTGAGTCAATAAATCTAAACGTTCGTGATGGTTTACGGGCAAACGGCTCAAAACAGCCAGGCCTTCTTTTTTCTCAAAGGCACCGGTTTTTGGGCATAGATAAACTTGATAAGGTTTATCCGCTGTATCTTCTCTTTTGTTGAGCTGCTCGACCAACCAATGGGCATTGCTGCTCTTCCCTTGAATGGTGACTTCCTGAAGAGCAATCAGGTCAGGCTGGCATTCGGAAAGCTGCTCCACCAGCAGGCCACGCCGCTGCCGCCAGCGCGAGAGATCATTGAGAATATTAATCGTTATAAGAGATAATTTTGACATTTAGGTCCAGTTGGATTACATACCACGTTCACCACGAATAAAGGGTAAACCTAGCGCCGAAGGTGAACCAGCGCGTTTCTTTGCTACGGCCCGGGACCCAAATATCAGGGCCACAATGGTCAAGATAAAGGGGGTCATCTTGAGGAAAAAGCTGTAATTCGAATTAATATACAGCGGGTTGACAAAACCCAATAAGAGCTTAGGTCCCTGCAAATCCAGGATCAAGCGGCGCAGGGCGCCAAACAGGTAGCCGCCCAGGGCTGCACGCAGCGGATTCCACTGGGCAAATATGACCAACGCAACCGCGATCCACCCCTGTCCGGAGGTCGTTTGAGCGCTGTACCATCCGGGGGAAACCGATAAACTGATCGTTGCGCCTGCCAAACCGGCTAATGCACCACCTACAAATACATAGAAATAGCGGGTGCCATAAACATCAATCCCTAACGTATCCGCTGCGGCTGGTTTTTCACCAATCGCCCGCAGGTGCATACCAGGACGAGTTTTATGGATATAGTACCAGGACAAGGGAGCGAAAACATACCCGGCATAAACCAGGATGCTGTGATCTTCGAAAAAGGCCGGTCCTATAAAGGGAATTGCCGATAATAATGGAATATCAAATGACGGAATAAGAGCAACGGTCTGCCCGGTAAGACCTTCGCCCAAAACCAGCGCCAGACCTGTACCTAAAAAGGTTAGAGAAAGCCCACTGACGACTTGATCAGCCTGGAAGTGGATCGTCACCAGACCGTGCAAAATGCTCAAAAAACCTGCTGCCAGCATTGCGACCAGGACACCCGTCCACGGACTGCCGGTTGAAAAAGATGTGCTGAAGGCCGCCATTGCACCAAAAAGCATCATACCCTCGATGCCCAGATTGAGAATACCCGAACGTTCCGCAAATATTTCACCAATCGCGGCAAAAAGTAATACCGTACCGGTAGCTAAACCAGCATGTAAGATGATAACCGGATTCATGCTGCCTCCTCTTGTGCACGAACAATGCGAATGCGATAACGTAGTAGAACATCACTGCTGATCAGCATGAAAAGTATGATGCCTTGAAGCAGGAATGATAAGCCTGCCGGTTGAATTTCACGCCCTGCGACGATCAACCCGCCAAAAAGAATCGAGACGATGATAATTGCGAAGGGATTCAATTTTGCCAGCCAGGCCACGATGATGCCGGTAAAACCATACCCGGGCGAAATGCTCTCTTGCAAACGGTGCACTACCCCGCTGATCTCGGACATCCCGGCTAAACCAGCCAGGGCACCGGAAAACATCATCACCAAGGTGATATTACGGGCAATATTGATACCGGCATATCGAGCAGCTTTGGGGTTATCACCGATAAGTTTGATCTCATAACCCCAGCGGCTTTTCTGCAAGATCCACCAGACCAGGACTGCAGCAGCAATGCCAAAAAGCACACCCAGATGTAGGGTGACACCGGAGAAGATTTTATATTCTCGGGCGTAATCAGCCAGACGCGGCAGCCAGGCAACACGATCAAAGGTGGGGCTCATTTGAAAGCCACCATCACTCCATTTATCAAAAATCCAGAAATTATTCCACAGGATAGCAATGTAGTTCAGCATCAGGGTGGTGATGATTTCATTGACATGGAATTTCGCTTTTAAGTAACCGGGGAAAAAGCCCCACAGAGCGCCAAATAACATGCCCATCACCATCATCGCGCCAATCACAATCACTTTAGGGCTGTCCATAGGCACCAGGGGGACCAAAACAACCATGCTGGCGCCAAAAGCACCGGCATAGAACTGACCTTCAGCGCCGATATTCCACAAACGCATTTTGAAAGCCACCGCACATGCCAGACCGACAATGATCAGCGGGGTCGCCTTCACCATCGTGTCCGAGAAAACAGCCCAGCTCCCAAAAACAGCCTGAAAGAAAAACTTCATCGCTACCAGAGGCTGACCGCCAATAAACTTTAATATCACGCCGCCGATAATAAAGGCCAGTATAACTGAACCAATCGAGGTAGCCAGCGGCAGCCATTTGGGAACATCAACTCGTTTTTCAACTTTTAATTGCAACGCCATGTTTACCTCTCCCTAGCTCTCAGCGACACCCGTCATCATCAGGCCTATTTTGTTAATATCAGCGTCTTCGGCATCTAAGGTACCCATGATCATTCCCTCGGAAATAACTGCAATTCGGTCGCTCAGGGTCAGCAGTTCCTCCAATTCTTCCGAAATCAGCAAAATAGCCGTGCCTTTTTCCCGCTGCTCCAACAAAAGCGTTTGGATCGATTCGATCGCGCCGACATCTAAACCACGCGTCGGCTGCATGGCAACGATCAGCTTCGGTTCTGAAGAGATTTCACGCGCCAGAATAACTTTTTGCAGGTTGCCGCCGGATAGTTTTCCGGCCGGTGTTTCAACGCTGGGCGCTAAAATATCATATTTATCTTTTAATTTTCGAGCGCGCTCACCCGCCCGGGTAAAATCAATGCTCCAGCCATTTCCAATCGGATCTTGGCAGTAGCTTTTCATGATCGTGTTATCCGTAATGCTCAGGTTGGGCGCAGATCCAACCGCAGTGCGGTCTTCGGGGATATGCGATACATTGAGCTGGATGGCCGTAATGGGCGGCTGATTGCTGATCTCCACGCCGCTGATGCTGACTCGACCCTCGCAAGCGCGCAATCCTGTTATCACTTCTGCCAGTTCGCTTTGACCATTACCTCCAACGCCAGCAATACCCAAAATTTCTCCGGCACGCACATTCAGCGATATGCCCTGCAAGGCAGGCAGCAATTTATCATTCATCGCATGCACATCATTCATTTTCAAAACTACTTCGCCGGGCTCCTGGGGCTCTTTCTTGACGGTGAAAACGACATCGCGCCCCACCATCAGCTGCGCCAGGTCTTCTTTGGTAACTCCATCCATGCTCTGCCCCCCAGCAGTAACAACGCCTTTGCGCAGCACGGTTACCCGATCGGCCACCGCGGTAACCTCATGAAGTTTGTGAGAAATGAAGATGATCGATTTTCCCTGGTTGACCATCGAACGCATGGTACCCATGAGATCCTCAATTTCTTGAGGTGCCAGGACCGCGGTCGGTTCATCCATAATTAATATATCGGCACCGCGATACAGGGTTTTGAGAATTTCAACTCGCTGCTGCTCACCAACAGTCAGCTGCCAAATCTTTGCCCTCGGGTCAACAAATAAACCGTACTGCTCTTGTAAAGCTCGTATTTTCTCATCATACTCGCTCAAGCGCATAAAGAATTTGGGCTCATTCAATCCCAGGAGGATATTTTCGGTAACCGTTTGGGTGGGTACTAACATAAAGTGCTGGTGCACCATGCCAATACCTTTGGCAATCGCATCTTTGGGGGAATTAAAATCTACCAACTTTCCGTGGACGTTCATTGTCCCCGAAACCGGTTTATATAAACCGGCCAAGGCATTCATCAGGGTGCTCTTTCCAGCGCCGTTTTCACCCAACAACGCATGCACTTCACCCTGTTCCAAAGTCAAATTGACCTTGTCATTGGCCAGCACGCCGGGAAATCGGATCGTAATATCTTTTAATGCAACAGCAGGGATTGTCGATGTCATAGGCGATCACCTTTGAAAAATCTTGAACGTCTTGGAAAAAAAAGAACGCGGCTGCGAAAGATCAGCAAATCATACTATTACAGTAAACTGTCTGGGCAAAATCACCTTGCAGGGGATATGATAGAAGATAATCTTGACCAAAGAGTCTCACAAATAAATACGAAAACAACAAGGGGTGGTTTAAAAAACCACCCCTTGTTGTTAAAGTTAAGATTTAGAGTTCAGGCAGTTCAGCGGTGATATTTTCATTCCACCAATACATACAGGTTTTACAATCGCTGCCGAATTGGGAAAATCCATCCAAATCGGCTTGCTCAAGTGTAGAACCTTCCGGAACCACCAGGTTGCCTTGATTGTCGGTGATAGGACCAGCGAATACATCGAAACGGTCGAATTCACCGGCCAACATCTTGGCAAGTATATCTTGGATCAAGGCTAAATCTTCAGCCGGCAGATCAACTACGCCGGGCTGCATGGTCTCGCCTTCCATAAAACCGAAGAGACCCATCGCACCGGTGTCGGCATCGAAGTATTCCCATCCGCCAACCCATGTGCCGGCACGGGATTCTTCAGTGATTCGTGCGTATACCGGGCCCCAATTCCAGTACATCGAGGTCAAGCAGGCATCTACAACACAGTTTCCAACGTAGTCATAGGTGATGCCCCATTTACCTTCAGGTGCAACTTCTGCCGGAGCAGGTGTATCAGCACCGGTCATAACTACGTGAGAACCAGCGTCGAAGAGCGAAGAAGAAGCTTCCTGTTCCAGGATTGGATCATGCCAGGTGAAGATCCAGCGCACGTCAACCGTACACTCGGGGCAAGTTTCTTGAACACCCAAAGCGTAAGCATTGCCTAGACGAATCTCTTCTGGGATCGGGAAGGTAGCAATGTAGCCAACTTTATCGCCGCCATCCATCTTGGTGCGGGAACCAGCCAGCATACCAGCCAGATATTTCATATCTTCCATCGCGCCCATCAAGTTACCAAAGTTGGCGCCGTTGGCTTTGAAGCCGGTCAGGTGAACGATGTCTACATCCGGGAATTCATCAGCCACGATTTCAGAAGCATCCATATAGCCAAAGGAAGTTGTGAAGATGACATCGAAACCTTTTCGAGCCAGGGAGCGGGTTACTTGCTCAGCATCTGCACCTTCAGCCACCAACTCAACATAAGCTGTATGCACATCCTCAACATTGGCTTCAACGTATTCACGACCTACATCGTGGGCCTGTGTCCAACCGCCATCATCATGCGGTCCAACATATACAAATGCAACGTTGTAACAACCATCAATAATTGCGGGAATTTGGTAAGTGCCCTCCGCCTCTGATGTAGTTTCAGCGCTGCAATCCACAGTTTCTACTGCGGGGGCTTCTTCTTGCTGTGCGCAGGCTGTCAGCGCCATAGAAACGATAATCATTAAACTAAGCAACCAAATGAATTTGGTTTTCATCTATTACTCCTCCGAAATAAGGTATTGATTGAATAAGCCAAAAATCTTTTAGGGTAATTGAACTTTAATTTTTTCTAAGCCACCTCCTTTTGGGAAGCAGTAGGCGCTGGGTTAAGCTGATTATCTAACCCTCACTGCGGCACCTAAGCCTATCTAAAAATCAATAAATCCAAACCAAAATTTGATCATAGTGCAAATCATGGCACTTGCCAATTGCCATTTTTCATGTTCTTGATGTACATATGGCAATACTGTATATTTTACCCTATCGGTCAACTCAGAATATTTTCGTTCTTAAACTGAAATATTTATCACGGGATTGCTCGGCTTTTATCAATCCCGTGATAAATTTTATACCGCGTTCAGGGGAGGATCCAGGTGCCCGTCTCACCTCGCAAAGCGCGTTGAATATTAGGCGGGTCGGTAACCAGGGCTTTTTTGCCGCCTTCTTTGAGGAATTTAACGATGGCCTGAATTTTAGGCAGCATACTGCCGGGGGCAAAATGACCTTCTTCAATGTACTTCTCGGCTTCTGCCACAGTCATCTCGTCAAGCCACTTTTCATCAGGTTGATTGAAGTTAATGGCAACTTTCTCCACCGCTGTCGAGATGATCAGCAAATCTGCGCTGATCAGATTGGCCAGCAATCCAGAGGCAAAGTCTTTGTCGATCACAGCTTCAACACCGCGTAAGCTGCCATCTGGTTTCTCAACCACAGGGATACCGCCGCCACCAACCGCGATCACGGAGAATCCGCTCTCGATCAGTTTTTGGATGGCATCCACTTCGACAATACTCATGGGCAGAGGTGAAGGGACAACCCGGCGCCAGCCGCGTCCAGCATCTTCTATGAAATCCTGCCCTTCAGCCATGCGCTGCTTGGCAGTTTCCTCATCCAGGAATGAACCAACTGGTTTCGCAGGATTTTGGAAAGCCGGATCATCAGCGCTAACTTCAACTTGCGTCACAACCGTGACGGCTGTCTTGTCGATGCCGCGCTGCTTGAATTCGTTACGCAGCGCTTTTTGGCCCATATACCCGATCGCGCCCTGGGTATCCGCACCACAGTAATCCATCGGCACGGGGTGTAATTCGTGTAAGGACAATTCAGAACGGCGCAGGATGAAACCAACTTGGGGTCCATTACCGTGCGTGATCACCACGTCCCAACCATCTTCAATCATCCCGGCAATATGGCCCATTGTTTCTTTGATGGCATCAAATTGATCCGGGATCGATTTTCTGGTTTTGTCAATAATCAGTGCGTTGCCGCCAACGGCAACCACTGCTACTTTTTTCTCTGCCATTTCCTACCTCATCGTCAAGGCCATAACGGCCTTCTGGGCGTGCATGCGATTCTCAGCTTCATCGAAGACGACTGAGTTAGGACCATCCATAACTTCGCTGGTGACTTCAATGTCGCGGTCGGCTGGCAGGGGATGCATATAAATGGCATCTTCTTTGGCCAGAGACATCTTGCGCTGGTCGGTGATCCAGCTTTTGTATTTATCCTGAATGATTTTGCCTTCGTCAGGATCTTGTGTGGTCATCAAAGGACCCCAGGATTTTGCATAAATGATGTCAGCGTCTTTGAAGGCTGCTTCCATATCATCAGTAACTTCAAAACCAGCGCCGGCTTTACGTGCTTCTTCTTGGGCCTGCTCCATGATCTCGGGCATCAGCTTGAATTCGGGGGGATGCGCCAACACAACATCCAGACCAAAACGCGGCATTTGCAGGATTAACGACTGCGGTACAGAGACCGGTTTCAGGTAGGAAGAGGCATAAGCCCATGAAACTACCATTTTCTTGCGTTTCAGGTCCCGGCCCTTCTTTTCCATGATTGTCATCAGGTCAGCCAGACACTGGTGCGGGTGATAAATTTCGCACTGCATGTTTAGCACCGGAACGCGGGATGCGCTGGCAACCAGGTTGAGATAGCGGTTGCCTATCCCCCAATCCACGTGGCGGATGGCGATGCCGTCAAAATATCGACCAAAGATTTCGCCCATCTCAGTCTCAGTGTCACCATGAGAAATTTGTGTGGTGCGGCTTTCAATAAAAGCAGCATGACCGCCTAACTGCGCCATGCCGGATTCGAATGATCCACGCGTGCGGGTGCTGGAGAAAAAGAATAACATCGCCAGCGTCTTATCACGTAAATAAGCATGTGATTCGCCCAGGGCGCGCTTGCGCTTCAGATCCCAGGCTACATCTAAAATAGTTTCGACTTCTTCTTTCGAGAAGTCCAGGTCGCCGATCAGATCTCGGCCTCGTAAATCGGATTGCATAATAATCTCCTATATCAGGTAAACAGTGCAAACAAGTTAAACAGGGTATACACGTATGTCTCCTTTGTATACCCTGTTTACATGATACTTAAATTATTCCATCTTACCGCTGATCAGGGCCAGCAGCGCCATGCGCATCACAACGCCGTTGAAGGCTTCCTGCCAGTAGCGGGACCAGCGGGTGATATCCACATCGGGAGGAATCTCGTCCATGCGGGGCAGCGAGTGCAGCAGGATGGCATCTGATTTGGCTTTATTGACCAGCAGATCACGGGTAATTTTGTAATTTGCCGGGGTCATGTCGACGTCACCGTCGCGCTCGTCGCGAGCTTTGGTGTAATCGGGCTGCACGGTCGGCTCAACCAGGATCACATCTGCTTCGCCAATCACATCACCAACGTGATCCGCAAAATCGAAGTTCAGGGCCATAGATTTGAAATCTTCCTGGTAGTTCTCAGGCATTTCCATGCCAGGAGGTGCCACAAAGGTGATTGGGCAGTCAAATTGGGTTAAGGCATGACCCAGCGAATGCATGGTGCGCATGCGCATATCACCAATTGCAACCCAGCGCAAACCATCGATGGTGCCTTTTTCGCGCAGCACAGTGTAGAGGTCAGTCAAAATCTGGGTGGGGTGCTCGCCCCAGCCGTCACCACCGTTGATCACCGGGATTGAAGCCCATTTGGCGGCTTCATGCGGCGCGCCCATCTGGAAGTGGCGCATGACGATCATATCGCCGTAGAATTCCAACATTTTTACGGTGTCTTTAATCGATTCTTGGTAGAAGTCGCCCGCGCGGGTCATCTTGGCATCAGCAAAACCGGTCACATGACCGCCCAGGCGGTGCATGGCAGCTTCGTGTGCCAATCGGGTGCGGGTGGATGGTTGATAGAAAGCCGTTACCAGAGTCTTGTCTGCCAATAAGTCGCTGTTCTGGCGATTACGAGCGATAGGCTCTAATTCCTCGGCAATTTCGAACACACGGTAAAACTCATTGCGCTCAAATTCTTTCAAAGATAAGATGTCTCGACCTGCAAAACTACGCATAATATTACTCCTTTTATATAATAAAACCGTTTTAATCTTGTGTTGCAATGATGCAATACGGGGTACGTACTAGATATCTAATCCGTACGCCGTATGCCATTATCGCGCTGAACCTACTCGTCCTAAAACATGAAAATGGAAATAGCCAGGCAAAAAATAACCCAGGCTGTAGTCAATCACCTGTTCTGAATCCAGGTAGAGCTGGGAGCTGAGACGCAGCAGTACATCGCCGCGTTGGATTTCAAGCGCTTTGGCGACAAAAGAAGGTGCACTGCTGGCATTGACTGCGATGCGCGCCACGCTGGGCACAATACCGAGCCCCATTAAGAAATCTAATACCGAACCGGTGAATTTTTCTGGAAATTTGTCCACCGCCAAAAAATCACTTGGCAGCGTATCAACCAGGAAAGCCGCCGATCGATTTGCGGTGCACATCACACGGGACACCCTCGTCAAAGGTGTATCCAGCGGGACACCCAATTTTTGGGCATCTTTCTTCGAAGCTAAAATTGCTTCGACCACTAAATCTCGCACGGTAACCACCATCCCCATGCGTCGAGCCATAGTTTCAATACTTTCTACAACCTCCAGGCCGCTCTCTAAAACCGGCGCCTGTCCAACCACAAAAGTACCCGATCCCTGCCGGCGGCGAATCAGACCCTGGGTTTCAAAGGTACGCATCGCTTCGCGCAGGGTGGCGCGTGATACACCCAGTTGTTTGGCCAGTTTCGGTTCTGAGAGCAAACGTTCTCCAGCGGACATCGAAGAGATCAGCACACCTAATTCCGCTTGCAATTTCTGAAATGATGTATTTATTTCCATTATTGATTCCCCGTCTGCAGCACAGACACAAGCTCGAAATTTACCACGTCAACCAGACCCTTATCTGAAATTCTCAGTTCTGGTATTACCACCAAACCAAGCAAGCTCAACTGCATATTGGGGTTGTTCAACATACAGCCGCAGGCCTTGAACCCGGCCAGAATGGTATCTGCTTTTTTAGCTACCACTTCAGCACGTTCATTGGACATTAATCCAGCAATCGTAAGCTCTACCTGCCCAAGTACATGCCCATCTTTGATCACCACCTGCCCGCCGCCCATTTCACCTAATTTGTTGGCCGCGGCAGCCATATCTGCTTCATCCGTACCCACCACGATCATATGATGGCTGTCATGCGCCACAGTCGTTCCAATCGCACAGCGCTCGCTAAATCCAAAGCCCTGCACCAAAGCCACGGTCACACCGCCGGTGCCTTTATGGCGTTCCACCAGGGCGATTTTCGCAATATCACGCGCCATATCACCCCGCACTTCCCCATCCTGGGGTGCCATCTCAATGCACAGGTGTTTGGTGGGGGCTTGATTTTCAATCACCCCGATCACATTGGCGGTTTGGAGGCCCTCACTGACTGCCGGTAATCGAAAATCATCCGCGGTCAGTTCTTTTCCTAAATGGATCGAGTCTGTAGCCCAGGCTGGATATGGGAAAGCTGGCAAATCCAAGACCAGTTCGCCACCTTCGGCAATCACCTGCCCCTTGGCGATCACCTGATCAACTTGAAATGTGGAGAGGTCGCTGACGATCAAGATATCGGCGTAGCGTCCCGGAGCAATCATGCCCATATCCTGAGTCAAACCAAAATGTTCGGCGGTGTTCAGGGTTGCCATTTGAACTGCCACCACCGGGTCCAGTCCCTGCTCAATGGCATGACGCACCACACGATCCATATGGCCGTCGTTGACCAGTGTCGCCGAGTGCGAATCATCCGTGCAAAGGATGAAATGGCGGGGATCAAGCCCCTTCTCGGTCACGGCGCGCACTTGCTCGGCAACGTCGTGCCAGGCTGACCCGAGGCGCATCATAACCTTCATGCCCTGACGCACACGCGCCGCAGCATCTTCCATCGTGGTGCCTTCGTGATCATCTTCCGCACCGCCGGCAGCATAGCCATGAAAGGGCAGCCCCAGATCCGGAGAAGCATAGTGCCCGCCAATAACTTTCCCTGCCGCTCGTGTCTCAGCCATCTCAGCGTGCATATTCTGATCGTTGTTGTAAACACCAGGGAAATTCATCATCTCACCAAGGCCAATAATGCCATCCCAGGTCATCGCTTCGGCAACATCTTCAGGGCCGATCGACGATCCGGGGGTTTCCAAACCCGGGGCCGAAGGTACACAGGATGGCATCTGCACCCACACATGGATCGGCTGCTCTGCGGCTTCATCAACCATTAATTTAACGCCTTCCAAACCGAAGACATTGGCAATCTCATGGGGATCAATAAAAATACCGGTTGTACCCCTACGGGCAACCGCACGTACAAATTCGGTCACCGTGATCATCCCCGATTCGACATGCATATGGGCATCGAGTAAACCAGGCACCAGGAAGCGGTCATCGGCATCGATGATTTGAGTATCCTCGCCAATCGTGTGCGAGGCATCTCCCCCCACATAAGCAATCCGACCTTCGATGATCGCCAGATCGGTATGGGGGATGATCTCCCCGGATTGCACGCTGACCCACCGCCCATTGCGAATCACCGTATCTGCAGGCGCGCGTCCCATTGCGACATCAACAAGTCTTTGGGTTCGTTTGGAGATTGAATTTGCGTTCATAATAAAATCCTATCCCTCAATTAATTGAGCAGCCAGATGATTATGTTCGAGGATCAATTGGGGGACATCCACGGTAACCATCTGTCCGTCTTTGACCACGAAGTTGCCGCCCACTACGGTATAGTCAGCTTTGACCGGTGCCGCAAAGATCAGCGCCGCAACCGGGTCGTGCAGTGCGCCGGCATAATCAAGCCGGTTGAGATCCACCGCGAAGAAATCCGCCGCTTTACCAGGCTCAAGCGAGCCAATATCGTGCCGCCCCAATACCGAGGCGCTTCCAATGGTAGCCAATTCCAACGCCTGACGAGCAGACATTAAAGGAGGAGCATCATCCCCGGAAAGGGAAGCGCCCATCATGCCGGCCCGCACGCGTGAGGCCATCATCGTCATCCGCACTTCATCTAAGAGATGCGAGCTGTCGTTGCTTGCCGAACCATCCACCCCAACGCCAACTTTTACACCAGCCTGGAGCATATCTAAAATCGGGGCAATCCCGGATGCCAGACGCATGTTGGAGGTCGGGCAGTGGGCTACACCGCAGCCTGTTTTAGCATATAAGTTCATCTCATCCTGGTTAACATGCACGGAGTGCGCAAACCAGACATCATCACCAATCCAATCAACTTCCTGCATATAAGCCACCGGACGATGCCCAAACATTTCAATACAAAAGGCTTC
>JBDLJO010000015.1:0-20999 GCA_039714275.1 Chloroflexota bacterium | reverse complement strand
CAGGTGAATTTGGTTCAGCTAGTTGATTGGTATTATCCGCTAAACTTACCATCAGTTGAGATGCGGTTTTACGTGTGATGGCAGCTTCACCATTTTCCAACCCCGAAAGCATGTCAATAAACTCATGATAATTGAGGTCTTTCATCAAATAACCATTAGCCCCATGCTTAACAGCCTCAAGCAAATCGGAATTTTCTTCTGATAAAGTTAGCATCACAACATAGATTGCAGGAAATTCAGCCTTGATGATTTTCAAAGCTTCCAGGCCATTCATTTTTGGCATGGATATATCTAGCAGAACTAAATCAGGTTGAAGCTTTCGAGTGTTTTCTACTGCAGCGGCACCATCATTAGCTTGGGCTACAACCTCATAATCTGCTGCTTCAAGCAGCCCGACAATACCACGGCGGAATAATGAGTGATCGTCAGCAACCAGGACACGTTTAATATTACTCTTCATCGATGTGCATCCTTACGGTTATTTGTGTTCCAAGATTAAGTTCTGAATCCAACTGAAAATCAGCTCCAACAGCTTCCGCGCGCTCATGCATCATAGCAATTCCGAATTTTGTAAATCCTTCGAAGGATTCTTCGCCCCGATCAATGCCTTTCCCGTTATCTTTGATTATTAAATCAAGCATATGATCATGCGAATTCAAGATTACTTTCACCAAGGTAGCGTCTGCATGTTTACGCACATTGGACAATGCCTCTTGGACAATCCGCAACAAGTGGAGTTCTTTTTCTGGAGGCAATAACAATCCCTCGCCAACCAATGACGATTCAAAATCAATTTTCAACTTACTCAATCTGCTAAATTGAGAAATGTAATTTTCCAGCAACAGCACAAGATTACCATTTTGTCCGGTCATCTTCAAACCCAAAATCACTTCACGGACATCCACAAACAAATCTCTAGAGGATTCTTCTAACTCAAGCAAGTGTTGGTTAGCTTTTTCTATTTTTTGCTTATTAAGTAAAAGGCGAATGGTCATTATCTCGGTATTGATATACCCTAAAATCTGTGCCAGACCATCATGCAATTCGCGAGCTAATCGTTCACGCTCTTCAATAATAGCTGTTTGCTTAACCTTCCTATTTTGTTTTTGTTCTTTGGTAAAGATTTCTTGCCGATCTGCCATTTGATTGAAAGATTCTGCTAACTCACATAATTCGTCCTTTATCCTAGCTGTCATGGGGATGCGTGTAGAAAAAGTGCCAGAGGCAAATTCGGTTATTGGCTGACGGAATTTTTCGATGCGCCGCACAACCAAAATGTTCATCATAAAATAGACACCCAAAACGATAATCATGGTGCTGCTCAAGGATACCAAAAAATCCATTTTGATATCCTTGAGGATATGATCGCGAAAATCAGTTAACGAGATATCAACAAGCAAAACGCCCAGATGGGTTTGCTCTTCATCATGGCATTGACGACAATCCGATTGATTTTGAATAGGGGCAGATACACGTAAAAGGTTGCTGGTCCCAATTAGTTCAGATGCCCGCGGACGAGTATCCGATGAAGTTTGGTGACACTCAACACAACCAAGTTCTGTTGTATCAAAGATCCTTGTTTGGATATCTTCCTGACTGCTGGCAAGTACAGTGCCATCCACCCCAATAATCTGAATCAGTTGGATATCATTCATTTGTTGGATGTCGCTCAATATACCTGCAATATGCTCTCTATGCTTAGTTTGCATAGCATGCTGCAAGCTGTAAATCACCGATTCCCCCAATTTTACAGCCATCACTTCATTTTGCCGCTCTAGTAATTCATATTCCCGTTGATAGTGCCATATAGAAAACGATATTAAAACAATTAGTACTGGCAGCGCCACTCCTAGTGCGACTTGCATTCGTAAGCTAATTCTTTTTGTTTTAGTATCTAATTCTTTAGATGAATTTTGCATATATCTTGATTAAGAAAAAAAACTTGTATCTACCTTTAATATTTATTTCTCTGGGGCACCATCAAGAATCCAATCTATTAAGAGCCCAAATTCTTCATCTGAAAATTGAGCAAAGTGCGGTTTCTCGCCGGTCTGTTTTATAATGATTAAACTTTTATCCGGATCGCCAGCAACGATGCTGGGGCCATTCAACCCACCAGACATAACCCCATCAAATGTCAATAGATTCAATCCTTCAACACCACCTTCGCCATGACAGCTGCCACACCGCATCCTGAGTACTGCACCAATGATCCCATCAAATGTTAATGAATCATTGGTGGAAATCGGAGGTGGCGGCGGGGGCGGTGGTAATTGGGACAGCCAAATTTCACGCAAGGTAGGAGCATCAAACCCGGCAAACTCAAAAACACTACCGTGGCAAGCGCTGTTTGAGCAGAATGAAGTATTACTGACACCCCCTGGGTCTCCCGTAGTGTGGCAATTTTCGCAAGTGTAATCGAACACATCACGGTGTATGCCAATCCAATTAGAGTTCATGTGACTTTCTGGTTCTATACCGCGGCTGATTTCCAAGTTAATTACGAAGTCCGCCTCCCCTGCCACAACTGGGATCGAGTGGCAAAGGTTACACTCCAAACGAATTGATTCTTCAGCCGCATTCAAGTGTTTGCCATCATGGCATCGGAAACAGCCGGGAGAAAATTGATGACCAACATCATTGGGATGCGCGTTCCAATCTGCTTTTTGCTCAATAGAAACACTATCAGCATAAGCAGTTTGTAAGGCCGCTATTGCCTGGTCTATTAAAATGCTATCAGATTCATAAAAATCAGGATAATAAACTCGATAGTAGTCTTCCAGGCCAGCAAAGGCATTGGAGGCGAGTTCTTGATTTTCATAGGAACGATAGAATAACTCGACTGCTTTTCGACGTATTTCCGGCACTGAAGTTGAAATCACACCCTTGTCCAACAACTGATCCAGGGTATCTTCTGGCGGGTAAATAAGATGCGTTATGCGATTATGGCAGGTAATGCAGTTCATCTCTTCAAGATCATTGGGATTAATATCCCCAGGATCAATCTCGCTTTCGATATCAATATACTCAACAATCTCACCATCTTTTTGAACAACCTGAACGTAAGGAATTTCTTGATCCGAATCATTCCGAGAAAGAAACATTACCTTATTCTCAACATGCCAATGAATGCCTTTACCCAATCCCTGGCGTTCAGTTCCGCCCCCAGTTTTTAATATCAGGTATATGATTTCGAGTGTATTATATTGATCGTCACCATAGTGTCTTATTTCTCGCAAACTATCATCTGAAAATTTTTCGGGGAAGTGGCACTGCTCGCATGTTTCCCGGGCTGGGCGCATTTGATGTGCTGTAATTGGATACTCATAATTCTTAAAGAGCATAGCAGCAATATGACTGATATCCCCCGCTTTACGTCCTAAATTTTCAGCAATATACCCCCGACCAAGATGACATTCCACACAGTCCACACGAGCATGTGGCGAGATCAAATAAGATGTATACTCAGGGGGCATAGTATGACAGGACGTGCCGCAAAACTCAGATGAGTTGGTATATTCCCATCCTGCACCAGCAGCTAAAAAGATTGCCAGGGTAAGAATTCCTAAGATAATGAAAGGAAAAAACCGTGCTATAGTTGAAGCACCTTCCGGAGGGAAAAATATTCGCTTCAGCTTGGCTAAAAATCGTGTCATGTCGAGTATCCTTCGAACAAAATACTATTTGAGTCAGGATATTAATCCACTGGCTATTAAGACATATTTTATTAGTGATATCCGGTTACAAAGAGCAAGAACCGAGTTTTTAGTGTACCATGCAGCATGCCCCGTGTGAAGCTGATGATTTCTGCTGCGCCAAAATAGCTTGTAATTGGCGTGCACCACGCATGCTCACCCAAGCTTGGAAAGATCATACTATGCGAATAATCCCAAAATCACATAGCAAAACTAAGATATCTATCATTCAAGAATAGTATTTGCCTATGACACATAGGTTGAAAACAATAAGCAAATGTTATTATTGACACTTGATTACTATGGAATATTTTATTAGAATTCGAATAGTGAAATCATACACATATTAAATTGGGAATAATTATGCGAAATAAACTCTTTTTAGTGATTTGTACCCTCTTGATACTAAGCCTGACCTCCTGTAGTTCCGCCGAATCGACGGAATTATTGGTTAATGAAAATGATGAGGTGGCCAGTATAGAAATTGAACCCACTGTTGAGGAAACCGAAATAGAATCGAACCCAGATTCAGACCAAATGGTGGAAAAAGATCAAACCGATCCCGATACAGATATCAGTGCCGAAGAACCGCCAAATTACTGTATCGAATGCCACACAGACAAACAGGCCTTGATCGACACAGCCAAACCCGAAGAAGAACATGAGGCCGAAAACGAAGGGGAGGGTTGAGGTGGAGAAGTGGCTCCGTTGGAGCCGTGGGAAAAAGTTCTGGTCGACAATGAGGCTTTCGCAGAGACTGTTCATGGGCAGATCGCCTGCATAGAATGCCATGACGGTGTCCAGTCGGCAAATAAGGAAGAAGCTCATACAGGATTAATTGCCTATCCAAGTGAAGATCCTGATAAATTCTGTGGGGAATGCCACCCAGATGTCACTGCCCATAACGAATCCAGTTTACACACAAATCAGGCCGGGTATTGGAGAACGCTGGAAACCCGCAGCGGCACCCAAGATCATCCCGCCCTGCAGGAAATGTTCGGCAATCACTGCGCGGGCTGCCATACTTCTTGTGGTGATTGCCATGTCAGCCAACCTACTTCTGTAGGAGGGGGCTTTATCGATGGTCATATATTCAAACGAACACCATCAATGACCCGTAATTGCACAGCTTGCCACGGCAGCCGTGTGGGTAACGAATATTTAGGAAAGCACGAGGATATCAAGGCAGACGTACACTTTCGACAAGGACGGATGAAGTGCACCG
This sequence comes from Chloroflexota bacterium, assembly GCA_039714275.1. GTDB lineage: Bacteria > Chloroflexota > Anaerolineae > Anaerolineales > UBA11858 > JBDLJO01. Next base: position 16,079 of record JBDLJO010000015.1, on the reverse strand, counting down.
ACTGCCACAGCAGCGGAGAAATGCACGGCTCACCTCAGGATTGCCAATCTTGTCATCCAGGCCCGGAAGAAGGTGTACTTGCACCACCGGATCACCGTTATGATGGCGTTCAATCCCCGCGGTGCGAATCTTGCCATGCACCGGTGACCCTGAGCAGCGATGGGATCCTGATGCACGAACAGCACAGCGGTGAGCTTTCATGCCAGGTTTGCCACTCGGTCTCCTATTCCAGCTGTGACGGATGTCATGTGGCCATCAGTGACAAGACTGGAAAACCCTTCTTTAGCTTAGGTGAATCATATCTCGGCTTTTACATTGGCCGTAACGCCAACAAAAGCTACGATCGCCCTTATGAGTATGTAACCGTAAGGCATATCCCGATAGCCCCCACCAGCTATGAATTTTATGGCGATAATCTGCTGCCCAATTTCAACGAGATGCCCACCTGGGCTTATGCAACTCCCCATAATATCCAGCGCAACACGCCTCAAACCGAGTCATGCGAAGGTTGCCATAACAATCCGGAATTTTTCTTGACGATCGATAAAGTCGATGAGAGTGAACTAGCTGCAAACATGAACATCATTATTGAATCTGTTCCTTTATCCGTAGCAGAGATCCTGGGCAGCATTGCTGTCCAACCACCAAACCATGTTGATTATTCAATCGGTATGTGCAGCAGCTGCCATCAGGGAGATAATAGTCTTCTAATATCCCCACAAAATCACCGTAATTATGCAAATGACAGCTGCGAAATCTGTCACACTAAGTCAGAGCCCTAAACCTGGGAGGCCCCTGAACTTAATCCGTGATAGAAAAACAAGCTAATATATTGCAAGTGAAAGAGGTTGTTTGAAAAGACAACCTCTTTTTTTGGCACTCCGCCCTCAACTCACGAAAGAATTTAAAAAAATTACCGGGCTGGAAAATCCCAACCCGGTATTAGAGCCATGCTGGTGGTGCTTAGGTAGTATTATGGTGCTGCCGGGCGATCGTGATAGCCGTAGGCTTTGTCAATCAACTCGGCATCGGTCTTCACTGTAGCAGAACCGCCCTCAACATGGCAGCTGCGGCAGGCAAAATCAAGGCCAAGTTCTGAGAGAGCCTGTGATCCATCTTCTGTAAACTGACCAATTTGCGTGGGGTTAATGGCCATCAGGTGGGTGCGAATATCGCCAGTGAACATTTCGGCGTTTCCAACAGCGCTCTTAGACACACGCGGCATGTGGCAGTCAATGCAGGCTGTAAGCGCAGCGTGTGTTTCAGAGTCCTGATAAGCGGTCTCCTGGAAATGGCAGTTCTCACAGGAGGTGCGTGTGGTTTGTTCCCCCGCTTGACGCAGCTGAACAACGCCAACATGTGGATCATGACACACCACACATTCCACCGTAATATGCTTGCTCTGGAAGAGCTCTTCATACTGCTCATGGTGTTTGATGAAACCACCGCTAGCATTTACTGCCTCGGAACCACCGCGCAAGTGGCATTCACCACAAAGCGCAGAATTACGTTCGATATCAAGGGTTACACCGTGAGGATCCCCAGCATGCAAGCTGCCGGGACCGTGGCATTCTTCGCAGAAAATACCATCTTCTTGCCAGGTGCCGATCATGCCAGGCATATCATCCTGATGAGCGTCAGGAGGCCAGGGGGAGTAACCGGTGGTATGGCAAACACCGCAGTCGTAGACCTTCTCTTCCCCGGCGTGGTAGCCTACCCACCCAGCATCATTGCCGACAACCGGATTAGCAAAGTTGAATTGGCTGACATAGTCGGTATTACCATCACCACGGGTACCAGGAAGACCAGTGATAATATAGCCCTCTTTGTCAATGAAGCGCGCTTTCCAGTTATAACCTCCGATGACGTAAGAAATATCATCCCAGGTATAGCCTTCAGGCACTTCGAGCACCTCGGTAAATGGGTATTCAGGAGGCTGACCATCAACAACTTTGTTTAATTTGTAAGGATGACCGGACTGCATGAAAACGCCGTAGAGTTCCTCGTGGCATTTGCTGCACGCTTCACTGCCTACAAACTCGGCGCCAACGGATACATCAGGGGCATCTGCCCCAGCGGGGCCGGGAGGGCCTTGCGGTCCTTCAGGGCCAGCAGGGCCGGCAGGTCCAGCAGGGCCAGCCGGACCAGCGGCCCCGGCACAGGCCGAAATCGTCAAAGCTGCAAAAACCAAAATAGCAAAAATTAGCTTTTTTTTCATCTTATTATTCTCCTCAAACAAAATGTGCTTTTGAAAAAATGATAATTTACACTGTTTTCCGGCGGCACCTCCTTTTGCACCGATGGTGCATATGACTCAATTGCTCATTTTTTCACAACTTATATTGGGTATTATACCCCATTTATGAGTGCCGGATTAGGGACTTTCACCCATTTTAATGTGATAGAAGTCACAATATCATAGGCAAAACTACTTAACATAATGTACAATTGTTCACGGAAAGGCTTTTGTGCCAATAAAAGTGTGTTATTTTCCTCAAAGGTGTTAGATGGATTTTCAAACAAATATTATTTTTGTGTTTTTCATCTATGGATTAGCATTTTTTAGCATGGGATTGGCCATGGCATTGGAATATGGTCGCTCCTCCCTTCTGGTAGAAACTCGTCTTTTACTTCCTCTGGCAGTATTTGGCATATTGCACGGGCTGCATGAGTGGTCGGATATCATTTTGATGCAAGCGCAGTTGTATGATTTTAATATTCCTGTAATGGCTCCATGGCTGCGCATGAGTTTGTTGGTGATTTCCTTTACATCACTGGTAGCTTACGGTGTGCAGGTATTGAGTCCGCCGCGCCAGTTAGCAGGAGCCGATCTATTTGTAGGTGCGGGTTTATTATTGGTTTATGCGATTTTGCTGATTATTACTAAAAATACACCCTGGGCAAATCCTGCTAGTTGGGATAAGGGTGCCGATATTTTTGCTCGTTATACTTTGGCCGTGCCGGGTGGTATTCTGACTGGGTTGGCACTGCGGCGCCAAGCTATTCAACTTCAATCCCCTGACCATCCCGTATTGGTCAAAAGACTTCATTGGGCTGGATTGGGGTTTGTTTTATATGGCGTAACTCAGTTCTTTGTTTCACCGGCAGTTTTTTTTCCGGCTAATATATTCAACACAGATAATTTCTCAGCCGCTACAGGTTTACCTATTCAAGTGGTAAGGGCGGTATTGGCAGTGCTGATCATGATCAACTTAATACATGCCACCCAAATCACAGAAAAGGCACGCCAAAATCAGTTGTCAGCAGCCCAAAATGAGCGTCTGGCAGCCTTGCAAAGGGTGCAAGATGAACTGGTCAAGCGAGAAGCCATGCGCCAGGAACTGCTCAAACATATTGTTATTGCACAGGAAGAAGAGCGTGGACGGATTTCTCGCGAGCTGCATGATGAAACTGCTCAAACTTTATCGGCATTTGGGCTGACTTTGGCTGCATTAGGCCAGGGCGTCAAGAATCGGCCTGAACTTACTCAGTTGATCGATCAATTGCATACTTTAAATACACAAATGTCGCGCGGAATTTATCGCCTTGTCCATGATCTGCGGCCAGCCCAGCTAGACGATTTAGGGTTAATCCCTGCAATTCAACATCTCATCGATGAAGGGCAGCGTCAGAGCGGGTTAAAGGTTTCATTGGAAATAAATGGCACACGTCAGCGTATGGACCCCTTAGTTGAAACCGTATTTTTCCGCGTCGTGCAAGAAGCGCTTACCAATGTAAAACGCCATGCTGATAGTAAGCATGCTAAAGTTCAATTCAAATTTGATCCAGCGAAGGTTGAATTGCAAGTGAGTGATCAGGGCAAGGGATTTGACCACAGCCTGTTGAAAGAAGATCGGGAAAGGTTAGGATTAGCAGGCATGGAAGAGCGAACAGCGTCTGTGGGCGGTGATTTCAGTATTGAGTCCGCTCCAAACAGCGGAACCATGATTAAGGTTATTATTCCGTGCAAGAGGGCCGAAGAAGCTCAAACTTCAGGAGGTGCGCAATGAGCAATATCCGCGTTGTACTAGTTGATGATCACGATGTAATCCGCACAGGTTTAAAAACATTCCTTGAGACTCAAGATGATATTGAGGTGGTTGGTGAGGCAAATAATGGTATCGATGCCGTAAGCATCACCCTTGCAACGCGGCCTGATGTTGTGGTTATGGATATCAGTATGCCAGATATTGATGGCATGGAAGCTACCCGCCGGCTTAAAGCCAAATGTGAAAAATGCCATGTTTTGGCATTAACCGTCCACAAAGACAAACAATATCTCTTTGAAATGCTGCGCTCTGGCGCAACTGGATATATTACCAAGCAGGCCATGGCCGATGAACTGGTCTCGGCAATTCGAGTGGTTTCTATGGGCAATGTATATTTACAACCTACGCTAGCACGATTCTTACTGGAAGACTATCAACGTTTAGAGTCGCAAACCGGAAAAAGCGATATTGAAATCCCGCTGGACAATACCCGACTGGATGTTTTGAGCAAGCGCGAACGGCAGGTGTTGGAGCTGGTTGCTGAGGGCTTGACCAGCCCACAGATTGGCGAAAAGCTAGCTATTAGCCCTAAAACTGTTTCCCGGCACCGCGAACGCATCATGGATAAACTCAATCTGCACTCCAGTACGGCATTAGTCAAATTTGCTATTCGCACAGGATTGATTGATCTTGACGATTAGAATCTACCCCATCATCGCCCTATCAAAAATTCCAGAATTTTTATTCCCTCCGTTCAATACTGGTGGTCGCAGTCCGAGCATTGCGTAGATCTTTGATTAAGTAGGGTAAGTAGAGTATTAGAAACATGATCGCAGCTACGCCTTCTGCGCTGAGGATATACCACGGCCAAGGACCAAGGTAGTCCAACAATGTGGGGGCATGAGGTTTGTGCAGGGAATATAGATAATTGCTGTTGATAGCCAGGTTAACCACGGTTATGAATACAAGATATATATTAACCGAGATGAATACTTTCTTGATCGAGCGCCAAGTAGGGCGAAATCCCTCTACAATAGCCATATATGATGAAGCGATGATAATGCTGCCATGGGCGATGAAAAATTGAATCAAGTAATAATGCTCAAACCCATAGGTGCCGGCATCAGGCGTCAGCAAGGCTTGCAGGGCACCCGCGATGCCCAGGAAATAAGCCAGCTCGAAGATCAAGTAACTTTTTGTGATCAACATATAAGCACTCAGCCATACAAAAAGTGAACACATGTGAAGAGGAAGATTCCACTGAATGCTCCACTGTCCGTAATAGTTGATCCAAATATGACGCGAAATTTGATTGAAAATCAATATACTTGCCAGACCATAACGAATTATCTTTCGTAGTTTTATGCTAGCAGAATTGCGAATTAGAAATGGGGAAAAAGCTAAGAGGACAACAATTCCCAATGCTATCAAATGGGAAGAGCCAAAAAATACAAAAGGGGTTCCAGTATAGTTTTCAGCGAAAAATTGAATCATGAAAATCTCTGTATCCAGTTTATGGATCTGATCCTATCTTTTTTTAACCAAAGATGACACAGCAATAAATATTATACAGGTTTTCCAGATATTCGGTTTTAGATCATGGACATTTTGATCAGGAAACAATGAATTTAGCATCAATTTTTTATGCCCAATTAGGTTTTTAATTTAATCATTTTACCAATACATAATTCAAAGAGTAGAAATCTTTCTTCAAAGCTCCCCCACATATTGGTACAATAATGCAATAATAAAAGCCACCGATGGGAATCGAACCCATAACCTATCGCTTACGAAGCGATTGCTCTACCATTGAGCTACGGTGGCGCGGGCAAGATTATACTTACTATCAACAATGTGCGCAAGAGAAACCTAATTTGAGGTAACCAAGATGCGAATTGCAATGCTGTCATACCACACCTGTCCATTAGCAGCACTAGGTGGAAAAGATACCGGCGGGATGAACGTTTATGTGCGTGAGCTAACCCGTAAACTCGGTCGTTTGGGTATTCAAGTAGATGTGTACACTCGCTCACAGGATGAGCATGCACCTCACATTTCTCATGATCTGGGGTATGGGAATCGCGTCATCCACATCCCTGCCGGTCCCGAAATCCCCCTGCCCAAGCCTGAATTAGCTGCCCACATTCCTACTTTTGTAGATGAAATCATAGCCTTTGCCGAGCAAAAAAACTTCACTTACGATTTAATTCACAGCCACTATTGGATGTCAGGTTTGGCAGCCAAAGAATTAAAACAAAAATGGGACATCCCAATTATTCATATGTTCCACACCTTGGGTTTGATGAAACAGCGCATTGCTCGTAACGCTGACGAAGCCGAAGGGGATTATCGAATCCAAGGCGAGAAAGACGTGATTGAGGCAACGGATGTCTTGGTGGCCGCAACCCAAGCTGAATTAGCGCAGTTACAATGGCTTTATGGAGTTGATGACCATAAAATTGTTGTGATTCCTCCAGGTGTGGATACCAGTCATTTTTATCCAATTCCACCTGATGAAGCTAAAGAATTTATTGGTGTCCCTGCGAAAGACCGTATGCTGCTTTTTGTAGGCCGTATTGAACCCCTAAAAGGGATAGATACCCTTATTCGTGCAATTGCTATCATGCGTGAATCGGGGCTTCTGGATTGCCAACATTTGTGCATGTCTATCATTGGAGGTGAGCCGCAAGCTGGGCCTGAAACAATGACTGAGGAAATGGCGCGCCTGCAGGCAATGCGCGAGGAGCATGGGCTTGGTGATTTTGTAACTTTCCTTGGTCGTCGCGAACAAGACACCTTACCATATTATTATTCAGCATCCGAAGCTGTGATTATGCCTTCCCATTATGAATCTTTTGGCATGGTAGCCCTGGAAGCGATGGCCTGCGGCACACCCGTCGTCGCCTCCCTGGTTGGAGGTTTGACATTTCTAGTCCAAGATGGGGTTACAGGCTTTCATTTTCCCGTGGGAGATGCAGAATCTCTCAGTCAACATTTGGTAACCCTGATTGATAATAGATCGGTCCATGACCGTATGTCAGAGCAAGCCACTTCCCTAGCGCGTGATTATGCATGGGAAAAAATCACCGACCGCATGGCAACCCTTTATCAAGAAGAAATCCAAGACAGGTAAAAAAAAACAGACTGCAGTTTTCTGCAGTCTGTTTTTTCCTGTGGTTGATTCCTTATATCTGGAATTTCCCATCTTTATAAAGCAAATCACCATCAACTCGAATTTCGCTGTCTTGCTGAATATCGCAAATGAAATCCCAGTGAATGGCTGATTTATTAACACTGCCGGTTTCGGGATACCCAGCGCCAACAGCCATGTGGAAAGAGCCCCCAATTTTCTCATCATAAAGGATACTCTTGGTGAATTTCTTGATCCCGTAGTTCGTACCAATAGCAAATTCACCCAAGTAGCGAGCGCCATCATCACTATCTAACATGGCAATCAAATATTCCTGATTCTTTTTAGCCGTGGCATTGACGACTTTTCCATCTTGGAACTCAAGTCGAACACCCTCAACTTCACGCCCACCTCGAATTGCAGGATAGGTGAAGTTAACCCAACCATTTGCAGAATTTTCTACCGGCCCAGTGAAAACCTCGCCGCTGGGCATATTGTGAGTACCATCTGAATTAATGAAAGTACGCCCTTCAATGGAGAGCGTTAAATCAGCATTAGGGCTTTTTACTGTTACGATTTTCTTTCCAACCAGCCAATCTACAATTTCCTGCTGCTCATCATGAATACGCTGCCACTCGCCAATAGGATTATCCTGATCAGCATACGTTGCCGCATAAACAAAATCTTGATATTCGCTTAAGCTCATATCGGCTTCTTGTGCGAATGCTGCACACGGGAATTGTGTGGTCGTCCAGCGCAATTCCCCAGCGGCTGCACGCCGCATGTAGGTTTCAGTTAATTCTTTACGTGCAATACCCATAGTGCGTTGTTTGGCCGGGTCGATATTGGTTAAGGATCTCGTATTGGACACGCCACGCAAAGCAATTAAAACATCGGCTTCATTAAAGAGCAGCTTCGATACCGGTGATACCCATTCCAACTGTTCTTGATTGGCACCGCGCAAATAAGCTTCGGTTATATCATCACTGGTCATGTTGATATTTGGTAAACCACCAGCTTTCATAACTGCGTGAACAACTTCAACAACCAGGGGCTCAGATACAACATCGCCGCGAATCAACACCCAATCCCCGGGTTTGACTTTGACAGAATAATTAACAAGTGTTTCGGCTAATCGGACCAATCGAGGGTCAGCCATGAAATTCTCCTTAAATTTGTAATTTTCATTATATTAGGGTTCGGAACCCTATTGGTTTTTTAAACGTGGGAATTATAGTCCAAATTCAATTATTCAGATACCAAAATATCGTGATTATTGATTTATTTCCTGGAAACATGGGAGTATTTACACGGTAAATGGCAAACGAAAGTCAACTCCAAAGGGAATTTCCAAGCCATCGGAATAAAAAAACGAACGAGAAATTTCCCTCGTCCGTTTTTTTACTTTTTGGGTAAATTATTCGATTTTCTTAAATTTTGAATTGCCCATCTTTATATAGAAGTTCGCCATCAACTTGGATTTCGCTATCCTTTTGGATATCACAAATAAAATCCCAATGGATGCTAGATGTGTTCGTACCACCTACTTCAGGGAATCCAGCACCAACAGCCATGTGGAACGAACCGCCAATTTTTTCATCGTAAAGAATACTCTTCGTGAATTTTGTGATCCCGAAGTTTGTGCCAATGGCAAATTCGCCTAAATAACGAGCACCTTCATCGCTGTCAAGTTGAGATAATAAGTAGGCTTCATTTTTCTCTGCACTAGCAGCTACAACCTTACCATCTTTAAATTCAAGGCGTACACCTTCAACTTCTCGCCCAGCTCGAATAGCAGGATAAGTAAAGTTCACCCAACCGTTAGCAGAATCCTCAACTGGACTGGTATAGACCTCACCGCTGGGCATATTCTGGGTACCATCGGCATTGATAAAATCGCGACCTGCAATTGAAAGGGTGATATCGGCATTTGGACTTTTCACTGTAACTGTTTTCTTGCCTTTTAACCAATTCACAATCACCTGCTGTTCATCGTGAATCCGATTCCATTCGACTATAGGATCGTCTTTATCAGCAAATGTGGTTCCAAAAACAAAGTCCTCGTAATCGCTTAAGCTCATATCGGCTTCTTGAGCAAATGCCGCACAAGGAAATTGTGTTCCCACCCACCGCATCTCTTTATTCGCAATCCGATTCATATAGATTTTTGTTAATTCACTATGGGCCACGGCTCGAATTTGATCTTTTTTGGGATCAATATTGGTCAATGAACGGGTATTGCTGGTTCCCCAAATGGTCATTAGTGCATCAACTTTGTTATATACCAGATCTGCAACCGGAGAAACCCAACCCAGTTGTTCCTCGCTGGCTTCACGCATAAAAGATTCTGTAAGCGCGTCACTGCCCATTATCATTGTGGCATGGCCGCCAGCCTTGGTGATGGCGTGCATTACCTCAACCATCAATGGTTCTGCTACGATATCCCCATTAACAGCGACCCAATCACCAGGTTGGATTTTCAATGAGTAATTCACGAGAATATCGGCTAATTTTTCTAAACGCTGATCTATCATGATTTTTTCCTTTCACTTGGTAAATGCTTAAGAAATCTGCCAGTTGATTTTAGATTTTGGGATTATAACATTCATTAATTTTTGGGTATCATGATTATCATCGGATCATGTAATGACATGTTCTACCTATAAAACTCATTTTCATATAATATTTTTTTATAAAGACCTTCATTTTTCTTCTAACTGATTACGGTATACTTGTAATCTGAAATCACCGAGCAAAGAAATATCGTTACGCCGGGATTTTTTTAAAATGGGAATCACCTGTACACAATAGTCAAGTTATTGAGGAATTAAGCATGACAAAACGGAAGGGATATCTTATTCAACGCCTGGAAAAAAGTGCTAAAAAAACAAAAACATTTTTTAAAGGGCTAAGTGAAGAACAGTGGCATGTTGAGATTTATTCTGAAGGGGCTTCATGGCGTGTTCACCAAATTCTAGCCCATTTTGTATCCACTGAACAAAGTATTGCTCGGTTGGTGAAAAACATTGTTAACGATAGCGGGTCTTTACCTGATGATTTTGATGTCGATCTCTTTAATGAAACGGCGGTAAAAAAACTGGAAGGGTTATCCCACGATACGCTGTTAGTTAGGTTTTTAGAAGCCAGGCAGGAAATGATTGCTATGTTAACTCAATTTTCAGATGACGATTTAGATAAAATTGGCCGTCATCCATGGCTAAATGCAGCTCCTGTAGATGAGATGATAAAACTAGTTTACCGGCACAATCAAATTCATCAACGAGATATTCGTAAGGCTATCCATGCTTAAGCAAGGGGAAATTTCGTTTTGAAAACACAAAACACAAACCCAAGCATAATAAACTGTTTGCGTCCTACATGGCTGCTCGATACCGCCTTTGCTTATATTTTAGGAACCGTGATTGCCCGCTATTTAGGTTTCCAACTAGATTGGATACGATTTCTTTTAGGCGGGGCCTGGGTATTCTCTCTACAGCTAAGTGGTCACTGCCTTGACCATTATTTTGCCCAGCAAGATCCTTCAAGCCCGATCAATCCAAATCAAAAATTTAGTATATGGGCAAGCTCAGCAGCGCTTAGTACAACAGCAGTCATAACAATCTACTTCATGATGGCAGATTTGATAAGCAGCAGTACACTAATGCTCATGCTCTTGCTCATCGGAGGTATGCTGGTAACTACTGTACCCCCATTGCGGTTATCAGAAAGTGTTTATCGTGAATTGACGCTCTCAACGCTTGTTGTTGTCTTGGTACCCGCGATGGCTTATATTCTCCAGGCCAATCAATTACATCGTTTTGTTCCCATGAGTGTTTTCCCATTAGCCATTTTGCACACTGCTGCCTTGATCATGCTTAAATTTCCCAATTTCGCAACTGACAAAAAATATGAAAAGCCATCGCTATTGGTGAGTTTTGGATGGCAGCGAGGCATGTTAATCATCAATACCTTAACCCTGTCAGCCTTTTTACTTTTGGGCCTTGCTTTGTTAGCAGGATTATCTCCCAGGATCGTGCTGCCTGTGTTTCTCGTTTTTCCACTGGCATTATTCCAAATCTGGTATCTAAACCGAATTGCTTCTGGTGCCAAACCTCATTGGAAAGCCCTATCCTGGAGCGGGTTTTCCATCTACGGTCTAACAGCTTATTTATTGTTATTTGGGTTTTTGACAAACTAAAATCAGGTTGGAGCTTTCCTAAAACAATGATTTGTTTGTTTACAACAAATGTACATAGAATAATTTCTACATTTTACCTGCTGCAAAAATATAAATATTAGATAATCTAAATTAATCCCTAAATTGGGAGAATGAAAAAATTATGCCCGAATTTCTTACTTTACTACCTCCTGAAGATGCTTTGAACCGGCTGCTTGAACACCTTGATTTTAGTTCCGATCCAGAATTGGTGGCTACCTCTGAGGCCCTGATGCGGGTAACAGCCAATCCAGTAGCTGCCCCCCATCCCTTGCCAGAATTTCCTCGCAGCACTGTGGATGGTTTTGCACTGCGCGCGATGGATACCCATGGTGCCAATGAGAGCTTACCGGCTTATTTGCCCATGGTAGGAGAAGTGCCCATGGGTGCATCTCCCACATTTTCTATCCAACCATCGGAATGTGCTTTGATCCATACTGGGGGGATGCTGCCAATGGGTGCAGATGCTGTAGTTATGGTGGAATACACCCAGACTACACGCAATGACGAGGTGGAAATCCTGCATTCTGTAGCTAAAGGAGAAAATGTTATCCAAGTCGGTGAAGATGTGCGTGCGGATCAAGTGGTCATTCCTAAAGGCACCATTTTACGCCCGGCAGAAATTGGCGGATTAATGGCTTTAGGATTCACACAAATTGAAGTTGCCAAATGCCCACGGGTAGCAATCATCTCCAGTGGGGACGAAGTTATTCCCCCAGAGCATTCCCCATCACCGGGTGAAGTGCGCGATATAAATACATACACGCTTAGCGCTGTTATCCAACGAGCGGGAGGTATCCCTGTGCCATACGGCATTATCTCAGATCAGCAGGATACAATGCTGGCAGCCGTGACTCAAGCCCATCAGGAGTGTGATATGGTTGTGGTTACGGCAGGCTCTTCGGCTAGCACACGAGACCTGACTGCTGCTGTTTTCGATCAATTAGGCAATCCCGGGGTTTTAGTTCACGGTATCAACACACGTCCTGGCAAGCCAACGATATTAGGCGTTTGTTCGGGAAAAGCAGTAATTGGTTTACCAGGCAACCCCGTTAGTGCGTTGGTCAATGCCAACCTATTTGTTAGACCCATCCTTATCTTTTTAACCGGTTCAAAAGAACTGCGGCCAAAACCATACGTTCCAGCACGTCTATCCCTTAATTTGGCGTCTGTAACCGGCCGCGAAGATTGGATCCCAATCAAGCTTATACCATCGACCGATGGTTATCAGGCTGAACCAATTTTTGGCAAAAGTAACCTGATCTTCACCCTGGTAAATGCTGATGGTTTGCTGCGCATCCCCCCTGATGCCAACGGGCTCAGTGCAGGAACCCCGGTAAAAGTATTTATATTATGACCCTTACCTTGGAACTTCTCCCCACATCTTTGGCAGTTTGCAAACTCCACCCTGACAGCCCTATTCCAGATTGGGCACAAAGTGATATCTTATTGAGTTTTACACGCACACCTGAAGAGCTTTCCATTGTATGCGACAATACTCTGGTTCCCGAAAATATCACCGCAGAACGCGGTTGGCGAGCGCTAAAAGTGCAAGGTCCTCTAGATTTCTCATTGATTGGAATCTTGTCTGGGGTAACAACTGTACTGGCCGAAGTCAGCATTAGTGTTTTTGCATTCTCTACCTACAACACCGATTATGTGCTGCTGCATGAGCAAAACTTAGATCGAGGAATGAAAGCCCTTATTAGAGCCGGGTATTTTATTACTCAACCTCAAATTTCTGGAGAAACTAAGTAACCATGTCTGTATACTTACACGATATCCCCTTAAAGAAAGCCCAGGAACATTTTAAAACATTTTTAGAGAATGCCAAACTCTGGCAGCTTTCAGGTATAGAAAAGATTCCCCTCGACGAATCTGCACTTGGTCGAGTTTTAGCCAAACCAATTTGGGCAAAGATCTCATCACCACATTACCATGCTTCTGCTATGGATGGTTTTGCTCTGCGTGCATCCGACACGATTGGGGCCCAGCAGACCGCACCCCTCGCGCTGGAATATGGATCACAAACTGTCTACGTGGATACAGGCGATCCGCTGCCAGACTGGGCTAATGCTGTGATCCCGATAGAGCTTGTGGAACCCTTAGATCACGCTGATCAACCCGCACGCGATGAGCGACACCCGGAGGTTATTCGAATCCGAGCCGCAGTCCCCCCCTGGGATCATGTGCGCCCAATGGGAGAAGACATGGTCGCCACGCAGTTAGTACTGCCGGCTGGACATATCCTGCGTCCAGTAGACCTGGGAGCGATCGCCGGATGCGGTCACGACACCTTGTATGCTGCCCGTCAACCACGAGTGGCAATTTTACCCACGGGGAGCGAACTCATTCCCATTGGGCAGTCCCCGAAGACAGGCGATATTATCGAATATAACGCGCTGGTTCTAGCAGCACAGATTCAATCCTGGGGCGGCAAAGCCACGCGCTACCCAATCACGCCTGACAACTTCGAACAGCTTCAAGCGCAAGTACTGGAAGCTGCTGAAAACCATGATCTGATATTACTAAACGCCGGTTCATCCGCCGGGGCTGAGGACTTCTCGGCAGCAGTGGTTGATTCGCTAGGTGAAGTGCTGGTGCACGGTGTGGCTGTACGTCCCGGCCATCCCGTGATATTGGGAGTGATAAGCCCATCCGAGGACTCTCCGTCAACGCCAATTATTGGCGTGCCGGGCTACCCTGTATCTGCGGCATTGACAGGTGAAATCTTTGTTGAACCTCTGATCTCTCGTTGGCTGGGTCGGCACGCCAATCAGCCTACCACCATGGATGCCGAAATAACCCGAAAAATCACATCGCCTGCGGGTGATGACGATTATGTGCGAGTTGCAGTTGGGCAAGTCGGGAAACGCGTATTGGCTGCACCCCTGGCACGCGGTTCTGGTGTTATCTCTTCCTTAGTGCGAGCTGACGGGATCGCAATTATCCCCTCGGGATCACAAGGGCTATCAGCTGGTGAGAAGATCAAGGTGCGATTATATCGACAGCCCCAGGAAATTGAGCAGACAATTTTCGCGGTCGGATCCCATGATATGACCCTGGATATTATTGCACAATTTCTGACTGATTACGATCGACGATTAGCATCCTCCAATGTTGGCAGCCTGGGTGGTTTAGTAGCTTTACGACGAGGTGAGGCGCATTTTGCCGGTTCTCACTTGCTCGATCCAGAAAGCGGTGAATACAATTTAACTTATATACGCCGGTACCTACCCGATGAACCGGTAGTCGTAATTGCGCTGGTAGGACGAGAACAGGGTCTATTGGTTCCCAGGGGAAACCCGAAAAGCATCCATAAATTAGAAGATTTGATCAATCCGCAAATACGTTTTATCAACCGGCAACGCGGCGCGGGTACGCGCATCTTGTTAGATTATCACCTGGATCTATTAGGATTAGATACTGCTGAAATTCCTGGTTACGATCATGAAGAATTCACACATCTAAATGTGGCTGCGGCAGTTGCATCAAATAGAGCGGACTGCGGTTTGGGAATCGCCGCGGCTGCCAAGGCCCTTAACTTAGATTTTATGCCCCTTTTCCAAGAACGTTATGATTTGATTGTTCCTCAAAAATATTACGAGAGCAGCCTGTTAGATCCTTTATGGCTGGTGATGGATGATCCCCAGTTCAAAGCCATGATAGAATCGCTGCCCGGGTACGATACTGCGATGCTGGGAAAAAGAATAGCTGTATTGGATTAAACCCAGTTGGAAATTATTTTCTTTAGATGATCAAACACATTATTTGTAATCGAGAATGTGATGGGATTGGGTTTTTAAAACACATGGACCCGAGTACCATAGCCAATTTGGTTCCACTTATCTGGCGCCGATATGGGTAAATTCCAGCGATAAAGCCATTTTGCTTCTTCGACGGTCATGTTTACACAACCGTGACTCATGCGCGCACCAAAATTATTGTGCCAATATGTACCATGAAAAGCCACGCCATTTTCATCGAAAAAGCTAACCCAGGGCACACCTGGCAGCTCGTAAGCGTGGATATCATCGGTTAGATTGCCATCCCCCATATGCTTTGACGGCATTTTTGAATGGACATTGAAACGTCCCACGGGCGTGCGAGTAGGAATACGTCCTCTCGGGTTCATATTAGGTATACCCGATGAAATCAATGTTTGAAGAACAATCGATGAGCCTTCGTATGCTGTTAATACTTGATCTTTGAGCGACACTTCAACCCTTTTATCTTCCCACGGTACATCCGGCGAAATTGGGCTAAGTTCTTCACCCTCAATCATGCGCATGTGGGCAGCAGGAATGTGATAGTGAACAGGTAAAAGTTCATCACTCAACCGATACCAAGGTTTACCATCAGGGCCTTCTTCGACAGCCGTAACCCAATGTACTGATTGGTAATAAAGGCGATACGTCGGCACCCACCCATAAGCCAATGTGCTGCGATAGGATTGGGTGAATGGGACAGAAATTTCCCCTAACCAGCCTTCTTCCGGAACCCAGGGAAAAGGATCGGAGAAATGGTGTCCATCAACACGCTGGGTGAACATGCTATGAATATAACCACCCCGCACCCTGTACCACCGAGGCGCGTTGTCAAAAGCTCTTTCACCGGAGAGTTCTTCATAAACAGGCATTAATTTATCACGACGCAGCTTACCGATGATCGGGCTGTAGCTGGTTGGTAATTTAAATACATCAATATCACGCACAGTTATGCGCACAATTCCCCCGGGCGTTCT
>JBDLJO010000014.1:0-23386 GCA_039714275.1 Chloroflexota bacterium | reverse complement strand
GCTGACTTTTTGGGCAGTTGTTGCATTGCGTAAAAAGCCAAAGACATTGCCAGCTTTCAAGCCCATTGCTGCTGCTAAATCTCGCAGTGGTTGATTAATAGTCTCGTCGTTAAAATCGGGCAGCGACTTTAACAGGGAAAGAATTGCCTCAGCCATTTCCAATGATTGAGATGCGGTCATCTTCTTGCCTATCAGGGACTCCAGTGTAGGGTTGATCTTTTCTTGGAAGAAGAAACCCGCTTTCTCTGGTGCTTCACGAAGCGTAACAAGACGCACCTGCAGCACTGCCGCTATCTGAATTAATTTATCTTGATCATCAACAAGATACCCAGCATCCTCAAAAAATGGTTTGATACGCTGTGCCAGGTCTTCTGGCGCCAAGGCGCGAATATGTAATCCATTGAAATGATCCAGCTTGCTGAAGTTAATTGCTGCTGGGGAGGGGTTCAGCTTCTTTAGGCTAAATTTTTCTATCAATTCATCCAGGCTGAAGAATTCCGTTTTATCATCGTAACCCCAGCCGATCAATGCCGCCCAATTGACCACGGCCTCAGGCAAGTAGCCCATTTTTTTGAAATCGCCCAGAAAGATCGATTTGCCTTCCTTCAACAGCGCCTCGGTATCTCGTTTACTCATCTTGCCTTTTCCATCTGGTTTTAGGAAAATTGAAGGATGTACCCAAATGGGCTGTTCCCAACCAAAAGCCTTATAAATATGGCCATGTAAGGGGAAAGTTGGCAGCCATTCTGAAGTGCGGATGGCATGTGTGATTTTCATCAGATGATCATCAATTACAACTGCAAGGTGATAAACTGGCAAGCCATTGGATTTTACGAGAATATAATCATCCAAGGTGCTGTTCTCAACTGTGATGTCTCCCCGAATGTTATCGGTAACGGTGATATTGCCTTCATCCGGCATTTTAAAGCGAATCACAGAGTACTGATCTTTGGCTGCTAATAATTCTCTGAGCTGGTCAGCTTCGTCCAGGGGCTTATTTCTATCTGGGCAAATCTCTCGATGTTGGTGTCTTTCCTGCGATGTCTCGATGCCCTCCCCGCGGGAGCAAAAACAATAATAAGCATGCCCGGTTTCGATCAGCTGCCGGGCGTATTTTTGGTAGAGTTCTTTACGTTCCGTTTGGCGGTAAGGACCATACGGACCACCAACATCGGGGCCTTCGTCCCAATCCAGCCCCAACCAACGCAGACCTGCGATAAGTTCTTCTTCAGCACCGGGAACATAGCGTTTTTGATCAGTATCTTCAATACGTAGAATAAACTGCCCACCTGTTTGACGGGCCAGCAAGTAATTGTAAAGTGCGGTACGCCCACTGCCGAGATGGGTACGCCCGGTGGGGGATGGGGCAAAACGCACGCGCACAGGTTTATTTGATGATGACATATCGCTCCTCAGAAAATTGCGAATTAATAATTTTAAACCTAATTATGAAAGGGTAGGATTGTATCAGAATTCCAGTGCTTTGTGCCGCATGATTATACTTTCTACCAGGCCTATCCCTAGCATCATGGACAGCAGCGAACTACCGCCATAACTGACAAAAGGCAATGGTAATCCTGTAACAGGGAGGAGCTGCAAATTCATACCAATATTTACCATGCCCTGGAAAGCCAAGACCACAGCAACACCATAGGCGATTAGAGCACCATAAGTATCGCTGGCCATATAAGCTGCTCGTAAACAGCGGTAAATAATGAAAAGCAGCAGCAGCATGATAATCATAGCCCCCATAAAACCAAACTCCTCCGATAAAGCCGAGAAAATGAAATCGGAATGACGAACTTTGAGAAAACGCAGTTGGACCTGTGTTCCAGACTCGTAACCTTTACCCAGCCAACCCCCCGAGCCTATGCTGATGATCGCTTGCTGTACATTGTAGAGGTCGCCATGCCGGGCATCAGCAGCAGGGAAGAGGAAATTAATGATGCGCTGTACTTGATAGGCTTTAATTAACCCGGTAGTCCTATTAGGGTCATAAGTAATTAACATCAAAGGGAAGGCAATTGCTATACCAATTAATCCTGTCCCCATGGCTATCAGCAGGTGTTTGACTTGTAATCCAGCCGCCCAGACCAGTGCAAACCAAATTACAAATATTACAATGGATGTGCTTAAATCCGGCTGCAATAAAATCCAAACAGCAACACCTAAGGTGAGTATAAAACTGCGTACTACCCATTGGAGTTCTTTGATTTTTTCATGGTGGCGGGTGAAGAAATCGGCTAAAACTAAAATAACCACGATTTTTGCAATCTCAGAAGGTTGAACTAAAATTGGTCCTAATTTGAACCAACGCGCGGATCCAAATAATGCACCCCCAACCAAATTAAGAAAAACTAAAATTGCAATTGTGCCATAGTAAAGAGGGTTAGTGAGAGCTGAAAGTAATTTGTAGTCGATGGCCGATACTAGTGCAATGGTAATAAAACCCAACACAGCAAAAATAATTTGCTTTTGAATTGTATTACCTTCAATTAACTCAATATTTCCAGCTATCGCAGAACGCAGCATGATTGTCCCAAAAAGGGTTAATAACGCCACAGCGCCTAAAAGCCAAAAATCAAAGTGCCGCCAAGATGGTTTTCGCATATCAATTTAGGGACCAATAGAGGGAAGCAAATTGGTCTTAACGCCGCTTACGAGGTCCAATTACGGGGATGTCTGCAATCAGACGCTGCTGACGACCATCTTTATTGAAATCGATTCTTACGGTTTCAGCATCAATCGAGATATGACGTGATATTACATCAATAATTTCATCTTTCATCGTTTCAATGACATCCGATGTTAGATTAGTGCGGTCGTGTGTTAGAACTAATTGCAAACGTTCCTTGGCCTGATAGCCACTTTTTCGTTTTCGTCCTGTGATGCGGTCAATAAAACTGCTCATTTTTATTGCCTCCCCCCAGCGAAAATCTTACCAAAGAAACCACGCTTATTGGATAAATCTAATAGCGAAACCTCTTCGCCTAACAAGCGTTTAGAAATATTGCGTAGTGCAGTGCCCGCTAAATTTTTATCATCGAGGGCAATGGGTAAGCCTTGATTAGTGCTGACAATCACTTTCTCATCTTCTGGAATAATACCAAGCAAGCCAACAGCCAGTAATTCTACAATATCTTCCTGTGTGATCATATCGCCGCGGTTGACCATGTTTTGGTCAATTCGGTTAATGATCAATTGGGCAGGCCCTTTCTCTTCAGATTCAATAATGCCAATGATTCTATCAGCATCGCGGACGGCCGATATTTCGGGATTGGTGACTACTAATACCACGTCAGCAGGAGCGATGGCATTGCGGAAACCGCGTTCAATACCCGCTGGCGAATCGATGATGATCCAGTCAAAATCGGGGCGTAGTTCATTGCATAGTTTTATCATGTCACTGGGCGATACGGCTGTTTTATCCCGGGTTTGTGCAGCTGGGATCAGGTAAAGTCCTTCGCTGCGTTTATCCCGAATCATTGCCTGGCGCAGCCGGCAGCGACCTTCAACAACGTCTACGAGATCGTAGACAATCCGATTCTCCAGGCCCATGACGATATCGAGGTTGCGCAGGCCTATATCGGCGTCAATACAAACCACCTGTTTTCCAACTGCCGCTAAGGCGGCCCCAAGGTTGGCGGCGATGGTTGTTTTACCCACGCCGCCTTTTCCAGATGTAACGGTAATTACTTTTCCTGCCATAAGTTTTTCCTAAATATCACTTAGATTTTTTTTGCGGCCATGTTTCGATAAGTATTTCTTGTTCTTCTAAACGGGCTGCTTTGGGTTTCTTAATTATTTTACTTGGTCTTTTCTCGCTGATGTGATCAGAGATGCGTAATTGCTGAGGAGCCAGTTCTAGGGCACAAACGATGGCGTTTTCATTACCTGATGCGCCAGCATGAACTGAGCCTCTCAAGTGCCCCCAGACGAGGATATTACCATCGGCAATGATTTCTGCTCCTGGATTTACGTCTCCAACTACAACCACATGACCTCTAAAATTAATGCTGTGTCCAGACCGTAAAGTTCGTTTTGTTAATACAGCACCCTCCCCACCAATGCTAGTATTAAGAGGTGGGGGACTATGCTTGATATGCATTGCTGCACGAATACCAATGCCCAACGATTGAGCCGATCTTTCCGTTATCGGTGATTGACTGATAATGGTTTGGAGTTTGATCGTGCGGTCTGCAAGCTGGTCTCTTAACCTGCCCATCTCGGCAGCTTTTAATGCATGCTCTCCAACATCCAGAGTTAGCTGTGCATTTTCCAGAAAAGCAATCTGTTTATCAATATGTTCAAGCAGTGCATTTCGGATTTCAGACCAATCTCCTGGTTCAACGGCAATTGAAATACCATCACGTGTGCCCTTGATTTTAATATTGGGATGCATACAATCTCCGACCTATTTAAGTGCAGATCGATACAAATACGACCAAAACATATACTTGGTGCGATTATAGCATGAACTGGTTAAGGATTTCCTAACGCGGTATCAATGGATTTTAATTCGAAGTAGGCTTCCATGATCCGTCGAACGATCGGTCCGGCGACGCTGGCCCCTTCACCTCCATTATAAACGAAAGCAACAACGGCAATCTCAGGATTCTCATAAGGCGCATAACTAACCGTCCAGGCATGTGTTGGCCAATTACCAGGTTTACAAAGATTCCTTTCATCAGCGAATTCATCACAATACTCGGCTGTGCCTGTTTTTCCTGCAGCAGGGATATCGAGTTTATCGAAACCAACGGCATCAATGGAAAGTGTGCCTTTAGTTACAGCCAGCCGCATGCCCTCTTGAACTTTTTCAATGACCCAGGGGGAAACAGTGTTTTTGTCACCGGTTAATTTGGCTTCGCATCCGCCAGCGCTGGTTGGATCGCTGAAGATATCAATGACCTCATCTTGCGTGATATCCCATTTCATGTCGCTTTCGAAAGGTTGAATGACCGTGTTGTTGGCATCTGTGATTTCGTGCAGCAGCGTTGGTCGCATGAGTTTCCCGTCATTGGCAATGGTGGCTGCAGACATTAATATTTGCAGTGGTGTCGCAATCACAAAACCTTGTCCAACACTGGCGATATAGGTATCTCCAAGTGCCCAGTTCTCACCGTGGGCGATTCGTTTCCAGGTTGGATTTGGAATGATTCCATCAGCTTCGTCAGGTAATTCTATCCCGGGCAGTTCACCATACCCCAAAGCGCGCGCGTATGTTCCTAGGCGGCATATGCCCAAGCCTTCAGGAACCTCATCTTTATAACCTCCACCTAATTTGTAGAAATATACATTACTTGAGTTGGAAATTCCGCCCAAAAAATCGAGCTGCCCAAAGCCTGCGCGATTCCAATCGACAAATTCCCTGGGGTATCCAGGATCATTGGGTGTGAATTTTTCTAAAATTACAATTTTTCCCGGCGTATCAATGACTTGTTCAGGCGTTACAACACCCTCATTTAGCGCACCAACTGCTGTAGATAACTTGAATACAGAACCCGCAGGAAGCTCTGCTCCTACAGCATGATTGAGCAGCGGGTCACGCACATCACTCAATAGCTGCTGATAATAATATGATGGGATCACACGAGCCATGCGGTTGTTCTCGTAAGTTGGGAACATCACCATTGATAGAATTTCCCCTGTTTGAGGATTCATGGCGATCGCTACACCACTAGTGATCCGAAGCTCCCCAAAGTATGCATTCCAACCGTCGATCTCACCGAGCAGAATGGCCTGACTGGCTTCTTGTAAACGAGCGTCGATAGTTAAATTAATGTTCTGGCCAGGGATGGGAGCAATTGGGGGTCTATAGTCGCGCACGATTTGACCTGCAACGTCTACTTCTACAACCCGTTTCCCTGGTTTACCCTGCAGGATGGACTCAAAATAGCGCTCAATGCCAGCATAGCCAATCTTGTCCCGGTTTGGAACAAATCCGCGCTCCCGATAATATTGCTCATCAAATGCCGAGATGGGACCCAGAAAACCGATGATTGAGGCGGTCAATGAACCGGTTGGGTACTCACGAATAGGTTCAATTTCGACTTCTACGCCTGGCCAATCGATGGTTTTCTCTTCAATGACCAACGCAGTATTGCGATCAACATCACATTTAACCAATACCGGGCGATAAGGTGCCGAGGTGGTTCCATATTCCACAATTTGCGCGATCCCATGATCTGAACGGCAGGGGACATAAGGGGTGAAATCTGATATTTCTCCCTGGCTGACAGGGACACCAATGACTTTCGAGAGTCCCCCAAAAATTTCTTCAATCTCTCCAGGATCATCGGGAAGCTTGGCGGGTAAGATGGCGATATTATAGGAAGCCACATTGCGTGCCAATACAATGCCATTGCGATCATAAATTACGCCGCGTAAGGTTGGCAAACTGATTTCGCTAATCCGGTTTTCCTCTGCTAGTTCGGTGTAGATTTTACCCTCTAATATTTGATAGTTAAAAAGTTGAATGGTAAAGTAGATGAAAACCAGACCGATAAATATTATGAATATTAATATGCGCCAAGTACTAATATTATTGTGCAGTGCTGATGACGAATTCATATTTCCACTTCTTCGGGGTGCAGCCATGCGGCCAAATCACGCACGATGGCGAAAACAGGGATAGCCAATAAGATATTTAGCAGTATACTCGGCATGATGATTAATTCTAATGTTTCCAGAATAGGCAGTGTTGTACCAAGTAGGGTTAAGGTGATTGCAGATAACCCCTGGTGAAAAAGTGTCCCAATAAAAGTGATTGCCAACATAACTAATGCGGGAATTTTCCATATCCGCCGTCTGATGATCAGCGTAATGCCAGTAATGATCAAATAACTGACTATGGTGATGCCCAGGGGTAGTGCAGATGTAAATCCTAGAATTGTGCCTCCAATCAGGCTCCAATACCAGGCAGTGCGCACCGGTTCCTGTAAAGCCCATGCAATGATGACAAGCATAATAATATCAGCAGTGCCCTGCAGTAACGGCATATTGCTGATAATTGCGGTTTGGATTATGGTCACTAATATAAAGATCGGTATAGCAATCAATACTTGAATCATAGCTGTATTTGTTTCCCTAAAATTGTAGTATTGATGAAGGACTACTACACAGTTAGGGCTGATTAATTAACGCGCACTAGGAGTTAGGATCAGGGGAGATAGATCAATTGGCTGGAAATTAGTGATCACCAGGACAATTTCGAGGCGTGAAAAATCAACAATAGGCTGTACAGATGCACTTTGGAAAAGCGCGTAATCTTGACTTCGAACGCCGGTAACTTGTCCGATGAGAATATTGGGGGGATAATTGCCACCTAATCCTGAGGTAAGAACCAATTCCCCTGGTTCAATATTGGCTTCTTGAGGTATGGAATCTAAGTTGATATCGCCGGTAATCGAGCCAGTAAGAAGAGATTCAGCGCTGGAAGGATCTAGCTGAACATTTACAGTGATGCCTGGGTCGGTAATAAGCTGTACAAGGGCAGCTGAAGCAGTTACCTGAGCAACACGTCCAACCAAGCCCTGCTGGGTAACAACTGGCATACCGCGCAATAATCCATCATCCGATCCCCGGTTAATATGGATGTACTTCATGAAGGGACTTGGATCGCGTCCGATAACACTGGCCCCGGTATACTGATATTCGGGGTAGGCGCGGGCAAAATCGAGCAACGCTGAGAGAATTCGGAATTCGGCTAACTGCTGTTGCAATTCGATAATTTGGGTGCGTAAGTGTGCGATCTCTGATTCTAATTCCGCATTGCGCTGCAGCACCTGAACTGTATCACTTGGCGCGGTCAGAAGGGATTGGACTGCTTGGAAGCGATCAGAAACCCAGGTCTGCACTGAGATAATGGGTGATAGTGCCACGCGTGAGACCGGAGTTAGATAACCACCTAGTGCCAATATCACCAGGCCGATTGCAACCAAGGAAAACGTAAGGGTTCGCCACGGTAAAGGAATTTTCTTCATAACTATGATTACGGGAACCTTCAGCAGGGTTCAGGATTACTCTGATGCTGAAAGTTGATCAGCGGCCCCCACGCCCCAAACCTACGAAGAGACCTTTCCACATATCAATGTCTTCAAGAGCGATACCGGCACCGCGAGCTACACAGCTGATAGGATCTTCAGCTACCCAGGTGCGGATATTTAATTCGTTCATCAGACGTTCATCAAGCCCTTGCAGTAAACCACCGCCCCCGGCGAGACAGATTCCCGCATCCATGAGATCAGCCACAATTTCAGGAGGTGCTTCGTCGAGAGCATCTTTTATGGTTTCAATAATAATACGTACCGACCCGGCCATGGCTTCACGAATTTCAACGGATGAAATCTCGATGGCCTCTGGCAGCCCAGTTAACAGATTGCGGCCGCGCAATGTGGTTGTTTTTTCCTTTGGTAAATGAAATGCTGATCCGATAGCCCATTTAGCCTGCTCAGCCATGCGCTGGCCAATTAATAGATTATATTTGTTGCGTACGTACTGGATGATATCTTCATCTAATTCGTCGCCGGCCACACGCAGTGAGCGTGAGACCACTACGCCTTTCATCGATAAGATGGCAACTTCCGATGTGCCGCCGCCGATATCCACAACCATGCTGCCGCGTATTTCATTGACAGGTAACCCCGCCCCTAAAGCTGCGGCTACAGGTTCTTCGATCAGATAAGCTTCTCTAGCACCTGCCGACAAGGCTGCATCATAAACCGCTCGTTTCTCGACTTTGGTAACGCCTGCAGGAATGCCAATAATTACCCTTGGACGTGGTACAGGAACAATGCTTTGTTGATGCACGCGCCCAATAAAATATTCCAGCATAGCCTGTGTGATCTCAAATTCTGAAATCACACCATCCCTCAGCGGTCTGACAACAACGACATTGGCTGGTGTACGACCAACCATTTCTTTTGCCTCGGCACCAATTGCCAATGGGGTGCGGGTTCGTTTTTCTACTGCCACCCAAGAGGGTTCGTTTATTACAATGCCCTTACCGCGTACATTGACCAGCGTGTTTGCTGTGCCAAGATCGATGCCAATATCAAGCGAGAAAAAACCTAATAACCAGTTTAGAGGATTGAATGCCACATGGGCTCCTTTAATTAAATATATATTAACAATGCGTAAAACGCTACCCGCAGTACGCAGGGGGATTATACCAGCTTTGGTCGAATCTAAAAAAGAAATAAAAAGCTTATTATATGAAAATTTATAAAAAATATATTTATTGATTTATATTTTTTGGCAGCTTATCGCGCCACGAACTGCAGCATTTGGTTTAATATCCCGCATGTTTGTTAATGGGATGGCTTTGCAAATTACCATACCATAGGTATAATCAAACTTCTAAAATAGAATCAAGGAGGTGCTTGGAAACATAGATTTGGGAAAGATAGCGCATGATCCTGAGTTAAAGTTCAGGATGACGAGGATGAGGGTTCCCCACTGCGAGGTGGGGCTAACTGGCTCGGATGGTTAGAGTCAGAAAAATCGAAAGATCAGCGGAAGCCCTCCGGGAGACCACCTCCCGACATCTTTTCCCTCCACAAATAATGCTGCCTACAAATACCCTGAGCAATCAAGGTGAAAAAATGCAGCAAGTGGCTGATTAAAACAAATAGTTGGATCTTGCACGTTCCAACGTAAATCTTCTGGAGGGTTCCTTATGTGTGGCATTGTTGGATATATTGGACCTCAGGACGCGACACCGATTATTTTAAATGGGTTAAAGCGTCTTGAATACCGTGGTTACGACTCGGCGGGTTTGGCCGTATTGCAAAACGGTGAAATTGAAATTCGTCGCGATGCGGGAAAATTGGCTCGCTTAGCATCCTTGGTGGAGAAATCTCCACCCAAGGGTCATATTGGCATTGGGCATACACGATGGGCAACGCATGGCGAACCTAATACGCGCAATGCACATCCCCATATGGGTATGACTGGTGAGGTCGTATTGGTACATAATGGGATTGTTGAGAATTTCCTTGAACTGCGCGATGAATTGATCAGCGAGGGGGCAAAATTCTCGTCTGAAACGGATTCCGAGATAATTGTACATTTGGTCGAGCGCTATCTATTTGCTGATCATGATCTTGGATCTGCAACACGGCTTGCCTTAACTCATTTGCGAGGTGCGCATGGTGTCGTAGTGATGTCCAGCCGCGAGCCAAACACAATGGTGGCAGCTCGAATCGGTAATGCTGGCGGGGTTGTGATCGGACTTGGGGAAGGGGAAACCTATGTTGCTTCGGATCTCCCGGCTATCCTGGAGTATACGCGGCGGATGGTCTTTTTGGAATCGCATCAATTGGCAATTATCACAAGCGCGGGGATCAGCATTACCACGCTTGACGGGCATAACATTGCATATGATGAGCAGAACGTTCCCTGGGACCCTGTTTCCGCTGAAAAGGGAGAATACCGGCATTTCATGCACAAAGAGATTCATGAGCAAGTGCGTTCTCTGACCGATACGATTGCTGGACGAGTTGATTTTGAATCAGGTGGTATTCGTTTGCCGAATTTGAATTTGAGCCCTGAGCTGGCAAATCGTATTGAGAAAATTCATATTGTGGCTTGCGGCACCGCCGCATACGCTGGTATGGTGGGCAAAGTGCTGATTGAGCGTCTTGCTCGCTTACCTGTAGAAGTGGATATTGGTTCAGAGTTTCGTTATCGAGACCCAATTGTTGATGATGATACTGTTGTTTTAGCTATCAGCCAGTCTGGCGAAACAGCCGATACCCTGGCTGCAATGGAAGAAGGTCGTTCTAAGGGTGCAATATTATGGTCCATCGTCAACGCGATTGGTTCTCAGGCGATGCGTGCTGCAGATGGTTTTATCTCTATGCAAACTGGACCGGAGATTGGCGTTGCCTCAACCAAGGCTTATACTGCGCCATTGGTCGATTTGTATATGTTGGCGATCTTGCTGGCTGATTTACGCGGTAAGCTGGATGTTGAAACACGCCAACAACTGATAGCTGATTTATTGTTGATACCTGATTTAGTTGGTCGTTGTTTAGATCAAGAATCAGCAGTTCAAAAAATTGCTCATGCACTATTAGATATCAAGAGCGCTCTTTACCTCGGTCGTGGTGTAAATATGCCGACGGCTTATGAGGGTGCCTTGAAGCTCAAAGAAATTTCCTATGTTCATGCCGAAGGTTACCCGGCAGGGGAAATGAAGCACGGTCCCATCGCGCTAATAGATTCTGACCTGCCGGTGATTGTGATTGCCCCACAAGATCCGTGGTACGAAAAAATGCTCAGTCAGATTGAGCAAGCTAAGGCTCGCGGTGGACAGGTGATTGCGGTGGCCACGGAAGGTGATGATCGGATTGCTGAAACAGCTGACCATGTGCTCTGGATTCCGAAAACACCCTGGATGCTTAGTCCGGTTACTACCGTGATTCCGCTGCAGCTGCTGGCTTATCATATGGCTGCCTTGCGAGGATTGGATGTCGATCAGCCAAGAAATTTAGCTAAATCAGTAACCGTGGAGTAGGATCGCTGGACTTGAATAAATGTTAAACATCAAAAGCTCTCCGTAGAAATCCTCGGGGAGCTTTTGTTCTAGGCGAATAATTCGATACTGCATTATTATCACAGTAATATTACCCTGGTTCAATAGTCTTTAATGCCTGACAGCATTGATTCAAGTTGTTTCCTATTGATATCAAGAAAACTAAGCCAATGATTTCTAATCCACAAAAATCACACCCAGTTCAGGGTTGCGTTAGTTGTTTAATAACACAACGCATTTTTTTATTACATTTACTTTAATATATGGTGAAAAAACGATCTGCTCTGGACTGAAGAGCCCCGTATTCTAGTACAATAGAGAGTCAGTCTTTCCATTGGTATGGAGCGGGAATATTGGAGCAAAGGTTATCGGGAGTTTTAGTAATGACAGAAGAAAAAATTATCGAAAGTCTTCGTGCTGTTCTAGATCCAGAAATTGGCATCAATATTGTCGATTTAGGAATGGTATATAACGTAGACATTCGTGATTCAGGTATTTTTGTTCAAATGACCATGACCACACCAACTTGTCCGTTACATGCAGTGATTACCCGTGATGCCGAACAAGTTTTGCAAACGGTGTTTGAGGATGCTAAAAAAGTGGAGATCGAATTAGTTTGGGATCCAATCTGGAACCCAAGCATGATGTCAGATAGTGCAAAACAACTTTTAGGCTGGGAGTAACCAATGAGTGACCAAACCTACATACAAATTGACGATTTAAAGGCTTTGATGGGCGAAATTCCAGAAGATAGTATTATTAGTCGTACCTTTCATGAGGATCATAACTCCAAATCTGTCTTGTTTGGTTTTGCACCCGGGCAAGTGCTTTCTGAGCATACAGCTGCAAAACCAGCTGTGCTGTATTTTTTGACCGGTCAAGCCAGTCTCACGTTAGGTGATGATGAAAAGTCAGCAGGTCCTGGTACCTGGGTGCACATGCCGCCTCATTTGCCGCATAGTGTTGTGGCTGAGACAGAAGTATTGATGCTCTTGGTTTTATTTTTGGGGCCTACTACATGACCAAAAATTACCGGATTCCCTTAATGCTTTTTTCCATTACGGCTTTAGTGGCGGCTATGTGGGCTGGCCTGATCCGTTTGGGATGGCATTGGCCTGTACTGCAGCCAACACTGCCGCTTGGGCATGGCCCTTTGATGATCTCTGGTTTTCTTGGAACTTTGCTGATCCTGGAGCGCGCGGTCGCGCTTGGCGTGCGATGGCCTTATATTGGCTCTTTACTCAGCGGTGTTGGCGGGTTATTGTTAGCCATTGGCTGGTCAGAACATTTAGGTCCGGTACTGCTTACTTTGGGCAGCCTTTGGCTGGTAATTATATTTGTTGTAGTGCTGCGCCAGCACTGGGCTTCTTACACCCTGGTGATGGGTCTAGGCGCTGTGGCCTGGTTGATTGGAAGTTTGTTTTGGCTTTTTGGTTGGCCTGTTCATACATTTGTGCTCTGGTGGGCGGGATTTTTAATTTTGACCATTGTAGGGGAACGCCTTGAATTAGGACGTATTCTGCGGCTGTCACAGAACACGAAACTGGCTTTTAATTTAGCTGTCTCAATATTTGTGATTGGCCTGGTTGTGATGATGCTGCACTACGATATTGGTATTCGTATTGTCGGTTTAGGGATGCTCTTCCAAGCTTTATGGCTGTTGCGATTTGACATTGCCCGGCGCACAGTGCGGCAATCGGGATTAACTCGCTACATTGCGATTTGCTTGCTAAGCGGTTATGTATGGATGATCGTCTCTGGCGTGATAGCCATGATCTACGGTAGTGTTACCGCCGGTCCAATCTACGATGCAATGCTGCACGCTATTTTCCTGGGCTTTGTGTTTTCGATGATATTTGGTCATGCCCCGATCATTTTTCCAGCGGTACTAGAACTGCCGATTGATTATCGCCCTTCCTTATATTTACCCCTAATTCTATTGCATACCTCATTAACCTTACGCATTGTTGGGGAATTTGCTGGTTCGTCATGGGCACGTTTGTGGGGCGGGTTGATCAATGTGATTGCGTTGTTGATTTTTTTAGGCATGGTCGCGCCGGTACGGCAACTCTTTGGAGCCAATAATAATTCCTGAACATCCCCAGTTATTAACTCAAACAAATTCATCAACACCACCCAGAAAATTACTTACACTTTCCAGGATGAAATGGGATGTTCGAGTAATTTTTTCCCAAATCTTTAGCGTTAGTAAAACCGGCTATGCAGCTCCTGTAACCGTGCCCTGTTCTTAAATTTATTTACTAGTTGGATGATTATCTGGATTCTTCATATAAATCCCATAAACGATTTAACGTTTCTTCCAACCGGTTAGCAAGTTTTTCGCCGCCTTGCGTTGTGACATCATCCTCATTGTTCAAAACTACATAAGGCACCTGCACTCCCTGGATGTCTATAAATTGGGGATTGCTGGCGCTGATCTCATGCCAGTCGACATGACGATATAGTCTTTCCAATTTTTCATCAGGTAATCCGTGCTCAAGAATGCTGTCCGGACGATCAGGATTGAAGCGAGCTTTGTTCTTACGCAGCGATTCACCCCAAGAAACATCAACATAAAGAATTGCTAATTTTTTTGCAATATCTTGGCTGAGATGTTGGAAAGCGCGCGCAAACCCGCCGTGCTCAGTGCCGCGTGCAAATTCGATAATCACCGTCTTGTGCTGATGATAATTTAGCTTGTCCCGGATTTTTTTCTGATAATCTAGATTGATGCGCTCTATTAATACGTCCCATAAATGATTACCAATGAAATTCGAATCATCATCGGTGTGCAATCGGGGGTACCCCAGCTTTTGTAGAATCCTATCTTCCTCGAACCAGGTCCACAACATTGGAAAATCATCGATTTCTTCAAATTCTCCTATATGATACTGTTTTGTGCGCTCGAGTACCGGAGTTTGTTTGAGCTCTCGGATGATTTCACTTTTTCCAGCTGCGGGACGAGCTATTAATAGTAAAACGTTAAATGTATTGATCATCTTTTTCCTCTCCTGTTATTGCTGCGCTAAAAATATACATGAGGGAGCTCCTTTCGGATCACGCTCCAATTTAGCGATTTGTTCTACGGACTGTTCAAGCTGCCGAGATAAAAAAATTCGATCCATAAGACATAATTCAGGATGATCTGAGAGTATTGCCGCGTATGGACAGTGCCCTAAAATTAGGCGTGGACCTTCGGGCGAGGCTTCCCAACGAGCCTGATAATTGGCGTGGTTTAACTCCTGTATAGTTTGATTTAGCCGCTGCAGCATGGTGGTTTTTAATGCATCGGGGGGAGGTTCTCCAAACAAACAAGTAATTATGTCAGTAAATTTCGTATCTAAATCGCCATCACCCAAAAATGATTTCAACAAGGCTGACGCAAGTTGATTAATATTGTTGTCCAGCACCTCTGGGGGTAGACGGAAAAGCTTGGTTGGCCGCCCACGACTTTTAGAAGGTCGTAACCCGATTTCTTCGATTAAACCTTGACTGGCTAATACACTAAAATGATGGCGTGCATTGGCTGCTGTCATGTGCAGGTCTCGACTGATCTCTCCGGCTGAAGCCATTTTGTGATCTCGCAGATATTTTAGAATTTGCTGCCGGCTGTTTTGCATGATTTCAAGTATTGTACTGCTGAGCAAGGAGTAAATTTGTCATAGGATTACAATGATTATAATCCCTTTGTATATTTACGCAAATGAAGATTTGCGTAAATAACACCAAAAACGAGGTTGAGCTGGGTATAATGCGGTCTGTTATTAATATTATGGATGATCAAACTTTAGTTGATGTAAATTGGCTAAAATGGAGATTTCGTTAGGAGCTTTTACCTTATGAGCGAAAAACTCAATTCCTCCGGCTATGATGTTCCACCTGAAATGCAGGATATTGTAGCTGTTACCACCCTGGATAAAATTTATAACTGGGGACGTCGTTATTCTGCATGGCCGATGATGTTCGGTCTGGCATGCTGTGCTATTGAGATGATTTGTACAGCCGCCAGCCGTTTTGATTTCTCCAGGTTCGGGATGGAAATCATGCGTCCGAGCCCGCGACAGGCCGATGTAATGTTGGTATCAGGCACGGTTACCAAGAAGATGGTGCCGCAGATTGTGCGTTTGTACAATCAAATGCCAGAACCAAAATACGTGGTTGCCATGGGTGCTTGCGCTTCCGGTGGTGGCCCATTTAAAGAAGGATATAACGTTGTATCTGGTATTGATAAATTTTTACCGGTAGATGTTTATATCCCCGGATGTCCTCCCACACCGCAGGCCCTGTTACACGGTCTCATGAAACTACAAGAGATGATGGATACTCAGTCGATCAAGAATGTTCGCTGGTATCAAGATGGTCCGCTCGAAGCTATCCCTGTGCCGATCTTAGGCCCCGACTTGCTTGATCCGCGTGATTTCCCGCAGTTCGAAGATAAGATGGCCAAAGTTGCCGCAGCAGCCGAGTCTGAAGAAGCCTGATCTGGAGCGAGATAATGACTGCACAAACACTTGAAAAAGATATTGCCACCCGCTTCTCAGATGCTGTTACTCTAGACGAGCGTGCTGGCTACGAAGGTTATATTGTCAAAGCTGAGAAATTAATTGAATTTGCCACAGCTTTGCGCGATGATTATGGATACGATTTTCTGTCATCGGTCACTGGCGTTGATTATCTTCCAGATAACATCATGGAAGTTGTGTATCATGCCTATCAATCTACTGGGGGAACTGCCCTGGTCTTCAAGGTACAAACTCCACGTGAGAACGCTGTGGTTCCCTCCTTGGTGGCTCTTTACCCGGGAGCCGCGCTCCAAGAAAGGGAAGCCTGGGACCTCTTAGGGATTCGATTTGAAGGCCATCCCAATCTCAAGCGCATTCTCATGTGGGAAGGTTTTGAAGGTCACCCTCTGCGTAAAGATTGGAAAGAAGCCTATCACGAAGATGATTTAAAGCCATTCAAAACGCGCTGGCCCGAAGGGGCAATTGCTCGTTCGGAAGATGCCAATGTCTTTGATAAAAATGTGGCTTACCCTGATGGTTTTAACCCCGAAGGCTGGACACCGGAAGGCGAAACTGCACTCTATGCCGGCATGAAAGAAATAGAAAAATCTGATGGCCTGCAAACCGATCAAATTGTGGTCAATATGGGACCACAGCACCCATCTACCCATGGTGTCTTCCGTATGGTAGCCACTTTAGATGGTGAAACGGTGGTTAAATTAGAGCCAGTGATGGGTTATTTGCACCGCAATCATGAAAAAATAGGTGAGCGTAATACCTATTTGATGAATATCCCCTTCACAGACCGATTAGATTATCTCTCGTCAATGAGCAATAATTTTGGTTATGTTTTGGCTGTTGAGAAACTGTTGGGAGATAAAAGCATCATACCTGAACGCGCAGAGTATATTCGTGTCATTATGGCCGAATTTACCCGCATCAGTAATCATCTCTTTGCAATTGGTACACTGCTCAACGACATGGGTGCTTACTTTACTCCCATGCTCTACGCGATCGAAGAACGAGAATTGATTTTAGATATTTTCGAAGCCGCGTCTGGCTCGCGTATGATGTGCAACTATTATCGTTTTGGCGGTTTGACCCGCGATTTACCCCCTGGGGTTGAAGAAAAAATGCGTGAACTGGTCTTTGATCGTTTGCCTAGAAAGATTGATGACCTGGATAAATATCTGACTGAAAACGAAATTGTTCGTGCCCGTTGTCAAGGTGTTGGTGTGCTCACGCCGGAAGAAGCGATCGCCTATTCCGCGGTGGGACCCGTTCTGCGAGCTTCGGGTGTTCCTTATGATGTGCGCAAAGCAGATCCCTACGGTATCTACGACCGTTTTGATTTTGATGTTGTTGTCGAATACCACGGCGATGTTTATGATCGTTATATCGTGCGGCTCGAGGAAATGCGTCAGAGCATTCGCATTTTGAAGCAAGCTTTGAGTGATCTGCCCGAATGTGATAACTGTCTTGGTAAACCGCGCTATTCAATGCGTGTGCCTGCTGGCGAAGCTTATGGGCGCGTGGAAGGCCCAAAAGGTGAGTTAGGCTTTTATGTAGTCTCTGATGGTGGTCCGAACCCGTGGAGATATCATGTGCGGGCACCATCTTTCATCAATGTGACCGCTTTAAGCAAGATGTGCGAAGGTGATAAAGTTGCCGATGCGATCATCATCCTCGGTTCACTGGACATTGTATTGGGCGAGACTGATCGCTAGTTTGGGAGTGAAATATGTACGGTAAAGGAATCCTCAAAGGGTTAGGCGTAACCCTAAAACATTTGGTAGATACGTATGTGGATGATATCCGCTGGGGCAAGAAACGCTATCATACAGAAGAAGGTATCGCGCACCGCATGAGTAAAGATGCGCGTGGTATCTTCAC
Source organism: Chloroflexota bacterium (assembly GCA_039714275.1). GTDB lineage: Bacteria > Chloroflexota > Anaerolineae > Anaerolineales > UBA11858 > JBDLJO01. Next base: position 5,452 of record JBDLJO010000014.1, on the reverse strand, counting down.
AGTACAGTACCCTGAAGAAAAGCTGCCCGTCCCAGAAGAATTTCGCTTCGTTCCCATTTTGATTTATGATGAAAATGAAAATGGCGAAATTGTTCATCGCTGCACATCCTGTGGTATTTGTTCAAAAGTATGTCCCCCACAATGTATTTGGATTGAGCGTTCAAAAGATCCAAAAACAGGACGCCCGGTACCCAATCCGGCTGCTTTTTCCATTGATGTAGATATTTGTATGAATTGTGGGCTTTGCGCGGAGTTTTGTCCTTTTGATGCTATCAAGATGGATCATGATTATGAGTTGGCCGTTTACGACCGTTTTGCCAATAATATCTATGACAAAAATAAACTCTCTCGATCAGCTGATTACTATGCAAGTATCCGCCCGTTGAACAATGAACTCGAAGAAGCTGCTCGCGCGGATAAGGAAGCCAAGAAAAATGCTGCTAAAAAGAAAAAAACTGCATCTGGATAGGATCCTGTATCATCCCAGATATTGCTAATATCTTTGGAATAAATGATCCAAACAAACGCGGTTTCTCATGGAGGAGCCGCGTTTGCTTTCCAAGTGTTTGCAATAGCTAAGAAAAATTTGGGAAATATTAACAAATTTCTAAAACTTCAATCAAATAGGCATGTTAGAATTTGCTCGAGAATATTTGTCTCATAATTATGGTGGTGGAAAATTATTAGATCACACCAAAAAAATCCCGTTTATCATGGGGATTAAATTAACTGCAATATATTTAGGAAGGATTAAATGACAAATCCACAGGAATTAAACGACGCTGTTCTAGCAGCGCTTGGTACGGTTGATGACCCTGATCTGAAAAAAGATCTCGTTTCACTCAAAATGATTCACGACCTTAAGATTGATGGTGGTGCGGTAAGTTTTACAATTATGCTGACCACACCAGCTTGTCCGATGAAGGACACCATGAAAAATGATTCCATCGCTGCAGTGATGGCTGTCCCCGGTGTGGAATCGGTTGATGTAAAATTAGATGCTACTGTTCCCAACGATGGCCGCACACGCGGGTTGCTGGACCTACCGGTTCGCAATGCGGTTGCAATTGCCTCGGGGAAGGGCGGCGTTGGTAAGAGCACAGTGGCGGTTAATATTGCTGTTGCGCTGGCGCAGAGCGGGGCTCGGGTGGGTCTTTTGGATGCTGATATCTACGGCCCCAATATCCCAACCATGATGGGACTTGAAAAATTGCCGCCGCCGCGTGATGGCAAATTAGTCCCAGGTGAAGCGCATGGCGTTCAGGTGATGTCGATTGGATTTTTAGTTAAACCTGGCCAACCGCTGATGTGGCGCGGTCCCATGCTTCACTCTGCCATTCGTCAATTTTTGACTGATGTGCATTGGGGTGAATTGGACTATTTAATCATTGATCTTCCCCCTGGTACTGGTGATGCTCAGTTGAGTCTTTCACAATCCTTGCCGCTTACTGGGAGCTTGATTGTTACCTTGCCACAGCAAGTTTCATTGGAAGATGCTACCAGAGGTTTGGAAATGTTCCGTGAGCTCAATGTGCCCATTTTAGGCGTAGTGGAGAACATGAGTTATCTGGAGCTTCCGGATGGTACCAAGATGGATGTTTTCGGATCTGGCGGTGGAGAGATTATGGCGGAGCAAGCCGGAGTGCCGTTCTTAGGCGCAATTCCATTGGATCCAACCGTCCGTCAGGGCGGTGATGATGGTACTCCCGTGATCCTTTCTCACCCGGATAGCGTTGTATCACAAGCCCTGGTTTCGATGACGGAAGAGCTGGCTGCTAAAGTTAGTATTCAAGCTTTGAAACAAGAGAACCTGATCCAAATTGAATTTAACAAAGATATGTAATTATTTGAGATTGCCATTGTATGTGAGCCAAATAAATCTTAAGTTCCCAATATGCGGATGATGGGGGGTATGGGTTCGGGTTTGCAAGGTAAATAAATTGAATATTACACAGGAAAGCCTGGATCTAATGCCAGGCTTTTTTCTTTCCCATAAACAGCGGCAACTATAAATAGATCGTTGGAAATATATCTGTCGTTATCTGAGTTCTGCGGTAGAATCTTTTCCATGACAGCTAATATCGTAGGCGTACGTTTTCAAAAAGTTGGAAAAATATATCATTTTGATGCTTCTCGTCAGCGCAATGTTGAAGTTGGCGATCATGTTGTTGTTAATACCAGTCGCGGCCACCAGTTGGGTGAAGTAGCTAAAATTAACGCTAAACCTCAGAAAACGAATAGAGAAGGGATTAAATCGGTTCTGCGTATAGCTACACCTCGCGATCTTGTTACCAGGCAGATGTGGCAGCAAAAAGAGATTGAAGCGGTTGTTAATTGTCAGGCGAAAATAAAAGATCTCAAGCTTAACGAGATCAAAATTATTTTGGCAGAATTTACATTGAATGGCAAACATCTTACATTTCTTTATACAAACGAGAAGGAAGATAAAAAAGTCAATCTGACTGCTGTTCGTAAAGCCATGACAAAACTCTACAAAACGAAAATTAGCACGCGTCAAATTGGACCTCGTGACGCGGCTAAAATCATTGGTGGTATGGGAGCTTGTGGTTTGGAGGAACGTTGCTGCACAGCCTATATGACTGAATTTTGCCCGATTTCAATTAAAATGGCAAAAATTCAGGGTATTTCTCTGGCACCTTCAGAAATCACAGGTATGTGTGGGCGATTACGCTGCTGCTTAAAATATGAGGAAGGATTTTATGCGGCTGCTCGAAAAGATTACCCGAAACGAAAAACTGTCGTTATAACCCCAGCAGGTGAGGGTACGGTAGTTAAATCGAATCCGATTTCTGAAACGATTTTGGTTTATGTTGCAGATCGGGGATTGCAGGAATTTCCCAAAGACGAAGTAAAACGTAAACCAAAAACCAACTAACCACAATGCCAGATTTCCTTTCTCAAGCACAGGATTTATTTGAGTATACGCGTGAGCTGCGTCGGGATTTTCATCGTCATCCTGAAATGGGGTTTCAAGAAGTCCGTACCGCCGGTATTGTCGCCAAAGAATTGCATAACCTTGGACTAGAGGTTAGCACAGGAATTGCAGAAACGGGTGTAGTTGCCCTAATCCACGGGAAACATAAAGGTCCAGTGGTTCTCCTTCGATTTGATATGGATGCACTTCCTATCGAAGAACAAACGGGTACGGAGTACGCATCACAAACCTCAGGTGTGATGCATGCCTGCGGCCATGATGGACACACCGCCATCGGGTTAACTGCAGCCCGGATGCTGCATGCTTATCAAGATCAATTAGTGGGAACGGTTAAACTGGTTTTTCAACCCGCTGAAGAAGGATTGGGCGGCGCTGAACGCATGGTTGCCGAGGGCGTTTTAGAAAAACCCCGCCCCGATTATTCCTTAGCTTTACATCTTTGGAATGGCAAACCTTTAGGGTGGTTTGGAATTACCCCTGGCCCTGTGATGGCTGCTTCTGAAACTTTTGCCATTCGCATAACTGGAAAAGGCGGTCACGGTGCAGTACCCCACCAAGCGGTTGATCCAGTTTTAGCAGCTGCTCAAATTGTCAACGCATTACAGAGCATCGTTTCTCGCAATGTTAATCCTCTTGAGTCCGCAGTGGTTAGTGTTACCAGTATTCATGGCGGGTCAACTTTTAATGTCATCCCACCCTATGTTGATTTGCAAGGTACTATCCGAAGCTTTGTTCCTGAGGTGCGAGCTTTAATATTAGAACGTATTGAAAAAACCACAACTATGATTGCCCAATCTCTAGAATGCGATGCGGAAATTGAGATTGATGACATTACCCCAGCAGTGGTTAACTCGCCAGCAGTTACTGAGCGTGTTCAATCGACTGCCGCAGAACTTTTTCCTGATGCACCCCTAATGACAGAATACCAAACAATGGGGTCAGAAGACATGGCTTTCATGATGGGTGATATTCCAGGTTGTTTCTTTTTCATCGGATCGGCCGACTCATCCAGGGCATTGGATGCCCCACACCATCATCCGAAATTCGATTTTGATGAGGCTGCGCTTGTAAATGCTGCGGCCCTTATCACTTCGGCTGCAGTAGATCTACTTTCCAATCCTCCAAAATAACTGCGTAAATTGATGTTTTTATGGTCCTCAATCGGCAGGTTTTCTTATCAGTCGTTGATTAACCCCTAACAATTGTCCGGACTCTCCTGAAATCAAAATTTGCCTGTAACGGGCATTGGAGAATTGACCCAATCAGTTGGTCTATGAAAAATTCAAAATTCCAGGCTGTGCCGTCTCGAAAATTAGCGCTTTTTGAGGGGTTGATTGTGAGCATGATATGGGCTTCGTCATTTGTGCTGGTAAAAATGGTGCTGCCCCATTTAGGGCCTTTGACTATTGCGGGTTTGCGGTATTCGATTGCATTTTTAATCTTGCTGCCTTTCGTATTACGGAAACGAAAGCAGCCAGTCGTTTTAACCCCGCGCTTGTGGGGGATATTTATGATCATGGGATTAAGCGCTTATACCATTGGTAATGGGGCTATGTTCTGGGGATTAAAATATCTATCAGCAACGACAACCTCATTTTTATTAAGTATTACTCCGGTTATTGTCCTTTTTCCCAGCGCTTTGTGGCTCAAAGAAGTCCCTTCTCGTTGGCAAACTTTGGGTGTTCTAATTAGCATCATTGGTAGTGCATTGTTCTTTTCACCAGGAATAGAAAAAGGTCAATTAATTGGTTTTGCGATCATGGGTGTTGGACTAATCGGTTTTACGACTTTTGGAATCTTAACCCGTAGTGTGGCTCGCGAGCGAAAAGTCGACACCCTGACGCTGACAACAATACCATTAGGTATCGGTGGTTGTGTATTAATGCTGATTGCATTACCGATGGAAGGATGGCCAACTGCACCTGCACAGGCTTGGGGAATAGTATTTTGGCTGGCCGTTGTTAATACAGCTGTTGGGTATATGCTCTATAATCATGCATTGCAGGTTTTAACAGCACTTGAAATGAATATGCTTCAAAATCTATCCCCGTTTGAAACGGTATTTATTGCCTGGCTACTTTTAGGAGAAAGGTTGAATGGACTGCAAATTGCAGGTATGGGAATTGTTATTGTGGGGGTGATGGTAGTTCAGCAATTACGGCGCAGCCCTGAGCGCACCGGTTTCCCAGAAAGTTGATCGTCCAATCCTCCGATTATTAAAATCCTTTGATATAGTTCTCCAATAACTGACTTACCATGCTTGACCCTGATTTTCGGGCATGATAAAATCCCAATGCTCTTAATAATATGATTAATCATAATTATCCTACTAAAGGTGGTTTTATGGCCCCTCAAAAAAAATCATCAGAATTTATTGATTTTTTAGGTGCTCAGGCGAATCATAATCCAGACCAGACACAATTGCCTTCGATGAACACTCTAAGTGATGAACTTGACCTCAGTGTTGCCCGATTACGGGAGCAAATCGAAGTCGCG
>JBDLJO010000013.1:0-23500 GCA_039714275.1 Chloroflexota bacterium | reverse complement strand
ATGCAGGTGCATATGGAAGCTCTCATAAGTGTGCTCTAACCAGTGCGTTAAAGTGCCGATCGTGGGTAAATTGAGTAATCCGCCAAAAATGGAGAGCGCAGCTAAGACCATCAAAGGCACGGTCATCACTGGCGGGCTTTCTTCGGCATGCTCGGCAGCTTCGTGGCGTGCCTTGCCGAAAAAGACCATCCAAATTTGACGACCCATGTAGAAGGCCGTGAAAAAGGCGGCGATGGCCAGCATAATATAGACCCACACGCCATAGCCGTGACCGTCGGCAAAACCAATTTTGAAAGCATCGGCCAAAATCTCGTCTTTAGACCAGAAGCCGGCGAAGGGAAAAATCCCTGCCAGTGCCACGGTGCCGATCATATAGAGCCAGAATGTCACCGGCATGGTTTTGCGCATGCCGCCCATATTGCGCATATCGCCGGGATCGAAAACCTCTTCATGATCGTGTCCATGATCGTCATGGCCGTCGTCGTGACCGTGAGCTGCATGGTGATGGCCGCGTTCCACGCCCAAAATTACCGACCCAGCCGAGAGGAAGAGCAGCGCTTTGAAGAAAGCGTGCGTCATCAGGTGGAACATGCCGGCTACAAAGGCGCCCATACCTACGGCCGCAACCATGAAACCTAATTGGCTGATGGTGGAGTAAGCCAGCACCTTTTTAATATCATATTGTCCTACAGCAATGGTCGCTGCTAATAGCGCGGTTGCAGCGCCAACTATGGCAACCGTGGCCTGGGCTGTAGGATCCAGGACATAGAGTGGGGCGGAGCGGGCTACTAAATAGACACCTGCGGTGACCATCGTGGCCGCGTGAATGAGTGCCGATACCGGCGTGGGGCCAGCCATCGCGTCAGGTAACCAGACGAATAGCGGAATCTGTGCTGATTTCCCCGCTACACCCAGGAGCATGAAAAGGGTGATGGCCAGGATCATGCCGGGTTGGTGTTCGGCAACATGGTGTGCCATTTCGAAAACTTCGTCAAACTGCACCGATTTGAAGGTCCAGAACATCAAAAATCCAGCGATCAGGAAACCAAAATCACCGACCCGGTTGGTAACAAAAGCTTTCTTCCCGGCCCAGGCATTCTCGGTGCTGTCGCGACCGAGCAGATCTTTGTCGTACCAGAAGCCGATCAGCAGGAAGGAGCATAAACCTACGCCTTCCCACCCGACAAAGAGCATCAGGTAATTATCACCGCTGACCAGGATCATCATCATGGCGATGAATAAATTGAAGAAAACAAAGAAGCGCTGGTAGCGTCCGGGGTCGTTCTTGAAGCGCACATCCTCGTGCATGTAACCGATGGCATAAATATGGATAAGGGTGCCGACACCGCCGACAACCATCATCATGGTGGTGGAAAGGGTATCCACACGGAAAGCCCAACGCAGGTTGAGTTCTCCGATCGTGATCCAATCCGCCAGCACCATATTGATCCCCTCTGGGTGACTGCGCAGCGTAAGTGCTAAAAGCACGGCTACGACGAAGGTCAACCCAGAAAACAGGCTGGCGGTCCAGCCAATGGCCTTTTCACTCATGCGCTTTCCAAAGATGATATTGATCAGCAGACCAATCACCGGGAAAAAGACCAACCAGGGCACAAGGTGAAAATAGTTGGGTCCAGTTGTTGCGATTTCACTTAGGAGCATAGTGTTCTCCAGTAATTAAAGATTGCAGGGTATCAAGCGTTGGATACCTTGCTGCTTGATTATCCTTTCAGACTGCTGAGTTGATCAACATCAATGCTTTGTTTGGAGCGGAAGATGGCTACGATCAGCGCTAAGCCAACCGCTACCTCAGCGGCGGCAACCGTCATCACAAAGAATACAAAGATCTGTCCGCTTATCGCTTCATGCAAGCGGGCAAAGGCCACAAAAGCCAGGTTAGCCGCATTGAGCATTAATTCAACCGACATAAAAATGATGATGGCGTTGCGCCGTATCAGCACACCAACGGCGCCGATGGTGAATAAAATTGCCGAAAGAGCAACATAATAAGAAATGGGGAGCATAAATTCTCTCCTAGACCTTGATAAACTACTGCTCGCGCTTGGAAAGCACGATCGCTCCGATCATTGCAACCAGCAACAGCACGGAGGTAATTTCAAATGGCAGCAGGTATTGATTGAACAATACTTGCCCAACGGCGGACGGACTGCCAAAACCTGAGGGCAGGGTGCTGGCCGCTGTTCCAGGGCTGGCCTGTGCGAAGAGCACGTACAATGTCTCGATTCCCAGAATCACCCCTAAGATAATTGCCAGGGGGCGCTGCCAGACCAATGTTTTATTAGGTCCCAGTTTCTCCGCACCGAGGAGCATAATTACGAAGAGGAACAGCACCATGATTGCGCCTGCATAAACGGCCACTTGCGATACCGCAATAAAAGAGCCGCCCAGAATCAGGTAAAAAACCGCCACCGAGACAAAGTTCAAGATCAAATATAAAGCTGCATAAACCGCATTTTTGCTGAATAACATACCCAGCGCTGCAGCGACAGAGACCAAAGCTAAAATGATGAATACAATTAAGTCAGGAGTCATAGTTGGTGGACCTATCCCTAATCGGTCGGATCTTCCATCTCTGGAATTGCCCGGTTGAAGGTGCCAGGTTCTACTTTTTGCGGGGTAATTTTTCCGCCATCAGGCACCGGGACGATCAGCGCATCTTTATCAAAGATCGCATCTCTCCGGTTGTAGTAGGAGAGTTCATATTCGTGTTCCAGGGTAATAGCTTGCGTGGGGCAGGCGTCTTCACAGTAACCGCAGTAAATACAGCGCAGCAAATTGATCTCATAAGTGCTGGCATAACGATCACCGGGTGAAAAGCGCTGATCATCGGTGTTTTCTGCAGCTTCAACAAAGATCGCGTCTGCAGGGCAGGCTGCCGCACACAATGAGCATCCGATACATTTTTCCAAGCCGTTCTCATATCGATTGAGCACATGACGTCCGCGAAAACGGGATTTTACCGGGCGCTTGGTTTCCGGATACTGCACTGTGACCGGTTTCTCAAACATGGATTTAAAAGTGATCCACATTCCGCGGGCGATTTCTTCAACGCGTGTTAAGTCGGGTCGCGCCATAGTGATTCTCCTAACCTTTAAGTACAACCACAACGGCTGTTAAGAATATATTGATCAGGGCAAGCGGCAGCAAGATTTTCCAGCCGAAAGCCATTAAACGGTCATAACGGAAGCGGGGCAGGGTCGCCCGCACCCAGATCATGCCGAAGAGCAGAACAAAGATCTTTCCGAACAGCACCAGCGGCTCCCAGGCAGCGGAAATTTCAACAAAGGGTAGTCGATATCCGCCTAAAAACAGGGTTGCTGCAATCGCTGCAATAGCGATCATCTTGATATACTCGGCCATGAAGAATAAGGCAAACTTCATCCCGGAGTATTCGGCATGGTAGCCTGCGGTCAGCTCTTGTTCAGCCTCAGGCATATCAAAGGGAGCCCGGTTGATTTCAGCTAAACCGGCGAGCAAGAAGATGATAAAGCCTAAAATTTGGGGAATAAAATACCAGCCGGTCTTATGCTGTGCTTCAACAATATCTACCAGGCTCATTGAACCAGCCAGCAGGATTGGACCGATCATCGCAAGGCCGAGTGCAATTTCATAGCTGATCATCTGTGCCGAAGAACGCAGGCCGCCCATCAGGGCGTATTTGTTATTCGAAGCCCAACCAGCAATCACAATGCCATAAACTGCAATCGATGCCACGGCTGTGAGATAGAGCACACCAACATTGACATCGGCCAGATAAAGGTTGATCTCGCGTCCGGCGATGATGACCGTGCGTCCCCACGGGATAACAGCCCAGATCACAAAAGCCGGCAGCACCGTGATGATGGGTGCCAGGATAAAGAGAACCTTATCAGCCATTGCTGGGATAAGTTCCTCTTTGAAAATTAGTTTAACGCCGTCTGCCACCGGCTGCAGCAAACCAAAGGGGCCTGCCCGGTTGGGGCCGATGCGTACCTGAATACGAGCTAACGCACGGCGCTCCAAGAGGGTTAAGTAAGCAAAGCCGGTCAGCCCAAAAAGGAGCAAGATCGCGGATTTGATCACCCATTCAAGAATTAAAGCTGGTTCCATAGGTTACCTCGTAAATTAAGCCAAAGTTGTTTCGGCGATATGAATTTCAAGTTTTGCTGGACCGCTGATCGGCATACCAACGCTGCGAGGTACAAGGACAATGCCTGTAGGTACGGTTTCATCCGTACCCACCACAGCGACATAGGATTCTTCAGCCAGGGTAATGCTGACCGTCATGCCGTCGGCAGTTTTTACGCGCTGCGCATCTTCTGGGTTGAGCACGACAAAAGGCTCCGGCAAATGAGAACCCAGCACCTCGGATTTACTCAGCATCGTGCCGCGATCATACAGGCGGGTGATGGGCACCGCGATCAAATCGCCATCTGGCAGCTCCAAGCCATCTGTGTATTTAAAGACCTCAGATTTCTTAATGCTGCCTAACTGGACACCCAGGCCGGCGTTGTTTTCATAGGATGTCCCGCCGTAGAAGAGATCGGCACGGTTGATGATTGGCCACTGCTCGCTGACCTGAGCCATTTTTGTATAAGTGGCATCGGCATAACCAGCGATTTTAGCGTTGATCTCGGACATGACCAATGATGGGGCCAGCCCTTTCAGATCAATGCCAGCTTTGGCACCCAATTGTGCGGTAATATCAAAGTCGGGTCGTGAATCACCAGCCGCTTTGACAGCCATGTAAAAGCGCTGGACGCGGCGCATGCCAGAAGTGAAGCTTCCCTCACGCTCGGTTTGAGCCTGAGCTGGGAAGACAAGGTCAGCCAGTTTGGCGGTTTCCGTTAAGAAAAGTTCCTGGACGACTACAAAGTCGGCCGCTTTGACGGCTTCAGCCAGTGCAGGATCATCGCCGGCCGGATCGGCAGCCACGATATAAAGTGACTTTGCTCCATTTATTTCAGTGCTGGGGCGGAAGCCCATATCCCAGGCTCCCTGTGTGTTGGCTCGCGGCCATACGCCAACCAACCCGCTGCTGTGTCCGGTCTTGGTTAGCAGGTCCCCACATGCCTCTGCCAGCGCTGAAGATGCGGCCAGATTGGTGCCTTCGCTGCCGAAGAAAACCATGACATTCTTGGCCTTTGCTAAAGCTTCTCCAGCCTCACCAGCACCGCTGCCCAGTGATTCTACAGCAGCAGCTCCTTCGCCATAAGCATAGCGGATTTTGAAGTCCGCATGTTGATCTGTTTTGGTCGGGCGGGGGTTAGCCACGATCAAAGTGGTGCCTTTCACCGCAGCTTGCTTCACACCCAGCCACCAAATGGGGGCTTCTTCTTCAAGGTCAGATCCAACCACTAAAATGGCGTCTTCAGCTGTAAGTGTGGATAAATTGTTTTCTTCAGTAGCGCCCATTTGAGCGACCAAATCACCGCCGGCCATTTGGGTATACAGGCTTGAACTGCCTTTTAGCCCGGCAGTCAGCTGCTGCAGGTTATATAGATCTTCGTTGGGCAGACGTCCGCTGACCAGGGTGACCAGGTCCTTGCCGGCAGTTTGGAATTTTTCAGCAGCCAGGCTTAAAGCTTCGTCCCAGCCAACGGGTACCAACTCACCGTCCACCCGCATCAACGGCTGTGTCAGACGGTCTGCGCTGTCTGTGAAGTGATGGGCAAAGCGGCCTTTGTCGCAAATCCACAGCTCGTTGACAGCCTCGTTCTGGCGCGGCATGGCTCGCTTGATCACGAAATCGCCGCCAGATTTAGCCTCACGCCGTGTGTTATAGGTCAAGTTACAGCCTACTGCACAGTGGGTGCAGATCGATGCGCTCTGGTTCAATTCCCAGGATCGGGCGCCAAAGCGGAAATCGGCCGTAGTCAATGCTCCCACCGGGCAGATATCGGTTGTATTGCCCGACCAATAAGAATCAAAGCCAGGCTCGGAGATGGTCACGATATCTGTTTTACGACCGCGGTTATAAAATTGAATCACCGGATCTTCAACAATATCACGCTGGAAGCGGACACAACGGGCGCACTGAATGCAGCGCTCTCGGTCGAGGTAGATCAGATCGCCCAGGGGAACTTTTTTATCAAAATGAATTTTATTATCGAAATCAAAACGACTCTCGCTGCTGCCATATTCCAGGGTGATATTCTGCAGCGGACACTCGCCGCCCTTATCGCAGACTGGGCAGTCCAGCGGGTGCGAGGTGAGCAGGAATTCGAGAATATCTTTACGACCTTTTTGAACCTTTTCGGTCATGCCCTTGACAACCATACCTTCCGAAGCGGGGATGGTGCAGGCAGTTTCTAAATTATCCCAGAACTGCAGTTTAGGAGAGCCATCTTCTTCTAAAACTAGCTCACCGGTTGCACGGTCATACACCGGGCGGCCAACTTCTACCAAGCACATGCGGCACATACCCACCGGCTCCATCTTGGGATGGTAGCAAAAAACGGGGATATCGATACCGATCTTTTTGGCAGCGTCTACCACAACAGTGCCCGCAGGTACGGTGACTTGCTGGCCGTCGATGGTTAGGGTTACTTCTTTCGCCATAGGTACTCCAAAGAATGTGTCTAACGCTAAAGCCAGACCTTAGCGGACTTTCGTTTCAAAATCTTTCGGGAAGCGTTCGATGCCTGTTAATACTGCCTGGATGGAGAACTCGCCCAGTGCGCATAAACACTTGCCTTGTATATTGCTGGCGACATTGTGTAATAATTCAACGTCATCGCTGCTTGCGTCCCCGGCATGGATGCGCTCGGTCAGGTTATGCATCCAATAGTTGCCTTCTCGGCAGGGAGTACACTTTCCGCAGGACTCGTGCTTGAAAAAGCTGATCGTTTTATTGATCACCCAATCGATATCAACGGTATCGTCCATGACGATTATAGAGGCCGATCCTAAATCGGCATCCAGGGTGCGCACCGAGGCGTAATCCATCGGGGTATCAAGCGCTTTATCATCAGCAACGATCATTGCTGATGATGCTCCCGCCGCCATAATGGCTTTGATGGGACGATCATCCATGATGCCGCCGCCGTTTTCGTAGATCAGCTCACGGAAAGTTGTGCCAAACGGCAGTTCGTAATTCCCCGGCTTGTTGACGCGGCCGGAAAGGCTGAATACCTTGACCCCGGCGGTGTCCTCGGTGCCCAGATCTTGGTACCATTGACCCCCATTTTCGATGATGGCCGGGACATTGGTCAGCGTTTCTACGTTATTTACAATGGTTGGTTTTCCAAAGAGACCATAAGATGGCGGGAAAGGCGGGCGCAGACGAGGCTGGCCGCGTTTGCCTTCCATCGATTCAAGCAAGGCGGTTTCCTCACCGCAGATATATGCACCAGCGCCTAAATGCGTATAGATGCGCAGGCTGTAATCTGTGCCGAAGATATTGTCGCCCAATAGATTTGCGTTTTCTAGTTCGGTGATTTTTTGATCAAGAAAATGAGCCACTTGCCAAAACTCGCCGCGCAGATAAATATAAGCTGCATTAGCACCGATCGCGTAAGATGAAATCGCCAATCCCTCCAGAAATTGGAAGGGATTGCTTTCCATGATCTCACGGTCTTTGAAAGTGCCGGGCTCAGATTCATCGGCGTTGGCGACGAAGTAATGCGGCCAGTTATCGTTATCCATGAAGGACCATTTCAGCCCGGTGGGGAAGCCCGCACCGCCGCGTCCTCGCAGTCCCGATGTTTTCACGATCTCAGTTACTTCGGTTGGCTTCATGGAAGTGACAACTTGGTTGAAGATCTTGAAACCATCATTGGCTTGATAGACATCTAATTTGTTGATATCCGGGATATCACGATGCCGAAGGAGAACATGTTCACTCATCTATTTAGCCTCCTTCTCTTTCCAGCTCTCGATCAAAGTCATTGTGCTGTCAACGTCTTGCAGCTCATGATATTCGATGCCTTCGCTCGATTGGACCTGGAACATGGGCGCTTTATCACAGGCTGCCAGGCATTTGACTTCTTCAATGGTTACCAGCCCGTCATCTGTGGTTTCACCTACTTTTATGCCGATATTCTCGCACAAGTCAGATAAAAATTGGTCCGCACCCCGCAGTGCGCAGGATAGGTCGGTGCAAACTTGAATGCGGTATTTGCCGGCGGCTTCATCGTGATATAAGCTGTAAAACCCAACCAGACTGACAACCTCGGTGGGCGCCATATCTAGAATTTCGCCGATATCGACCAGGTCTTCTTTACTGACAAATCCGCCCTCACGCTGCGCCATATAGAGCAGCGCCATCACGGCTGAGCGTTTTTGTTCTGGCGGGTATTTTGCCAAAACTTGTTGTATTTCGTCTGTGTATTTCTCTGCTATTTTGTTCACCGGTCTGAATCTCCCAGGACGATATCAGTGCTGCCAATGATCGCAACCAGGTCGGCTACGAGAAGCCCTTTGCTCAAAACGGGCAGTGCTTGCAGGTGGATGAAAGATGGTGTGCGCCAGTGCACCCGATAGGGTTTGTTGCTCCCATCACTCTCCAGGTAAACGCCCAATTCACCTCGTGGGGATTCCACCGGCATATAGACGTATCCTTTGGGAACCTCGTAGCCTTCGGTCCACAATTTGAAATGGTGAATCACGGCCTCCATGCTGGTGCCCAATTCGGAGCGAGGTGGGGGTACATATTTGCGGTTATTGCTTCGCACCGGTCCGCTCGGCAGGGTATCCAGGGCTTGCTGGATGATGCGCATGGATTGACGGAACTCTTCGATCCTGACCTGATAGCGAGCGTAGACATCGCCCGCTGTCAGAGTGGGGACATCAAAATCATACTGCTCATAGCCGGAATAAGGGCGCGCTTTACGGTTGTCATAAGACGGACCCGATGCACGCAGCGTTGGACCGGTCAATCCCCAGGCCAGGGCATCTTCCCCTGAAATGACACCAATGCGTTTGGTGCGGTCCACGTAAATCGGGTTTTTGGTCAGCAAACCTTCATACTGCTTGATGCGGGATGGGAACTCTGCCAGGAATTCGCGCACAGCCGGTTCAAAATCTGCGGGCAGATCTCGCCATAGGCCGCCGGGACGGATATAGGTTGTCATCATGCGCTGACCGGATACCAGTTCAAAGATATCCATGATCAATTCGCGTTCACGGAAGCAGTATAAGAACATTGACATCGCGCCCAGGTCAAGTGACTGCGTTCCCAGCCAAACCAGGTGGGATGAGATGCGCTGCAGCTCAGCTAAAATTACCCGAATGGCCTGCGCTCGTGGCGGCACATCGAGTTCGGTTAGTTTTTCCACAGCCAGACAGTAAGCTAAATTATTGCCGATGGTGTTCAGATAATCCAGCCGGTCGGTCATCACCTCGGCTTGTTCATAGCGCTTGGCTTCCATGTTTTTCTCAACACCGGTGTGCAGGAAGCCGACTTCCGGGACACAGTTGACAACAATTTCGCCATCCAGTTCCAGCAGCAGGCGCAGCACGCCGTGCGTACTGGGGTGCTGTGGACCCATGTTGAGCAGCATGGTTTCACCGGACAAGGCCCGGTCTGAGACCAAGTGTTTTAGATCAGTAAGGGTTACTTCTTGAAGTTGGGGCATTAGAACCTCGTTAGGGGGGTGTGAAGGGCTTGGCCCTCACTCCTTTACGTAGGGTTTGCGTGCGTCTATTTCATCAGCATTGAAGGTGAACTGCACTTCTTCATAGCCTAACGGATAGTCTTTACGTAGGGGATGTCCTTCCCAGTCAAAAGGCATCAGAATGCGGCGCAGATCTGAGTGACCTTCAACGTTGATGCCGAACATATCCCAAATCTCACGTTCGGGCCAATTTGCGCTTGGGTAGATTCCCTCAACGGTTGGTACAGAAGGATTTTCCCCCGGAACAGGCACTCTCAATCGCAAGGTATAGGCTTCTTCGGTTGCGTAAAGTTGATACACCACATGGAATCTCGGGTTATCTTCTGGCCAGTAATCCACGGCTGTCAGGCTGGAAAGCAGGTTGAAATTAAAATCATCACACAAGATTTTGCAAACCTCAACCACATTTTCAGAGTCGATCATCAAGGTATGTTCACCCTTGAAGGTTAATTCTTCAGCCTTAAATTGCTTTTTGATGGTTTGGATAGCTTTTTGAAGTTTTTTATTCATCAGATTATTTCCAGGTTGTGATGCGTTCGTTTTCAACCTTCTCGTAGAGCACGATAACGGCATCTAACAAGGCTTCTGGACGTGGGGGGCAGCCGGCGATATAGACGTCCACAGGTAGAATTTCATCCACACCTTGAACAACGGCGTAATTGTTAAAAACACCCCCGGATGAGGCGCAGTCACCCATCGCAATGACCCATTTTGGATCAGGAAGCTGGTCGTATAACCGGCGCACGACCGGAGCCATCTTACGGGTCACCCGCCCGGCGACGATCAATAAATCAGATTGGCGTGGGCTGGCGCGCATCAATTCCATGCCGAAGCGGCTCATATCATAGTGTGAGGCTTGTGCGGCCATCATTTCAATAGCGCAGCAGGCTAATCCGGAGAGCAGCGGCCACATGGCTCGCGTGCGGCTCCAGTTGACCACCTTTTCTAATGTTGTGGTGACAACACCCATTTCGCCGAGTTTTTGTTCTATTCCCATTCCAGGGCTCCTTTCTTCCAGGCATAGATATAGCCTACCAATAAGATCATGATAAAGACAAACATCTCAACTAAAGCAAAAATCCCGAGGCTGTTGTCGATGAAATCGCGCAGTACAACTGCCCAGGGAAGGAAAAAGATGACTTCAATATCGAAAAGGATAAAGAGGACCGCAACTAAATAGAATTTTACGGGCATGCGCCGGGTTCCGGGTCCGATCGGATTCATGCCCGATTCGTAAGGCATGGACTTAGCTTTTATCTCTCGCTTAGGACCAAAAAGATGCCCTAAAATGATAACCAGGCTTGCCAGCCCAACGGCCAAAGCAATCAGAATTGCAATAGGTATATACTCAAGGAACATAGTTATCCTCAGTGTTTTTTCTAGGTTTTCTAAAGAATCTGACAAAGTATAACATAGGAGATGGGTACCTGAAAGAATGGGGGTGGTTTTTTTCACAAGGGAGGATGAATGTCAAAAAAAAGAGGTCAATAATCGCCCAAATAACAAAAAAAAAGATCGTCCGACATGGAGGGAGTCCACGTCGGGCGATCTTCTTAGGAGAGCTGCCATTAGGGATGATGACAGCTAAAGCACCTACAGGACACCAATAAATTGATGCAGGTGATTTGTATGTATAATATATACCAAATTAGGTCTAATTTGAATTAATAAATGATGAGAATTTAGCGCTTTCTTTGATCGAATAGACGCAGCCATTCATCAACCTCTTGGGCGCTTAATTGTGGTTCTGTGTTTTGATCATCCTTTTGATCCGTTGAAGTCAGTGAGAGCTGTTTGGCAAATGCTTCAGAGCGTAGTACTTTGGCGCGTGCTTCACGGGCCGCGGCTAGCACTTCGCGGTCAGAACTGACCACCGTCCAGGTTTGAGCGCTGCGGCCCAGTGCCGTCAACCGCGCACGAATAGCATCATCGGCGGTTCTTCCTTGACGAACGAAATGCGCGGTTACGCGCCCGTGGTTTTGCACCCGGGCACTTCCCGGCGGTGCATTGTCAAAGTACACTTCAATCTTTTTGCTGCTGCCCCTTAAAAAAGAACGCAGGTGCTCGATGAGCTGAATTTCGTCATCGATATCTTTCAGACTAAGGCTGCGAATTTTGGGGATTAAATTGTGTCCATCAATAATATATGGCATGGCTAATTTGTTTTATAATGGGGGTAAGTTTGGCAAGGCCAGGTTGGTGGGCTTGCTTGTATTTTTTTTATCTTGCTCTTGGACGCATCTTTGCAGCGGTATTGATGATCAGGTTGTGTATTAATTACGATCAAAATATTTGCGGGTCATTGTAGTGCGAAGGTACCGACCCGTCAATAATGGATAAATCAATTGACAATAGGATTTTGATATGCAGTGGAAGCGAATTCTCTTTTACCTCCTTATTAATGTAGTGATTTCAGCAAGTACGATGTTAATCGTGTTAAATGTCTGGGAAAGTAAACACGCCGCTGCCCTTGAACAAGCGGCTCTGCCGTTGGTTATACCAACAGCTGAACCGGTGAATAATTCTCCCCAGGTACCCGTACCAACCGCGGCCCCTTCAATACCATTACAGCCGTATAAGGTTCAGCCTGATGAAACCATCAGCGAGATTGCGCTGGCCTTTGACATTGATATCGAGACTTTGCTGGAGATCAATGGAAAAATGGACGCAGATTCAATTGGGGTTGGCGAGGTAATTTATGTTCCCGCCCCAACGGAAGCATCGGCACAAGATACCCAGGCTCCCCAAGCGAATACAGATACACCGCTGGCCGATGATGGCGTCGGTCAAATAAAAATCGAATCTGTGATTGGGGTAGGGGATTTGGCAACCGAACGGATCGTGCTAAAAAATATTGGCCAGGGACGGCAATTGTTGACAGGTTGGCAGCTGCTTGATGAGCAAGGCAATATTTATACCTTTTCCCAAACAAACTTATATGAAAATGGTGCTATGATCCTCAGTACCCGTGCAGGCAGTGATACAGCCTTGGAGTTGTTTTGGGGGCTCTCTGATGCAGCCTGGGAAATTGGGGAAGTGGTCACTTTGATCAATGCTGATGGTTTGGAGATCGACAACTATCAGATTCCATGATCAGAAATTGTACTGGACACCGCTTAAATTTGACCGCCTATAGGGCCTCTGTTACACTTCATGACGGCTCTCATTAATTAAATTACGCTCTCTATACAGGACCCAAAATTATGTCTCAAGCCTATTATCGTAAATGGCGTCCAAAAACCTGGGATCAGGTTATGGGACAGGAGCATGTTGTTACAACACTGCGAAATGCTGTCCATGCCGATCGAGTCGCGCACGCCTATTTGTTTGCCGGCCCGCGCGGCACCGGCAAAACAACCTCGGCTCGACTGCTGGCCAAGGCGGTCAATTGTTTGGCCGAAGACAGCGCCGAACGCCCCTGTAATCAATGTGATCACTGCCAGGCTGTTAACCAGGGTCGATTCTTAGACCTGATCGAAATTGACGCCGCTTCAAATACCGGCGTGGATGATGTGCGTGATTTGCGCGAAAAGATCAATTTCTCGCCTAATCAAGGGCGCTTTAAGGTCTATATTATTGATGAAGTGCACATGCTTTCAACCCAGGCCTTTAACGCGCTGCTCAAAACCCTTGAAGAACCACCCGGGCATGCGATCTTCATCTTGGCGACCACCGAAATTCATAAAATCCCCGCTACCGTGCTTTCGCGCTGTCAGCGCCATGCTTTTCGCAGTTTGCCGGTTGTTGATATCATCGGCAATCTTAATACTATTGTAGAACAAGAAGAAATCAGTGTGGACTCGGAAGCGCTGAAGTTGATTGCGCGCCAGGCTACCGGCAGTTTGCGGGATGCGATTTCTTTATTGGATCAATTAGCATCCGCCTCGCACCAAATTACCCTGGAGATGGCTGAAACCGTTTTGGGAACCGCGACTGCCCAATCGGTGATTGAAATCGTCGATGCCATTATCAGTAGAGACTCGGCTGTCGGGCTCGATCAAATCCATCTTGCATTGGATGCCGGCAGCTCACCGCGTCAATTTGCTCGCCAAATCGTAAATTATTTGCGCAGCTTACTGCTTGTGCGTATGGGCAATGCAGATCAAATTTTTGTATCAACAGATTCCCGGGCCCAAATGGCAGCCCATGCCCAAGCTTTTGATACCCCCGAACTGATGCGTATCATCCGGGCGTTCAACCAGGCTGCCGGAAATGCCCATCAAGCATGGCAGCCTGCCCTGCCTTTGGAGATGGCCTTCGTCGAAGCATTAGATTATCCTGAAGTGATTATCGACAAGCCAGCAAAGGTAGCTGTCAAGCCAAAACCTGCTGCCCCGCAGTCTGCAGCACCACCGCCCAAAGAAGAGAGCCCTGCTCCACAAGGTGATACCGCTCCTGTGGAAACAGTATCGGCCGACAGCTTACCTGATGCCATTTCAAAAAATTGGGATCGTATCCTGACCCTGGTGCGCGATGAAAATCCTTCCACCCAGGCCCTGCTTAATTCCTGTAAACCCCTGGGAATGAGGGGCAGTTCCTTGGTGCTTGGTTTCAACGGTGAATTTGCTAAATCGAAGATGGAGCAAGGTGACAACTTTAAAATATTTCATCAGGTGATGGAGAAGGTTTTGGGCGAAACAATGGATGTGATTTGTATTGTTACCCAGGGGGGTGAAATGCCCTCGAATATTGATCAAGATGGCATGGTGGCCACTGCGCTGCGCGACTTAGGCGGCGAAATCGTGGACGTGCAGTAGCCCTTAGGAGTGAAGGATGGTAAAACGACCTGGTAAACCAAAGAAACCGGCTGGCGGGGGCGCTGGTGTGATGCGTCAATTGCAACAGCTCCAGGAACAAATGCTGGCCGCTCAAGAAGCCCTGGCGGAGCAAACGGTTACTGTCGCTGTTGGGGGCGGTGTTGTTGCTGTTACCGCTACCGGAGATCAGCGCATTTCAGAAATTAAAATTGACTCATCTGTATTTGATGAGGGTGATGTTGAGATGTTGGAAGATTTGATCCTGACAGCGATGAATCGCGTTTTAGATCAATCACGCGAATTAGCCTCCGATCAGCTCGGTCCGCTGACCGGCAAACTGCCTTTCTAAAACTATTACGAGACGACCATGCTTATACCTGCTCCCATCCAAAACCTGATCGATGCGTTTTCCCGCTTGCCGGGGGTTGGCCCGAAAACGGCCTCCCGCTTGGTTTTTTACCTGCTGCGCGGGACGGATGACCTCACCCATGATTTGGCTGAAGCGCTGCAGGAACTAAAATCTGGCACCGCCTTTTGTCAAACTTGTTTTAATATTACCGAAGCTGGGCGCACGGCCTGCGCGATTTGTGAAAGCCCGGAACGGGTTGGGGATTTGCTTTGTGTTGTTGAAGAGCCTTTGGATGTGTTGGCTTTGGAACGCACAGGTGGTTATCGCGGCAAGTATCATGTCTTGCATGGCGCCATTTCACCTATCGAAGGGATTGGCCCGGATGACCTCAAAATTCGCCAGCTCTTGGATCGCATTCGCGAAGAAAATATTCGGGAAATAATTTTAGCGACCAACCCCAGCATGGAAGGTGATGCCACAGCTATGTATTTAGATCAGCAGCTCGGTGTTTTTGATCTGCGCATTACCCGCCTGGCGCGCGGATTGCCGATGGGCGGCGACCTGGAATATGCCGATCAAAACACGCTTTTACGCGCTTTATCCGGTCGCCAGGAGATGAATTAGCGCGAATCGCCCCAAAAAGGGCACCAATATTGAAAATTGCCCTTTAAAACCCTTGACAATGGATTTTTTACCTGTATAATCCCCCATCGTCAACACAAACACGACCTAGCCCATCGGGCAGATCGCTAAAAAGTGAATAGACGCTCCAGCGTTAGAGACCAGAGCTTGTTCGAAGCTTCGGCGAAGTACATAGCTTGTCGGTCTAACCTGCCGATTTCAGAAAAGAGATATCGGTTAGTTTTTATCGCATGGAGAGCTTGACAAGTAAGTCGAGAGCTGGTAATATAGTTCTCGCAGAACCACGGAACCTTGACAACTGAAGAGTGACAGAACAGCTAAAATTTTTTGCTTGGTCGGAACAACGTTTTAAACTCCGCATCTTAGATGCGATTTTTTTTTGCGGAGAGTTTGATCCTGGCTCAGGATGAACGCTGGCGGCGTGCCTAATACATGCAAGTCGAACGAGGAGCCACTTTACTTGTATTCGTACTCGTAAAGAGGATTTCCTAGTGGCGAACGGGTGAGTAACGCGTTGGTAACCTGCCCCAAAGCGGGGGACAACTCCGGGAAACTGGAGCTAATACCCCATGTGATCTTGAGAATTAGATGTCTCATGATTAAAGGAGTAATCCACTTTGGGAGGGGCCTGCGTCCCATCAGCTAGTTGGTAGGGTAATGGCCTACCAAGGCATACGGGTAGGGGACCTGAGAGGGTGGCCCCCCACACTGGAACTGAAACACGGTCCAGACACCTACGGGTGGCAGCAGTAGGGAATATTGCACAATGGGCGAAAGCCTGATGCAGCAACGCCGCGTGCACGATGAAGGCCTTCGGGTTGTAAAGTGCTTTTCTGAGGGAAGAGGAAGGACGGTACCTCAGGAATAAGTCTCGGCTAACTACGTGCCAGCAGCCGCGGTAACACGTAGGAGGCAAGCGTTATCCGGATTTACTGGGCGTAAAGCGCGTGTAGGCGGTTTGACAAGTCGGATGTGAAAGCTCCTGGCTCAACTGGGAGAGGTCGTTCGAAACTGTCAGGCTAGAGAATGGTAGAGGAAGATGGAATTCCCGGTGTAGTAGTGAAATGCGTAGATATCGGGAGGAACACCAGTGGCGAAGGCGGTCTTCTGGGCCATTTCTGACGCTGAGACGCGAAAGCATGGGTAGCGAACGGGATTAGAAACCCCGGTAGTCCATGCCGTAAACGATGCGAACTAGGTGTCGGTGGTGTAAAAACTATCGGTGCCGTAGTTAACGCGATAAGTTCGCCGCCTGGGGACTACGGCCGCAAGGCTAAAACTCAAAGGAATTGACGGGTTCCCGCACAAGCAGCGGAGCGTGTGGTTTAATTCGATGCTACGCGAAGAACCTTACCTGGGTTTGACATATAGGTGGTAGAGAATCGAAAGAGGATCGACCCTTCGGGGAGCCTATACAGGTGCTGCATGGCTGTCGTCAGCTCGTGCCGTGAGGCGTCCGGTTAAGTCCGGTAACGAGCGCAACCCTTGCCGTATGTTATATGTGTCATGCGGGACTGCCGATATAAAGTCGGGGGAAGGAGGGGATGACGTCAAGTCAGCATGGCCTTTATATCCAGGGCTACACACACGCTACAATGGCCGACACAATGGGTCGCAATGCCGCGAGGCGGAGCCAATCCTCAAAGTCGGTCTCAGTTCGAATTGCAGGCTGAAACTCGCCTGCATGAAGCCGGAGTTGCTAGTAAACGCGCGTCAGCATAGTGCGTTGAATACGTTCCCGGGAATTGTACACACCGCCCGTCACGTCATGGAAGCTGGCAACACCTGAAGTCGGTATCCTAACCCTAACGGGAGGGAGCTGCCAAAGGTGGGGCTGGTGACTGGGACGAAGTCGTAACAAGGTAGCTGTAGCGGAAGCTGCGGCTGGATCACCTCCTTTTTATGGAGACCCGAGTTGAAACCCAGCACCCTCGTGGTGCAAGTTGATACTCTACTCCTTTGTAACACTAAGACCTCGACGGTGTCGAGGCACGAACAAGCAAGAAATTGCTGTCTGTCACTCCTGAGTCGTCAAGGTTGTTGAGGGCCTGTAGCTCAGTTGGTTAGAGCACTGTGCTGATAACGCAGGGGTCACTGGTTCGAATCCAGTCAGGCCCACTCCCTGAAAACTTGTTTGACCCGGGGATGTAGCTCAGCTGGGAGAGCGCCGCCTTTGCAAGGCGGAGGCCAGGGGTTCGAGCCCCCTCATCTCCACTGAGTTCTTGTCCGAATGAGTACTAGGAAGAACATTTGCAGATATACGATCGTTACATTACATAAATAAGAGCACATTCCGTTTGGGATCTTTTGCGGCCCGGCGATGTGCCGGGTCGTTTTTTGTGAATAATACAATTGAGAATAGTTGGACATCGGTACGTGTTCCTGATACATCAGGGCCACCTACCGGCAGCTAACTGCTTGCTGGACGGCACCTTACTAATTGAATATTGTTGCAAAAACAAAAAAACAGTAATAAGTATAAAAGATTTTAACGAAAAATTTTGATTTCTCCGCATCACATTACGTTAAGCTACTAAGAGCTTACGGTGGATGCCTTGGCGTCAAATGCCGATGAAGGACGTGGGACACTGCGATAAGCCCCGGTTAGCCGTGAACAGGCGATCGAACCGGGGATCTCCGAATGAGGAAACTCGCTATAGTGAACCTATAGCATCCCCAGCTGAATATATAGGCTGGGTGAAGGTAACTCGGGGAACTGAAACATCTTAGTACCCGAAGGAAAAGAAATGATTCCCTTAGTAGTGGCGAGCGAACGGGGACTAGCCCAAACCGACTGCTTCGGCAGGCGGGGTTGTGGGCCTAGCATATAGGAGTTACAAATCGATCTGTTAGTAGAAAGGTGTGGGAAAGCCTACCATAGAGGGTGATAGTCCCGTATACGAAAATAGATTGACTCCTGCTGGGTTCCAGAGTACCACCGAGCACGCTAATTCGGTGGGAAGCTGGGGAGACCACTCTCCAAGGCTAAATACATTTGACGACCGATAGTGCACTAGTACCGTGAGGGAAAGGTGAAAAGCACCCCGGTGAGGGGAGTGAAATAGAACCTGAAACCGTAAGCTTACAAACCGTTGGAGGGCTAATAGTGGGCCTGTGCCCCAGTGAAAACTGGATGCGCGCCGCTACGCCTGACAGCGTGCCTTTTGGAGAATGAACCTGCGAGTTAATCTTTGTGGCAAGGTTAAGGGAGTAACACCCGTACCCGGAGCGAAAGCGAGTCTGAATAGGGCGTACAGTTGCAAGGATTAGACACGAAACCTGGTGAGCTATTCATGGCCAGGGTGAAGCGAGTTTAAACGCTCGTGGAGGCCCGAACCTTTAGCTGCTGCAAAAGCTTGGGATGAGCTGTGAATAGAGGTGATATGCCAAACGAACCAGGAGATAGCTTGTTCTCCCCGAAATATCTTTAGGGATAGCGCCAAAAGTTTAGTACCGGAGGTAGAGCACTGGATGGGCTAGGGGCCTTATAGGTTACCGAACCTAACCAAACTCCGAATGCCGGTACTCCATATTTTGGTAGTTGGACTATGGGAGATGAGTTTCATAGTCGAGAGGGAAAGAGCCCAGATCATCGGCTAAGGTCCTCAAGTCTAGACTAAGTGGTAAACGAGGTGGAACTACTGTGACAACCAGGAGGTTGGCTTAGAAGCAGCCATCCTTTAAAGAATGCGTAACAGCTCACTGGTCAAGTGGTTCTGCACGGAAAATTTAACGGGGCTAAGTCTAGCACCGAAGCCATGGGCCTCAGCATTAGCTGGGGCGGTAGGGGAGCGTTCTGTCTGCAGTGAAGGTCGATCGAAAGGACGGCTGGAGCGGGCAGAAGTGAGAATGCAGGTA
Source organism: Chloroflexota bacterium (assembly GCA_039714275.1). Taxonomy (GTDB): domain Bacteria; phylum Chloroflexota; class Anaerolineae; order Anaerolineales; family UBA11858; genus JBDLJO01. The sequence goes on along the minus strand of JBDLJO010000013.1, from coordinate 4,277 downwards.
TGAGTAGCGTAAAACATGTGAGAACCATGTTCGCCGTAAGTCTGAGGTTTCCGACGGCAGGTCAATCCGCGTCGGGTTAGTCGGGCCTTAGCCGAGGCCGAAAGGCGTAGGCGATGGACATCCGGTCAACATTCCGGAACCGCTCAATAGGAGCGATGGGGGGACGCAACGAGGTAGACCAGCCTGTGATTGGATTCAGGTGTAAGTGTGTAGGTGTTGAGGTCCGCAGGTAAATCCACGGACTGAGCCGAGGCACGAATACGAGCCCTTGAGGCAGAAGTGGTTGAGCCTTGTTGCCGAGAAAAGCCTCTAAGCGATGATTATTGAGCGCCCGTACCGTAAACCGACACTGGTAGACGGGTAGAGAATACCAAGGCGAACGGGAGAACCCTCGTTAAGGAACTCGGCAAATTGACCCCGTAACTTCGGGAGAAGGGGTGCCTTTTGACGTGAAAGTAATTCTACTGGAGCGTCGAGGGGCCGCAGTGAAATGGATCTAATGACTGGTTAACAAAACCACAGGTCTCTGCAAAGTCGTAAGACGATGTATAGGGGCTGACACCTGCCCAGTGCCGGAAGGTCAAAGGGAGGGGTTAGCTGTAAAGCGAAGCTCTGAACTCAAGCCCCGGTGAACGGCGGCCGTAACTATAACGGTCCTAAGGTAGCGAAATTCCTTGTCGGGTAAGTTCCGACCCGCACGAATGGTGTAACAATTGGATCACTGTCTCAACGAGGGACCCGGTGAAATTGAAGTACGTGTAAAGATGCGCGTTACCCGCAGCAGGACAAAAAGACCCCGTGGAGCTTTACTGTAGCTTGACATTGTGTTTGGGTATAGTCTGTGTAGAATAGGTGGGAGGCTTTGAAGCTGGCACGTCAGTGTCGGTGGAGCCTTCAGTGAAATACCACCCTGACTATATCTAGACCCTAACCTCACGCCGTAATCCGGGTGAGGGACCGTGTCAGGTAGGCAGTTTGACTGGGGTGGTCGCCTCCCAAAGAGTAACGGAGGCGCCCAAAGGTTCCCTCAGGCTGAATGGCAACCAGCCGTAGAGTGTAAAGGCACAAGGGAGCTTGACTGTGAGACATACACGTCGAGCAGATACGAAAGTAGGGCTTAGTGATCCCACGGTACCGAGTGGAAGGGCCGTGGCTTACCGGATAAAAGCTACCCCGGGGATAACAGGCTAGTCTGGTCCAAGAGTTCACATCGACGACCAGGCTCGGCACCTCGATGTCGGCTCATCGCATCCTGGGGCTGGATAAGGTCCCAAGGGTTGGGCTGTTCGCCCATTAAAGCGGTACGCGAGCTGGGTTCAGACCGTCGTGAGACAGGTCGGTCTCTATCCGCTGTGGGCGCAAGGAATTTGAGAGGAGCTGCTCCTAGTACGAGAGGACCGGAGTGGACAAACCTCTGGTGTGCCAGTTGTTCCGCCAGGAGCATCGCTGGGTAGCCACGTTTGGCAGGGATAACCGCTGAAAGCATCTAAGCGGGAAGCTCGCCTCAAGATAAGATTCCTCATCCCGTTAAGGGAGTAAGACCGCAAGAAGACTACTTGCTTAATAGGCAGCATGTGTAAGCACAGCAATGTGTTCAGCTAAGCTGTACTAATGGTCGAGGGCTTAACATCGTGATGCGGAGAACTCAGAATTTTTCGGAAATCTTGCAATAATATTCATTGGTAATTTAACATTCGTAAATAGATTTTCTTGGTGGTTGTAGCGGCAAGGGTACACCCGGTCACATCCCGAACCCGGAAGTTAAGTTTGTCAGCGCTGATGGTACTTGGGGGGTAGCCCCCTGGGAGAGTAGGTCATTGCCAAGAAAATTTGTTGAAACCCCCACTTGTTGGGGGTTTTTCTTTTTAATCATTAATAATATAAAACAGCAGGTTGGGTATTAGGTGATTTATCCAACCTGCTGAGCCCCCATTGTGATGATCTAGGTATCGGTTTAATTGTCACCCAAAGGGTATTCATTCATATGTATCAAGAACCGACCTCTGGCATAAATAATTTGCTGGACTGACCAATATCCTAGATTGGAAGCCAAATAAGATAAAAAGGGGTATAATAATCCAATAAATAATTATTGATCATCATCATTGGAGGCGATCATGAAAAACAAAACAATAAAAGTTGCCGCTGCTCAGGCTGCTCCCCATTTCCTGGATCGTGAAAAAACAGTCCAAAAAGCTTGTCAAATAATTTCCGACGCAGGAAAGGGCGGCGCCAATCTGATCGTTTTCCCTGAAGCCTTCATCTCTGGTTATCCAGATTGGGTCTGGGTTGTTCCCAACGGCAATGGGGGTATGCTGGATGACCTGTATCAGGAATTGGTTGAAAACGCAGTCACTATTCCCGATGGTGCTACTGACCAACTCTGTCAGGCTGCCAAAGATGCAGGCATCTATGTCGCAATGGGAGTTCATGAAAGGAATTCCGAAGCCGGTGGGTCCACGCTCTACAATACCATCCTTTATATTAATGATCAGGGCGAAATCATTGGCAAACACCGCAAATTGATTCCCACTGGCGGCGAACGATTGATTTGGGGGCAGGGAGACGGTAGTACGCTTGCCACATTCGATACCCCTTTTGGTAAATTAGGCGGGCTGCTTTGTTGGGAGAATTTTATGCCCCTTGCCCGGCAAGCTATGTATACGGCCGGGACTGAAATCTATGCTGCCCCAACCTGGGATTCAAGTGAGAATTGGCAGTTGAGCATGCGGCATATTGCCAGAGAAGGCGGCATGTACGTGATCAGTGTTTGCCAGGCTTTCCGCATGGATGAGATTCCTGATCACTATGAATTTAAACAGCTCTATACCGGCGATCGAGAATGGATCAACAGCGGTAACAGTTGTATCATCAATCCACGCGGAGAAATTATCGCTGGACCATCCAAGGACAACCAAGAAATTCTCTACGCCGAGATTGACTTGAATTTGATCACCAAAGCCAAACGCATGTTCGATGTTGTCGGGCACTACGCCAGACCTGATGTCTTTAAATACGATATTGTCAAAGACTAAGTGGTTCTGATAAAAGATACCATCGTGCTTTCCAAGCTCTTCAATCCCACCGCAGCAGGCACCTGGTTTTATTGCTATCCTGAATCCTGATTCAGCATGGTCCAAACTCAAAGATTGGACCATGCTGCGCCAAGTATTTAGTCATGCTTACCAGGCACTGAAACCAGAGGGGGCCAATCATCTTCATGTAATTGGGAGAAAACGGCCATCGCTTGTCAACCTGCTCACTGCCTGTCGCTCGACTCGACAATTTCACCTCAACCAGGACCTAACTAAATAAATTCGCTCCAATTCTCGAATCACAGCCCCTTTAGGATTGAAAATTAAAGGAGTTGCGTTATTTTTGGGGCTTTGTGCTGATCATTTCACGCGATATTTTAATCATTTATGTTTTCCTGTACCCCCGAGGTGGAATATATACCAGACAAATAGCAAAATATACTTGACATAATGCAATATATAATGTATATTATGCACCACATCAACAAATTGAGCCACTCGGAGGTCACCCTATGAAAGATTTTATTATCGGCACGAAGTTGAAATTGGCACGGGTTGAAAATGATTTGACCCAAGGTGAATTGGCTGATTTGGTCGATGTCACTCGCCAAACAATCGGACTTATTGAATCAGGAAAATATAACCCGACCCTAAAACTCTGTTTGTTATTGGCATCGGTTACCGGCAAAACATTAGATGAATTATTTTGGATTGAAGGAGAGATCGTATGAAGCAACCACCTTTTGTATCTGACGAGCGTATGCAAATCTTGACCGGCAGGATCGCGGTTATTTTCCTCGGCCTGACCCAGACCGCGCTTTTGTGGATCATTTTGTATCGGCGGTATTACCTCGGGCAAAATGATGCCTATTACAGCGATTTTCGTTGGGTATTGGGATTTTCTGTATTTGGCTATATTGCTGCACGTTTGTATTTTGGTGCAGTTTTACCCCTAATATCGGTTAAAAAACTGATCTATATTTACCTTGGGTTCGTAATTTTCCTGTTCATCGTGCTTTCTGCCTGGTATGGGCTGCCCACCTTAGATAACTGGCAAAATACCATTCTCCCCGTGGTGTTAGGTCCTGCGATTCTGCTGTTTGGCTACTGGTTAATGGCCTATTTGGGAAAGCAGCGTATGGATAAGGATATCGCTTAGTACTAAAGAAAATTAGATTGAGACAGTTTACTGGGTGTGTTTCTATTCATCTTGGACACGCCCAGTTTTATTTTAACAACCAG
>JBDLJO010000012.1:0-23959 GCA_039714275.1 Chloroflexota bacterium | reverse complement strand
GTTTGATACAGCTGAAATATTTGCGCGTTCATTGGATCACCCATGGGATGAGTTAATCATTGAAGAACGGCTTTATCTTGCCAGCGCAGAAGAAATTCTCAATGTTATTCATAATCAACCAGATTATCTAGATCAGGTAATGCTATTCGGACACAACCCGGGTATGACAGAATTGATTAATTTACTAAGCACTTCTTCTATAAGTAATTTGCCAACGTGTGGGATTTGTGAACTGACCTATAAAATTGATTCATGGTTTCAGGTCGGAGATTTGCCTCCTGATATTGAACTTTTAGATTTTCCGAAAAAATTAAAAAAGTAATTTTAAAATTATGTAATAAATCAAGAACATATTTAGAATCGTATATAATCAAGGATAAAATACTATCTTTTTAATCGTTTGATACTCAAAGATATGATATTTTTAGTCTGATATAATAACCTTAGAGAAATAATTTATAGAATTTCTCAATATTAGAATTTGCTGTATGATGGTGGAATTACACAGCGCATAAAAATATAGCTGGAAATCTAGATTTGAAAATTAATTATACCGTTCACTGAAAAAAGATTATGTTGGGTTCGTCAATATGACAACACGCATTGGTATAGTAGGGACCGGCTTCATTGCTAGAGGATTAGCTCTTGCTCTTGGTAGAAAAGAGATATGGCGAGTTTCCAAGGTATTAACACGCAGAAAGATTGTACATTGTAAAGATTTCCCTAGACCGGATTTATTAACCAACAGTATACAAGAGCTAATTGACCATGTTGATGTTGTCGTTGAATGCAGCGGTGATGTTATTAATGCTACGGATGTGATCGCCCAAGTTATAGCAGTTGGTTTCCCAATTGTAACAATGAACAGTGAATTTCATGTTACTACCGGGTCCTATTTTGTAGGGAAAGGAATGCTATCCGAGGCTGAAGGTGACCAACCGGGCTGTTTGGCTGAATTACGAGAAAATATACTCGCAATGGGATTTTCGCCGCTAGTATATGGCAATGTGAAAGGATTCTATAACCCCAATCCTAGTCAAGAAGATATGGTATTTTGGTCTAAAAAACAAGGCATATCGTTAAGAACGGTTACTGCAGCAACCGATGGTACTAAAATTCAATTTGAGCAAGCGCTAGTGGCAAATGGGTTAGGGGCGGATATTCTCAAACAAGGCATGCTTGCACCAAGAGTCGATGACCTTCATCAGGGTGCAATAGAATTGGCTGAAAAATCCACTGTGAAGGGCAAAGCTATTTGTGATTATGTTTTGCTCCCTGGATCTGAAACAAGAGTATTCATTGTTGCAACTCATCAGGAAATTGATCGAAAAAACCTAGAATACCTGAAAATGGGTCCAGGGCCTTATTATTTACATAAACAAGATTCAATATTAACGTATTTGGAAATTCCTAAAACTATTCAAAGAATTTTGGACGGAAAGCCGCCTTTGTTGAATAATTCTACCAATCCGAGGATTGGTGTAGCTGCAGTTGCTAAGAAGATGTTAAAAAGAGACGAGTATATTGAAGAGGCAATTGGAGGTTTTGAAGTGCGGGGAATCGCTATAAATATTTTAGAATTTCCTGATCATGTTCCAATCGGATTACTACGTAATGCAAGACTAAAAAGAAATGTTAGAGCTGGAAAAATGTTAAGATTGGATGATGTCGAACTAAACCCAAGCTTTGCAGTTGATGTCTGGTTTATATTGCGAGAAAGGATAATTAATGGCTGAAAAATCACGTGTTGATGGTGCATCTCCTAATTGCCGTATTTGCGGTAGTGAAATTTTCACTATGATCGATCTTGGAAACGTCCCTTTTGCGAATGCTTTAGTTAATCGGGCTGATGAAAAAGTAAATGTTTTTCCATTAGCATTAAACATTTGTAAAAAATGTTCAACCGCTCAATTAAGTTATTGTGCTGATGAACGGGAGCTTTATAAAAATTACCTTTTTATCACTCCACAAAGTAACGCACTCTCAGATCATTATGAATGGATAACAAAATATCTTGAAGAGCGAAATTATTTATCGTCAGAAACTAAGGTGTTAGAAATAGGCAGCAACATAGGTCGATTTTTAGAGCATATTCAGCCACGCGTTAAATCAATACTAGGTGTTGATCCAGCAATTAATATTGCTGAAATGGCTAATAGACGAGATGTGCCAACGGTGAATGCATTCTTTAATGCTGGTGAGGCCGCAGTATTGCGTGATCAATTTGGCGTAATGGACCTGTTTATTGCGCGGCATTGTTTTGCCCACAATGAAAAACCATGGCAAATGCTGGATGGAGTTATTGCGATGATGCACCCAGACAGTGTACTTTTAATTGAAAACGCATATTTTCTAGATACAATTCAGAAATATGAATTTGATCAAATTTATCATGAACATATGTATTATCATACAGTTCGAAGTATTTCTGAGATTGTTTCGAAGCGAGGACTGCAGTTGGTGGATGTTATTCACAGTGATATCCATGGGGGGACAATGTTATATGTTATAAAAAAAGAAAAAAAGAGAGTTAGACCAAACAAGAGCGTAAATAGCTTTCTTCGCGCTGAAAAAAATATGCATGATGAAGATTTTTATAAAAATTTCCAAGAGCAAATTGAAAGAAACAAAGGGGAGTTAATGTCACTGCTTAACAAGTTAATCTCACGGGGAAAGACTATATATGGCTATGGAGCTTCTGCGAAATCAACGACACTGGTAAATTATTATGGTATTACAAATGGAATCGTACCAATTGTTTTGGATAGTACTGTAACGAAGCAGGGTAAATATATTCCATTAGCTAATATTCGTGTAGTCAATGAGCAGGAATATTTAGATGATCCCCCAGATTATTATTTATTAACAATTTGGAATTATAAAAAAGAAATTATTCAGAAAGTACGTGATGCCGGCAACCACCATACCAAATTTATTTTGCCACATCCAGAAGTAGAAATTTATGATTAGATAACAATTATGACAACACCATCGAAAACACCATCAAATAAGTTTGCCACTACGGTTTATTGGGGTTTTTATGATAGACGGTTTTCTGAAAGGGCAATAAATATTCCAGTACCTGAAACACTTGAAAAAATTCCTCGAAGTAAATTTAATTTACGTTCGGAATGGCGGTTATTGTGGGGAACTCTACAAGCGGCTTGGCAAGAAAATGCACTATTAGTTTTTTCATCAAGAGGTTTCATTAAACCTGAATTAATAGCGACAATAATAATTGGATTTTGGCCAAAGCGAATTCGACCAATTGTTGTGTTCTTCGGGGAGATGTACCAACCAAATATTGGAATAAGGAAAACTTTTGATCAAATAGCTATGAAATTAGGGAATCGTGCTGTAAAGCTATATGTTGTGTATTCACATGAAGACCGGGCATCGTTTGCAATGAACTGGGGCATTGATCCCAAAAAAATCCGGATTTGTCCGTATTTTACTTATCATACTCAGGATGATGAATTACCATCAATAACAGAAAAAGGAGAACATATTTTTTCGGGAGGAAATTCATTTAGAGATTATGAGCCTCTTATAGATGCGGCAAGGATGATTCCCGACAAAGAATTTTATATTTGTACAACAAAAATAATTCCAAGTGAGAACCATCCTCCCAATGTGCATATTGGACCTGTGCCGTTTAAGGAATATCAAAGGTTAATTAGTACAGCGGCCGTTGTAGTAGTCCCGTTAAAAACCAATCTAAAAAGAAGTACAGGTATGTTAACATACCTTGAAGCGATGTGGTCAAAAAAGCCCACAATCGTTACAGAAGCCCATGGCGTTAGAGAATATATTACCAATAACGAAACAGGCATACTTGTTGATGGTACCCCACAGGCTTATGTCGATGCGATCCGGTGGATTTTGAATCCGAAAAATCAAAATAGGATTAAAAAAATAACTGATCAAGCACACAAAGTAGTGATGGATGAGTTTACTTTGGAAAAGCATGTTACTAAATTGCTTGAAATTATGGATGAAGCTATGTGTATAGAAACGAATGATCCCTAATTAATTTCCGCTAAGAATTTTATTATTATTTATTTGGTATGCATTAGGCATATGGTGGGTGTTAAAAGCTATGCCAATTTGTCCACGATGATCAATGGAAATCAAACCACCATGACCTTGAACGCGATCTTCTAAAAGACGGATGGCAGAATCACAGGCTTCCTGAGCCGATAATCCACTATTGATAAAATCGCAAACCTGTTTGCTAATAACAACTTTCATTAAAGATTCGCCATCTCCGGTAGCGCTAACTGCTGCGGTAGAATTATCGGCATATCCGCCTGAACCCACCAAGGGACTATCGCCAACGCGACCAGGCAATTTGTGACGGGTACCTCCGGTTGATGTGGCCACGGCAAGGTTTCCATGCATATCAAGGGCTACTGCGCCCACCGTATCGCTCAAACTGGATGAATGTAATGTTTCATTGGAATTTCCTCTTCTTTTTTGATAATCTTTGAAATTCTCATCTGTAATTAAATCTTGATGGGCACAAAACTCGATCCCTACTTTCTGGGCAAAGGTTTCAGCACCTTCGCCAACTAGAAAATTGTGGTCATTATAATGTAACAGCGCATGAGCCAAGCGGATTGGATTTTTGATGCGCTGCACTGCCGCTACAGCACCAAGATTTAGCGTGGCGCCATCCATCATGAGCGCATCCATTTGGATTTCGCCTTGAGCGTTGAGAAAGCTTCCTCGTCCAGCATCCAACACCGGACTGTTTTCTAATACAATCACTGCAGCTTCAACGGCATCTAATGCGTCACCATTATTTTGTAGAATAATTTGACCAGCATGTACAGCATCAACACAGACTGCGGTTGCTAGAGATCGCTGATTATTGGTGTTTGTCCAGTTGCCTGCACCGCCATGCACTACAAGAGCAGTGTTCATTGAAATGCTTCCTCCTAAAATTAATGTTGAAACAAGTATAGCTCGAGTTATGCAAATATCGCAAGTAATGAGACGCACATTTATTGCAATTTTTCAAAATATTTTTATAAAGTAGAAATATTAAAATTAATGGAAAGAGAAAATTGCTGGCGCATTTAGATTAAAGCGGATATACTAGCCGATTGGTTTTTTCGGTTGTTGATGAAACTAAATAATAGATAATAAGGGCAGCATGATGAGGAATGTCTGCTGCCAGAAGATAGGAGTATTTTAAAGTGAATTTTGAAGAATTTTCTCTTGATCAGCGAATTTATGCTGGTGTCAAGGCGTCAGGCTTTGATATACCAACGCCTATTCAAGAACAAGCTATACCAAAAGTGCTTGGTGGGAACGATGTTTTAGGATTGGCTCAGACGGGAACCGGAAAGACAGCTGCTTTTCTCCTGCCCATATTGAATAGATTGACAAAAGGACCATTGCGACAAGTGCGAGCTTTGATACTTGCACCAACGCGAGAATTGGCTGAACAAATTTATCAGGCTAGTTTAATGTTGAGCAAACGTACAAAAATCAGCAGCATGACCATTTACGGCGGTGTTAGTAAAAAAAGGCAAATAGATCAATTGAGACGTGGTGTAGAGATTGTTGTTGCTTGTCCGGGGCGATTGCTAGATCTTATGGGAGAGGGCGTAATTGATTTATCCAAGATAGAGGTTTTGGTTCTTGATGAAGCTGATCGCATGTGCGATATGGGTTTTCTTCCCGATATTCGACGGATTCTGAATAAGCTACCAAAAAACAGACAAACGCTATTCTTTTCTGCTACGATGCCTGATGATGTTCGTAATCTCGCAAATAAGATACTCAAGAACCCGAAGACTGTCCAAATTGGGATCATTGCTCCTGCTGAAACAGTTTCTCATTCACTTTTTCCCATACCGCAAGTACACAAGAAGCAACTTTTATTTGCAGTCTTGGAAAAAAAAGCGACTGGCCGTGTTTTAATATTCACGCGCACAAAATACCGTGCTAGGAATTTGGCTCGTGACTTGGTAAAAAAAGGCTATAATGCTGTCGCGCTTCAAGGTAACATGAGCCAGAATCAGCGTCAACGAGCGATAAATGGTTTTCGAAACGGGAAATTTGATTTGCTGGTTGCCACGGATATTGCCGCCCGCGGCATTGACGTAGCAGATATCGGTCATGTTATAAATGTAGATATGCCTGACACTGTTGACGCTTATACTCATCGAATTGGACGAACCGGCCGCGCCGAGAAAAGTGGAGAAGCTTTTACTTTTGTCACAGAAGATGATTACGCAATGGTGCGCGATATTGAGAAGATATTGAAAATCCGTGTGCCGATGCGCAGATTGGATGGATTTGATTATGGTAGTTTTGACCCTGAGATACAAATGTTACGGACTCGGCCGAGAAAGAAGAACCATACAAAAAATCATCGCAAACGATCTCCGCATAAACATAAACAGCATCATGGCAATAAACCGAGAAGATAAAGTGATTAATCAAAAAGACATAGCCATCAATGCTATGTCTTTTTGATTAATGCTAAATTAGATATGAGATTCGATTTAATTGCAATATATGAAATAGGAATCCCCAATATATGGAAAGACTATGTTTTGGTGAACAAGGTTAGGTGGTAAACAATCTTGTCATTGAGTAGACCGAGGGTGTCATTGCCGTCGGTAATTATGTCGATTGTATCTAATTTCTTTGCATAAATACCGAGGTGATTAGCTACGGCCCTTTCGGATCCATCAGTAGGTGTGTTAAGAGTTTTTGAGCCGCCATTATTTTCAACAACGAGTGTGCTTGAGCCACCGCCATCAAGATTGATTGCTGAATGCGCTCCTAAATTGACGAAGAGAGCGGCTAATTCTTTTAAAGTTAATGCTTCTCGCAGACTGTTGGGTGGGCCTTCAACAATGATAATAATGAGATAATTCTCAGGTGTAACCCCTATTGACGTTCTTGGAGCTAGATGTTGACAATAAATATCTGGTTTTTCACATGTACGAATTTTCTTGCTAATCTGTCCATCTCGCACAATTGTATGTGAACCAGAAATAGCATCCCAAATCGACTTTGGCGGTGTACCGCCAATTTGAACCTGGTTCAATTTTGAGATAAACGCGGTTGGTTCTGGCGAAGGCGGGGAATATTGGTCACCAGCAGCAACAGCTAATCCTTTGGGATCATTTAGAGCGAGCCACTCATCACCATTGATTGCTAGCTGCAGGTTATATTTTCTTAAAAAACTAGATGTTGTTCGACCAAGACCGCTTCTTGGTGTAACCATGAGATCGATATCAGGGTTATCGAGATCAATAATTACGGTATGAAGGGTGTGTTTTCTAGGAAATGCTTTTATTTGTTTTCGATGGAAAATACCTTGGAAAAGTTCACTAAATTCATTTAAGGAAATTTTTGGACTGCGGGATACAGGGGTGTCTTTGTCATTTGAGCTTTTCTGAGTAGTTGCTTTCCAAGTGAAATGAAGCGAGTTCCCCTCACCGGAAGTTGTGGTATTAATAAAATTGATCGATGATGGCGTGTTATTAAAAAAACGTGTATACCAATTCTTAATTGCTGAAATGCCTTGAATTGTATGATTGGAAGTAACATGCACGCTTCGCTGATCGTAAAGTTCAGCAATGCGTTCGGAATCTTTGTTGTTTAAAGCCGAGAAATAAGCCTTTGTGATGTAAGCCGAAGTATTTGTTGGAGGCCAAGAAAAATTCTTGGTGACAAACCATAAATCTTGGAGTTTTGATGAACGTGCAGTATCCCAAAGCCAAAAATTAGCTGCTGATAAATTTAGCTCCACAGCGCCTTCAAGAAAAGCTAGAATTTCATGAGTTGATGGCTGCCACTTATCAGTAGAAAAAATTCCTCCAGTGGGAATGACGGGACGATAAGGTTTTAGAGATTCAAATTCATTTACACTACGAGCTAGCTGTTCAAATGGGTTATGTGATTGAACCCAAAATAATTTGGGCATGTTAAAGTCGCATTTATTTAAAAACTCTTTCCAGGGTATCTGTGGGTGGTAGGATGGAAAACGGTATGAACTTAAAGCTAGTGGAAGATTAGGGAAAGCAGTTCGCAACGAAGTCATGTATTGACTCGCAGCGGCATCCTTTTCTTGCATTTTGTATTCATCCTCGGCATTGATAACGAAGCCATTCAAGTTTAGTTTTTCCACCCGTTGGATGGCTTTACGCGCCTCAGCTAGTGGATTATCACCAGAAATGAATTGCCATCCCCAAGTTTGAATGCCTGCAGCTTTTAAAGTTTGAATAGTGCGCTGCGCGTAGTCCACACCAAGGGATTTATCAATATTGCTTGAGTTAGCGCGATGTGCAACTTTAATGATGACGTGACTTAAATCAGCTTTTTTAGCTTGGTTAGCGATGATCTGGGAATCACCGCCCTCGCAATCTAAAATATTTTCAATGAAGTAGCCTTTTCCAGTTAAATTCATGGTTGCAAATATGGATTGCAAGGTTTGTTCCCGGAATTATTAAGAGTGTTAGCGAGCAAGCATCATCAATGTGTTAGTTACCATTTTTCCGGTAATATAAATCCGATCGGGGTTAATCTCATCGGCAATTGTATCTGCCAAGTTTTCTTCACTTGCTCCGCGCCATAATAGTAATAAGGTTTGTAATCCTGCATTTCGGAAAGGAGCCTGGTCGCTTTTGCTGCCAATTCTAGCGCGGTCATAAAGTGCGGAAGGTGAATAAAGCCATTCCGTTGACGTCGTAATATTTTTGTCTGGGGTGGAAATTTGCAAACGACCATCAACTAGTGTTTTTGAATGCTGAATAGCAAACAATAAAAGCCCGTCCCGCTTGCGATTGCCTTGAGCTTCCAAGTGGTATCCTTCACCGCCGCCTACTGCGTCTAACTGCAGCATGGCTGTTGTTTTATCTAGTGGGTAGACAGGATTTTCAATATAAAAGTTTGAACCTAGTTCACCTTGCTCTTGAGCGCCCCAAGCAATAAAGATTACGCTGCGTTTTGGTCGGTATCCGGACGTCTGCCATAAGCGAGCGATTTCCAACATAACCCCAATCCCGCTGGCATCATCGTTTGCTCCACTATAACTATAATCAGGATCATTACCTACATGGTCATAATGAGCGCCTAGAATTATAAATTGCTGACTTAATTCTGGGTCTGATCCTAGAAGCATCCCAATAACATTAGATGTTTCTGAAGATGCTAAATCACTAAGGTAAGTTTTGATTTCGACCTTAGCTTCGAGTACAATGGCTGGCGGCGTATTGGTTATACTGACTTTCGTATGGCCCGTTAGTTCAAGTAATTGTGCATATCCATAGCGCGATAATTCAAGTACCGGAATAGCATTTTGGGGGACTGTCGTGGGAGTAGGGAATTTTGCTAAGAGATCGGATTGTTTATTTTTATCACCCACTATAATCAATGCGCTGGCGCCGTGTTCTGTAGCAAGTGCTATTTCTTCATCGATGGGGTGACTTGGTGCCCGAACCGCTATTTTTCCGTTAAGGTCCATATTTGTATAATTTTCGTCGGCAATCCAGATCAACTCGCCTGTGATGAGCGATGGGGATGTAGAATTTTGTAAAACCAGGAAATCACGTCTATGCTCAAAATTTATTATGGATTCTCCGTTGCTGTCTTTAAAATTAAACAGAGGTGTTTCAAGGTAGGTTCTATATGAAATTGGGAAATTTTGTACCGTGGTCGTAAGTCCGTAATTTTCAAATTGAGATTTGATATAGGATGCTGCAATCTTGGCTCCGGGCGACCCCGCTTGGCGCCCATTTGTTAATGGTGTTGTCAGAGATGAAATATGATGTTGTACCTGAGTCGGGTCGAAATCCAGAGAAATATCAACCAAAGATGGCAGCGCATGACCTCGAGCATAAGATTCTAGCCAATTTTTTTCAAAGGACTCAGTAGACAGCCCAAGATTATTGCGCATTGCGGTATCTAAGCTTTGACCTCTACTTTGTGCAAGAATGATGTTGATCAGGGATTCCGTGCCATAATTCTCTGCCAAATAACGAATTGAATCCCAGGCTTGGGGCAAGGCAATATCATAATCTTCGGAAGATAATTTGTGTAGCTGCGGAAAACTAGCAAGGCTGAAGGCATCTCCATTCTTGATGCCGCGTGTTAGGGCGTGCAAGTGTTCTGCGGCTGCCATTTGATTTGCGCCGAAGTCCGCTGGCCAAGCGAAATAAATGCTACTTCCGGTTAGCAGCCATTCGGATTCGACACCCGTTTGGTATAACAATTGACGAATTAGATTGGAAGCAATAACTGGATGGTAATCTGAAGCTGTGTGATCGGGATGCAAAAGTATTTTTATGGACTGATGCTCTGCAGTATGAGTAGACAACCAATCAGTGGTGGGGTACGAGAGCGTGATGGATTTGCGATAAAAATTAGGATCATGGTAAAGATTGATGGTTATCAATTGTGAGCTCGTAATGAGTAATTTGCCGGATAGTTGCGCGTGAAGATTTTCGGCGTCCGCCAGGATAGCATGGGCGAGTTTATTTTGACCTTGAGGGAAACGTATTTGGATATGACTGCCCAAAAGTGTTTCCATTGGTGGCCCCGACCAAAGGTATCCGTTAGTGCTGGGAATAAATATAATCGATAGTGGAATGGAAGCCTGTCCCCAAGATTCTGTTATATCCGCCAGTTGATAGTTCATCGTTATTGAAGCTAAAATATTACCGTTGTCGTAGATGGCAAGCGGCTTGCCCGAAAGTGTAAACGATTGGATATTGTAAGCAATCAGGTCAGAGAACCAGGATGATTCTTCCGCTTTTAGATTAATCATATCGGTATTTGCGGTGCTGAGAAACATACTCAAATCAGCTTGCAAAATGGAATTGCTGCGTATAGACAAAGTATGATTTAGGTTTTCTTGTGCGTTGGTTAACCGAATTTTCCAGCTTTGCTGCCACGCATCATGGAAAGACTCGCCATTTAATTGTATTGTTTTAGATAATATTGAATTAATGGCATTGTCAGTTTGACAGTGCCCAGATTGACAGGCTTTGCCTAAATCAATGATGAAGGAACCTAAACCGTACCAGTCCAGGCGGTGGCGCAAATAATCTACAGCGGCCCATGAAGCCGCTTCGCCAGGTTCGATTGCGTTTTCTTCTGATAGAAGTGCCAATTGAAGTTCTGGTAGTAATTGAGATTGGATATAGGTAGGGTCTTTTTCTGCTCGTAAAACAAGCGGCAAGCCTTCCCACAACCATGGTGCTGCATTTTTTTCAATACCTGCATTCGCCAAAATGAGCTGCGCTAAACCTGTTGTTAAACGGTGCCCTGTAAGAATGTCTGGGCTGTATGTTAATTTTAGTAAACGAGGTTCTGTCCAAAGAGATTGATTTTTTGGAAGCGTTAGAGTTGTATTAGCCCGAAGGATTTCATTACTTGATAAAAGTTGAATCGAATTATTTATTGCAGGGGTAAGTCCCAATAAATTTGTGTTTGATAAATATTCCACCGCAGCAAATTGTGCTAGACCGTCGAGTCCGTCTGATTTTTTGGCAGGGTGAGTGATTGTAAAAGATGGGAGAGAAGAGTTTTCTTGGTTAATATCCCCGGGAGAATCCGGAGATAATACTTCAATTAAATCAGCACCAGCCCACTGCCAGCGAGAATTAGCGTAGACAAACTTAATGGGAGTGACTGCGCTAATCCAGCGAGTGGGGGCGTTATCATTTGATGATTGAGTTTCTGAAGGAATTTCGAGCTTTATGCTTACATCAGCGACAGCTGAATTTTTGAAAACAGATAGATTGTCAGCCGTCAGCTCTAATTTAATTGGCGATAATGACTGCGCTTCTTTGTACCAAAAGCTATCCGCGGTTTGCTGTTCATTGGTGGATGTTGCCAAGAATGCACCCAGGTCGTTGTTGTCGAATGCGGAAATGCGCTGTGACAAAAGGTGTTCGATGGCTGACTTTCCTTCAATGATGCTTAAAGCTGTAAATTCGATAAACTTTCCTGCGGAGCCAAGCTTGTCCAATGATATATATTCAGGCTTGTCATCTGGCCGCTGGTTATAGCTCGAAAGAAGATTTTTTCCTTCCCAGGTGAATAGATGTGCGGGTAAATTAGCGTTGATGAAAGAACTGTGATCACTAATTAAATTGTTTGTTGCATTAACCTGAAGATCAAAGTCATGTGCTGCAATTGCAATTTGCTCTGATGCGCTGACTGAACCATCTATAATCAATGTATCTTCACCTGCACCTACCTTATCCAGCTGAAGAACAGCGATTGTGTTTTCCAGAGGGTAGCGGGGGTGGTCAACATAAAATTGTGAACCAAGCATGCCTAATTCTTTTGCATCCCAAATTGCAAAAAGCGTTGTCGCACGCGGAACATAACCTTGTGCTTGCCAATTTCTAGCAATTTCTAGAAGCACACTAACGCCGGACGCATTGTCATTTGCGCCTACCCAGGTTGTGTTGTCGGGACTGCTGCCTAAATGGTCATAGTTTGCACCGATGATGAGAACCTGATCTTTGTATGCTGGATCCCATCCCGGGATTACACCTAGAATGTTGCGACCTTGGCAAATCGCCGACGGGCACGCTGACGCAGTTGTAGTGGAAACCGACATTTGTATTTTGGTTTGAAGTTCGAAAGGCGAGAAAATCGTGGAGAGATCTGGGATTGAAATACCGCTACCCCGCAATAATTTTTTTGCTACTTCAGGATAAACCCTTAAGGATGGCAATGGCTCAGGAACCCAAATTGGTAAAAATGCAACGGTGTAATCAGGCGGTGTTTCTTCAGGGTTTGCGAGCAGTAGCAGCCCCGAAGCGCCGTTTTCGATAGCATTGCGACCAATATCACGAAGTTCTCCCATGCGGCAAAATACGATTTTTCCAACCGCATCAATTTTATTAAAATCATCTTGTTTGCAATCGTTGACCCAGACAACCTGACCTTGTGCTGAACCAGCCCCAGAATAAGCTCCAATAAAGGGCGAAAAATCTTGGTAAAGTGTGTAACTATCGCTGATTGTGCCATCCGCCCCCTCGATTTTAAGTGTAGGAATAGTTTCAAGCTGGGTTAAAGTAATTGGAAAGGACTGGAAAAAACTTCCGTAATCACCGGCGGGTTGTAGCCCAAAGCGAGCAAATTGCTTGGACAAATAATCGCCGGCAGCCAATCCTCCTGCTGAGCCAGCCTTACGCCCATCAAAGGTTGAGTCAGAAAGATAGCTAATGGTGTTAAAAGCAGCGTTAACATCAAATGCGGAAGACAATTCCCACATGTTGCCTGATTCTGCAGCAAGACTAGGATCGTAATTGACAGGGTCAACAACAGGAGTGCTGATGGGTCCGCTGGCTTGAGTGATGATGCTTTCTCCATTATTGATTCCAAGATCGACTGAAGGAGTGCCGCGCAGCATAAACTCAAGAGGAGACTGAATGATTTTTGTATCTATGCGATCCTTCCATATCCATAGGCTGCCAGCCCAAATAAGGATGATGATCCAAGCAATGATTAGCCGAAAATATGGTTTTCTGGCGGAAGTATCCGCGCTAGTAGAAAGATCTTGGTATGTTTTCCTTATAGATAGAGGTTGACGGTTTAAGTATGTAAGCGACCGCCAAAGCCATTCTAGTGGACCAAATCTATAGCGTTCGAACCACCATTGGCTGAAGCGAATTTGGAAAAGGAAGACCCCTAGTGTGAGAAGTAAACCGAAAGATGGGTCTGTTTCGCCGTAAAGCCCAAGTCCATAACCGTAGAAAATACTAGTAAATAGGACAGAGTGGAAAATATAATTGCTCAAGGCCATGCGGCCAACGCAGGCAAGAGGAGCCAAGCGTTCCATCCATTTTTCTTTCTGGTAGAGCAAAATGATACCAGCAATATAGGATAAAGAGAGAGCTGGGGCTCCAATGATACGCGAACCCACTCGAATTAGTGGAGCAAATTGAGGGGAAGAAATTTGTTTAATTGACATGTAAACAAAGATGCTGTTGAAAATTATGCCAATACCAAATCCATACAGCATGACTTTTTTGATGAACGGGATGTGCTGCTGATAATTTTTGAAGATATTGCGTTTTCCGGTGTATAGGCCTAATAGAAACATGGCAAAAACAGACCCAAAATAACAAGGGAACCACCAAAGAGCGTTGATAAAACCTTGAAAGCGAAGCTGAGTGATTTTAAAATAACTCCCTGTTGCAAATAAGCTTTTTGGTAGCGGATTTTCTGGTTGGAAACAATCCATTGTTGAAGAACACCACGTTCGTACTGAGCTGATGAAATCACCCGGCAGCAATAAAACTATAGAAATTAATAATGAAACTCCAGAAGCAATAAGAAGTGTTTTTTCTGTTCTGTTGCGAAAAATGAGCAGCAGCGGTATGCCCAAGAGAGCATACATGAATAGAATATCCCCGTTCCAAAGAAAAATACTATGGAGAACACCAAAAAATAATAAAATTATTAAACGGCGCAGAAAGATCGGAATAATATTATTCCCTTTGGCGCGGGCGCGTCTTAGCTGCACTGCCATTCCCCAGCCAAATAAAAATGAAAAAAGTGAATAAAATTTTGCTTGGACAAAGAAATCTATTAAAAGAATGATTGCCTGATCAAGGGGTTCGTTCCAATCACGTAGGGCAAAGGAACGTCCAGCAAAACTACCCATGTTAAAAAGGAGAATACCAAATATAGCAAAGCCACGAAGAACATCAACAAATTGGATGCGTTCGCTTGCTTGTACCGGAATGGGAGTGGTAGATGATTTCATGATAGTTGAAAGGTTTAGAGATTTACTTTTGTTAGCATATAGTTTCTTTAGGAGAAGTTTTACATCAGAGAGAATCTATTGAAATAAATTCTGCTTGTACCCAACCAGAGATATTTTCATCGATGACGACATGATACCAGGTTATACTACCTCGCTTGGAATAATCGGTTGCTTCAACAGGTGTTCCACGAGCCAAAATGGTTGCTACAATGCTGCCTGGGTCAGGCTCTTGAAGCAAGATAACCATGGGCTGATTGCTGGTAAGATAGACGGGAATGCTTTGTTGGGAAATATTTTTTTGTTCACCAGCTTGTATTGATAAGGTAATGGTTGCCGCGAGTAGAATAACAGCAGCGATACCTGTAATGATTGATAAAAAGCGCGTAATTTTCTTTGACATTATACTTTCCACTGTAAAATTATTCTGAAATTGCTAAATAGATATCGCCAGTAAATTCATCCTTAGAAGCATTAAAATAAAAATAATACTTGCCATTATGATAAAGAATATCTGATGCGCCCAAAGCAGTAGCATTGTGCAGACTATTGGGTGTGAATATTGGATTATCTTCAAAATGATGCCAGGTGATTCCATCTTGACTGGTGGCGACGCCATAAGAACGTGGTTGAAGATAACCAGAAGACGCGGCATAGATCATAAACCATCCTTCCGGAGTTTGCCAAATGCGGTGGTTTCTAAATGTGCTTTGCGCCCATGCTGCGGTACCTGCTCTAAAGACAGGGTCGCTTTCTACAAAAAGACCAGCCGAGGTTGAAGGGTCGTCTTTCTTTGTCCAAGAAATACCATCAATCGAAGTCGCCATACCTATTGATGAAGAATTAGGTCCTAAACTTGGTCCATCATAGATGCCGGTGTAGTACATGATATAGCCATCATCAGTACCGATGACATCAGGGTAACGGACTGCATAACTATCCCAAGTGCCATTGGTACCTGGTGATAAGACTGGGGTTGAATCAAAGTGCCATGGTCCGATTGGTGATTGAGCTGTAGCGCGATAAATTGAACCAGCGGGTTGAAAGGAGTCATTGTTTTGGGTGTAAAAGTACATAACCCAGGTGCCATCATCCATGACGATAGCACAAGAAACGCGAGCATTATAGATTGGTTGGTTGATATTATTTATTGAAAATATCGGTGTTTCACTCATGCGATACCAACGATAACCGTCAGCTGAAACAGCGTAACCTACAGAGCTGACATGGTTGGCAACATCGTAAGTGCCTCCGCGTGGGGGAGTATAATGCTGAGAGCCATTGTAGAACAGGTGGAAGGTGCCATCGTGATACAGCATGGCTCCTGGGTCGACGATGGCTTGTTCCCATGTTCTATCTTGTCCATGATGAAAAACAGGTTCGCTGCTGTAAATTGTCAATAATCCACTAAAAGAGGATGGCGTGATGTCTTCTTCATTGGATGAGGGTGATTTATTTGCAGGTTTGGTTGGCAAAATGGAACCGGCCAGGTTATTAATATTTCCAGTTGATTGTGGCGTGATGCAACTGCTTATGAAGCTAACCCAAATAGCGGAAATAATTAGTGAGGAAATCCAGCGTTTCATAATTTTTCCAGAACAATGGTGATATGTTTTAAAAATCTGTTTCACGAACAATCTTGGTAAGTGACAATGCCAAGATTTCGCCGAGCGATTGCAATTTTTCTGATTCGATCTTTTCGAAAGTATCTTCAATGGGACTAACTATAGAATTCTCCCATTGAAGAGAAATCCATGGAACTCTACGAGAAACAACTTCGCTTTGGAAAGAATTCGAATTGACATCATCGCTAATGGGGATTTCTAATTGTTGTGCAGTTTCTTGGATGAGAACAGATAAATTAGGGGAAGAATCCGGGTGAATCAACAAAGTATCACCTCCCGCACCAACATAGTCTAACTGAACTAGTAAAGCAGGCAAAACTCGATCATTCGGGTTTGTGGTAATCAGGTGTCGGAAATTGAAACGATCTTCAAGAAAATCTCTCGCGCCTGAATTATCTAATGTACTGCCACCCCATGCAACAAAGAGAACTGAACGGCGGGTATCTAGATCTTGCTCTTGCCATAGGCGCGCCATCTCCAGCAAAATTCCTACTCCTGATGCATTGTGATTAGCTCCTGGGAATACCGTGCCGTCGGGGTCAGTACCTAAACTATCATAACTTGAAAAAAGAACAACCAATTCATTGGCTAAATCAAGGTCAGACCCAATGCTGTACCCAAAGACACAAGGAACTTCAATGTCTTTAGGCTCGCTGAGGGAAAGTGAAACCTGAACAGTTATGTCTAAATCTTTGGTAAACCAACCTGGACCAGATTGTTCGGGTGCTGCAGTGCCGCTAATTAAAGATGACCAGTCGATACCGCTGGATTTTGCGAGAACGTTGGCGACCGAGGGACGAATGCGAAATATGGGAATTGTCGGGGTTTGCTGATAATTTTTGCTTGGATCTGACCATTGAATTTGAGATCTGATATCATCGCTCCCATCTCCCACAACCCAAAGTACTCCTTCGGCACCATGAATTAAGGCTTCGATGGCAAAATCATGTGGAGCGTTTCCTTGTTGTAATATGACGATTTGATCCCTGAGATCTAGATTTTGGTAAGATTCAAAGTCTAGTATACTGCCGGGCGTGAAACCGACAAAAGTGAGCGGATGCGTGGCTTTGCCGCTGCCGCCATGACCTTCAATCATAAATCCAAAATCAATTTGATGTTGGAAAGACTGAATGATATTGCCCGATGAATCTAGGATCGAAAGTGTTGGCTGTTCGAGATGTTGCACCAAGCGTGTTTCAAAGGGATAAATATAACTTGACCGTTTCCAACCTGGTTTTAGGCCATACTCAGTAAATTTATCAAGAATATATTTGGATGCTTCTAGCCCACCAGATTGTCCCGAGCTTCGACCATCCATTTCAGATAATGCGTTGATATGGTGTGAGGCTTGATTTCCATCAAATGCCTGAGCTACCTTAGCAAACCAGGGAGCGGCACCTGTATTGTTGAGAATAAAGACGGTGGCTAAAGATAAAGCCGCAATCACAAAAAGCATGCGTTTGCGCAGCAAGAAGGATGTATTGATGCTACGCTTCTCAATTAGACGGCGCAAGCCTTCTCCAAGCGCGGTAAAACCTACAATAGCAGTGAAGAAAGCAATTGCAGGGGGAGCGACAACGAAAGGTTTTGATCGGAGCCAAATATAACCTTCGGCGAGCATAGCCCCCCATTCCGGGACTTCAGCTAAGGTGAATATTTCAGTGGGAGCCATCATTTCTACGATGGCAATTTGATGGCCGCCACCAATGAAAACACCGACAAAACCTAATTCACCCAGGAGCATTAAAACGGCACCCATTTCTAGGAAAGAAAGCACTAAAAGTTGGGGTAAGATATTTGGGATCACATGGCGTACTGCGATACCGAGACCTCGAGAGCCTACGGCAAGGGCCCCTTCAATGTAGGGCATTTTTCGCAATATGAGAAATTCGCTGCGAATATATTGAGCTATCTCTGTCCAGCCGATAGCTGAAAGGGCGATGATGAATATGGGTAAACCCTTTCGGATATCAAGAGCGTAAATCAAGATCATGCTGCTGATAAGCATTGGGATTGATGTTATGACTCCGATTAATCCCATAATGATACGGTCACCAGTTTGATTCTCGTTCCAACCCGCATAGCCGCCTAAGATGATGCCCATTAGCAGGCGGACCATCGTGATGAAAGCACAAGCAACAAGCGTATTGCGTGCACCGTGCATAAGCAGGCTTAATAGGTCAGTACCCCAGCGATCTGTGCCTAATGGGAATTCATCTGATGGCGCTAATGGCGGGCGGATAAATTCCTTCAATTCGGAGTCATAGTGTGGAACTATATGTTGGCCGGCAATATAGGGGTTTTTTGGAGCCCAGATTGGACCAAAAAGAATTAGCAAAAATAAACCCAGAACAATGAAACTCCCAACCAAGAAGGGAATATTAAAGATTAAATCTCGAATGCTAAGCTGACTGCGTGCACCTCCCGGCATTTCTTGATCGGGCAGATCATTAACCATAAAACCAGGAAGATTATCATAAGAAGCTTTGGGGCTTAGAAGGCGGCTGAAAAGATTTTTAATTGTTTTCATGTAGTTTCTCTCAGCCGTGGATCAATTATTTTATAGGCAATATCTAAAAATAGATTGACTATCAAGAATGTTAAACCTAAAGCTAAGGCTAGTGAAACAACAACCTGCGTTTGTCGGGCGTTAATCGCTTCAAGCAAACGAAGACCGATCCCGGGCCAAGCGAAAAAGAATTCTACTACTGGCAATGTGCTTAGAGAAAAGCGCAGTGATACGCCAATGGCTGTTAATATGGGTACGCCCATATTACGTAAGGCATGGATATTTATTGTGCGTAATTTGGATAAGCCCTTGGCGTGTGCAGTACGGATATAATCTTTTTCTAGGATGCGATTTAGTGAAATGAAGGAAGCGCGAGTTAGGTAAGCCAGAGGACGTGCCATTAACACTAATACCGGCATAAGGAGGTGTTCAAAATCCCATCCAAATCCAGACATTTTAACCAACCGGTGCCCAAAAATGGCATAATAACGAAACTCACCTTGCTGTAATAGCAGACCAGCAAAGAAGGAGGGTGTTGAAATGCCCAGGATGGTTAACATTAAAAGGAGTAATACAATTTGTTTTTGTTTAACTAAGGCGGCGATAGCGCCCAAAGTTAAGCCTAATACTACAGCGTAAGCCAAAGAAATAAGAAGTAATCCGATACTTTTCCCATAGGAATCGCTCAATAAATCCCAGATAGGAATAACCCCCAAAACATCATGGTTAACTGTACCTATATCACCTTTAAATGTTTCAGAAAGAAAGCCGCGTGTATCAATCCACGCTTGCTGCCCATAGGCAACTACATCATAATCGGGTTCTTTTACATTTGAATTGCGCGCCATCCTCATCCCAAAGTGTACTGAGAAAACAATCAGCAAACTGACGGATAAAATAAAGAATAAACGGCGGAAAATAAAACGAAGCATATTTTGTTTTTTGATGCAGTGAATTGTGAAATAAATACCTAAATAAATTGTACTCCTTAAAATCAAAAATCCCAAGACCAAGAAAAGGAATTAGGATTTTTGTTAGTATTGGAGATTAAATATCTAAGTTATCGAGGTGAGTTTTATCTATTCCACAATGACCCAATCGCTACTGCTTCTACCGAAAACTTCTGGAGAGTACATTTCCTCGGCCTTAGCAGGTGGCGCAATGAAGATGCCCGGTGTGGTTGCACGGGTGGTATAAGTGTATTCGTAAACACCATCCCACAACAGCGGCGTGAAAGCTTCCGCACGTTCATCGCGCATGTTTTGATGTTGATACCATGTGCTCCACCACCACCAACCATAGCGATAATCCGAATTATCTGGATCTTGAGGAATACTGCCTGAAACGACCAATGCTGGGTTAATGATTTCAAGACCTGCAGGAAGTGGATCAACGAGTGCGACATGGTAACGGCGATTATCGGCAACCATCGTTAATCGGACACGGACGCGACTGCCAGCTTTGATGTGCCATGCACCATCATTATCTTGGTAGACATCTTCAGGGGTGTCGATTGCTTCGTAGGTACGCTGAACAACAAAGCCCATATCCAAAGGCCCTAAGTTTAGATCTTTTGGAGCATAACTTAGCCCAAGGCGGTAATATAGTCGTCCGGCCCCATTTTTGCTCAATATCAAGTCCTGTGGATCGGCAGCGTTGATTATATAACGCATGGGAATATTGGTCTGATGACGCTCAGTCGTGTAGCCTTGATATTTGTGCTCTCCGGCATAGGTGTTCCCGAGCCAGATACGTGCAACAAAATCGGGAGCTTGGGCTTCAAAGGTGTTGAAATAACGGTCCAGAGCCAACAGTACAAAAACATTTTCCTGGGTATTGCCCCAGTGTCCTTTTACGCGATGAGCCATCAAGCCGCTAACAAGTTTTGGTATTAGATCGTGCTGCGGTTTGTCGGCGATCAGGGCATCCAATAAAATGGCATCCGTGCGACGATTTGAACTCAGCAATAGATAGGATTGATCGTCATATCCAATGGTGAAGTTTGCCGTCCCTGCTGTTTCTACTGCGTGGTTGTTGATGTAAAGACGGATATTGTCTAATTCGTCCTTTGAAGACGGGTCATCAACAAGCACCTGCCAAATCCAACCGATTGCGTCAAGAGAGAGATTTTCAGGACCCGCATCAGTCAGTAATGACCGAGCTTTTAAGGTATCACGGTCACCCATCAAGGTGCGGACATATAGTGCATAAGCACTTAGGGTTTGGCGGGTTTGGATACTGTACCAATGCGGATAGTGATTTTCAATATCGACTAAATAAGGAAGCAATTGCTGCTGCATATATTCTGGAATATCAAAACCTTTTAATTTTGCACGCTGTAAGGCATGTGCTACATGGATCGTGTTGAAGGGAATTGAATCTTGACCTCTGCGCCAGTAAGGAAATCCACCATCCCAATTTTGTATGCCGCTGAGGTGCTCGATATCGCGTTGAACGGCAACCTCTAAGGCTTCAGGGGCCGGCAGGCCATCTGCTTTAAAAGCAGTTAACACATCGCGCAGGGCAGCAATACCTAGAATGCGTGAACTCAATTGCTCTGTGCATTCGTAAGGGTAAGAAGAAAGATAAAGGACTGCATCGGTAAGCGCCTGTAATGCGGTGGATGATGTGGAGATTTCCAAGCTACCGAATTGCGGAAAAACAGCGGTTGGGGGTAACAGAGGTTGTGTAATGGCGCCATTATCGACCGTGCCATAGGTGGCGAAGGCCTCGGTTGTGGCAGGCGTGTAAACTGGAAATTCAACTACAGCAGCGTCGGAAATGTTTCCAGAAACAGCTGCAATCTGGAAGCGGGCTGTGCCTGCCATTTCTGTAGATGCGGGGAAGCGGACTTCAATACGGTCATTCGGCGGTACAGTTACATTCAAGCCTGCGAAATCGGTTAACTTGATATTGCTAGCCTGAATTACGATGTCGACATCCATTGCTTGATCCGTTTGATTTTGCAGCATAACTGGCAGCTCGAATTGATCGCCGAAATTGAGGTAACGTGGCGCCGATGGACGTACCATCAAAGGTAGGCGTGCAGTAAGGTTAGCTTCATCTAATCCAAATTGTTTTCCGCTAGAATCTACTGCAACGACCAAAACACGATAGCGGGTTAGGTTATCGGGTAATTTTATTTCCACAATCGCGCTACCATTTGAGTCAGTATTAACCTCAGCGGCGAAAGTTGCGAGTGGGTTAAAGTCTGAGCGAATACGGATAGGGGTTCCCGAGTTGTCTGCACCTGCATGGTCACCTTTCATCATTTCCATTTCAGGTGCAGCGACGGGCATTTCCATAAGGGCTTCAGCACCGACCATGTTTTTCTCAAGGGAATCAGCCGATTGCAGTGTCAACTCGGCGCCGGATCGCGCTGCATCAGCCAACGCTCGAGGGTCTGAGAGAATAATGCTCGAACGGCCGTAAACACTGCTCAACTCCGAAGAGCGCTGAGTATAAAAAGAATCAAGCGGGTTTGAAAGATGGTAGTTGGTTAAGGCAAGGATAGCCTCATCAACCACAACTATGGCAAGTTCTGCATTGGAAACTGGTTGACCTTGGTTGTCCTTTAAATTTATGGATAAAGTTGTTTCTTCGCCGGGACCTATTTCCAGGTCGCGCAGGTCAGTTTCTAAAGATAAGGTGCGTTCCAGTGGAGGAATGCTCAAGTTGAGCTGTCCGATGGCGTAGGCAGGTCGGGGAGGAATATTTTCTACAATTTGACCGGCATCATCGGTGCGCGGTGCGGAACCTACAACATCAACTTGAATGTGGATATTGGGGATATGAGCATTTTCAATTGGAATTTGGAGAGTGTGCGATCCTTCTACAATAGTAAATCGTTTGGTGTAGAGAATGCCGCTGCGACTGACGGTTAACATGCCTTCGGCTGGTGAAAAAGGGGATTGAATTAAGATTTGGGCTGTTTCGCCTGGCTGGTAAGTTTTCTGGTCAGGAATCAATGTGACCTGTTCTTGTTCAACTTCTCGAGATGGTGTTAATTGTCCGCCACTAACCCAGCGAGTAATTTGTGTTTGGTTGCTGCGGCCTTTTTCGTCAGTAATTGTTGCAGTTATTCGATAGGTTCCACCGATCGGGGTTTTAAATATACATGCAATCGGTTTGGAGGTTGACCCCGTTTGGCAGGTTTGAGTTTCAACTTCTTCTTCGTGCCATCCGCCTTTTGACGTCCATTGTAAACGGGCAGCCTTTACTGTGATTGGTCTATCGGGCACAAGATTACCATCTATATCTGTAACGATAATTTCAATTTCAAGTGGGGTACCACGTTCAACGAAATAAGACTGGCTGCGAAGACCTATATAAAGGTCGGCTGGATGAACCATCAAGCTCGTTTTACTGCTCCAAGCTTGGCGATTAAGGTCCATGACAGTTGCTTCTGCAATAATGCTGATTGGACGCGTCTGACCCTGGGCCGTGAAATCTAAATTTAAGAAATGTGTACCGCCGGCATCCGTTTTACCACTATAAGAAGTGCCCCCCGACTCCTGATAATCTGGTTGGGAATAAGACCACCAAGGAATCCATGTGCCAAAATTGAAATCCGGCCAGCTTGGAGGTTGGTAATTGGTTGGCGACGATGTAACCCACCAAGTCGTTTCGGCTCCGGGTAATGGGCCGCCAGCGAAATATTTAGCATTAACTGCTACAACTGCATGATCTCCCGCGAAATATGGTCCAGCGCTTTCATTTCGAGCACTGACTTCAAATTCTGGGCGGCGGAATTCTTGGATTTGGAAACTATGGGTATGATGCGTGCCAGATAATATGCTTAGGCTGCTGTCAGCAGTGATTTGTAGTTGTGCATAACCCAAGTTGGCGTTTTCTGGGAGCGAGAGCATAAAATCAAACCCGCCCAGAGCATTGACAGCAATGCTGCCGGTGCTGATTTCATTGCCTTGAGGTCCAAAGAGTTGATAATTGACAGCCGAAACACTCTTGCCGACCAAGCTTATATCACCGGTTTGTCCACCGCCTATATTCCGCAGCCAGCCTTTGATATGAACTTCTTCTCCTGGGCGGTACATTTGGCGATCGTCAAAAACA
>JBDLJO010000011.1:0-24504 GCA_039714275.1 Chloroflexota bacterium | reverse complement strand
TTTGCGTTGGAAAATTGTTTGATCTGATACCTTTTCAACATCAGGATTTGCCTAAAAGTCACTTCCCAATTTATGACCCGAGTCGTTTAATTAACAACGTTAAAATAAGGTTCAGATGAACCTTATTTTAACTTCGTGATCAAAGTTCTACTTTAGTTCCGGCTTTACCAAGCCAGGAGATTGGAATAAAAAGATGAAAGAAAAAATTGACCAACTTAAATCCCTTTTAGCAGAGAAAGATGATTTAGCAAAAACGGGTGAGCTGTTAGAGTGGGACCAGCAGGTGAATATGCCCCACGGCGGTGCAGAAGCACGCAGCAATCAAATGGGGACCATACAACGTTTAGCTCATGAGAAATTAACCTCCCCTGCTGTGGGCGGCTTACTAAAAGAACTCGTGACCTATGCTGAAAATATCGATCCGGATTCAGATGATGCACGATTAATCAAGGTCGCCAACCGAGATTATGAACGGGCTGTTAAAGTGCCGAGTGAATTTGTAACCGAGTGGACCAAGGTTACTTCCATGGCGCATGGTGTTTGGGCGGAAGCCCGCGCAGAAAATGATTTCAGCAAATTCCAACCCAGCTTAGAGAAGATTGTCGATATGGCGCGCAGCTATGCGGAGTTCTTCGCGCCTTATGATCACGTTTATGACACGCTCTTAGATATCTATGAACCAGGGATGAAAACCAGCGAAGTCCAGGCGATCTTTAACGCTCTACGCCCGGAGCAAGTGGCGCTGTTAAAAAAGATCAAGGGCAGCCCTCAAGTAGAGAATGATTTTCTCTATCAACCTTACGATGTCCAGAAGCAGTGGGATTTTGGGGTTGAGGTGATCACAAAATATGGCTATGATTGGAAACGCGGCCGTCAAGACAAATCGGCGCATCCGTTTACAACCAGTTTCAGCATCAACGACGTACGCATTACCACTCGCTTTGAGCCAGATTATGTAGGGTCGGCACTGTTCAGTACGACACATGAAGGCGGGCATGCACTTTATGAACAAGGTGTTGCACAGGCTTATGAACGCACACCTTTGGCCAGCGGTGCCTCATTGGCAATTCACGAATCGCAATCGCGCATGTTTGAGAATCTGATGGGACGTTCGCAATCCTTCTGGACATATTTTTATCCGCGCCTGCAGGAATTCTTCCCAGGACAATTGGGCAGTATTGATCTGGATGCCTTTTATAAAGGCATTAACAAGGTCGAACCGTCCTTAATCCGGGTGGAAGCTGACGAGGCAACCTACAACCTGCACGTTATGCTGCGCCTGGAGATTGAGATCGCCTTGATTGAAGGCAAGCTGGAAGTCAAGGACCTACCCGAAGCCTGGAACAGCCGGATGGAAGATTATCTCGGCGTGACCCCATCCAATGACACCGAAGGTGTGCTGCAAGATGTGCACTGGTCTTCAGGTTTGTTCGGATATTTTTCAACCTACGCCCTGGGAAATCTGATATCGGCGCAGTTATGGGAAGTCATGGAGAAAGACATGCCCAGGATGGACGAGCAAATGAGCAAGGGTGAATTCGGCGATATCCTGGATTGGGTACGCCAACATATTCACGTTCATGGGCGCAAATATGACCCGGGTGAATTGGTGCAGAAAGTTACCGGTTCGAAGATTGATGCCGCGGCTTATATGCGCTACCTGACGAAAAAGTACAGCCAAATTTACGGTTTTTAAGGCTGTTTACAGCACACTAACTCCCCCGGCAAATCATGGTTTACCGGGGGTTTTCTTTTAATTGAAGAACACAACATCTTGTTCTTAAGAACCCTTTGATGGTCTATTAGGCTTTATCTCTCATGGTAAAATCACCCCGTTCACGGCTGGATATGAGTGAGATTCTTTATACTCAATCTACAAAAATAGCACTCCCGCCAGGAACCATTAGAACTTATGCTGCAGAAAAAATACTGGTCCCAAAAAATACAAATAGTCATGATGCTTGTGCTGGGTGCGGTGTCAGGGGGATGTGCTGTTTTTGAGAACCCAACAGTACTGCCAACACTGATCCCAGAAGCATATCTGCCAACTGCGATTGCGTTGACTGCCAGCGCGCTGGAAACAGGTACCCCTACCAAGGAGACCGCGTCCAGTAAAGCAACGACAGCAGTGCCGGTGGAGAGCGATTTGGCAACACCCACCACCATTGAAACCGCAGAAACTCAGGTCCCCGATCCAACGATAACAGCAACGGCTGGCAGTGGGGGTTCAGGCACGCTTGATCCCAAGCCTGAGGTTGAAATTCCTTTTGCTGATATCCAAATCTTACGTCCGGGGGAATTGTCGAAAGTGGTCTCCCCAATTCCTTTGCACGCATTTTTGATCCCGGGAGCCAATAACCGCGCCCAGGTGGCTTTATACGGCGAAGATGGACGGTTGATCTATCGTCAAATTTTTAGATTTGGCGATTCCGGTGTTCAGACCCACCTCAGGACAGATATCAAGTTTGAGATCAGCGGCGTGGCGGAAACAGCACGTTTAGTCCTACAAACTCAAGACGAGCGAGGCCGCATTTTATCCTTGGTCTCCGAGGACTTGATTTTGCTCGCCATGGGAGCATCGGATATCAACCCGGCATCAGATCTTTTAGAAACCCTGGCTATCGAGAACCCATCCCCTCGTGAATTGATTCAAGGCGGTACAGCGACGATCACGGGTTGGGCTCGGGTAGAGCCTGGGCAACTGCTGCTTGTTGAACTGATTGCCAACGATGGGCGAGTCTTGGGTTCGCGTCTGGCAGGAACAACTTCATGGGGGGATGGAGAACATGGTCTCTTTGGCGTTGAGGTTCCCTATCAGGTGGGGGCGCCCACCTGGGCACGCATCACAGTTACTGAACGCGGCATTCGGCTTCCCGGCCCGATAACAGTATCCAGCGTTGAAGTGCTGTTAAGCCCTTAAGGAAGTGCTTATAAAAAAGATACCCAGCAATCCCAGAACCAGGATAAAAGTGGGGGTAAGATACCCATTGGAAACAGCATCCAAAAATCAAAGAAATAATCCTTGACAATTACGACAATTCGTATACAATTTCTATTAGTATATTGATAAATATTACGGAGCAGAAAATGAATTTCTATTGCACGTGTATGAGGCGGGGCTTGTAGTCTACCCGTTTCGTCAGGATAAAATATCATAGCCAATTGGCTGACGAAGAGTAGGACAACCCCCGCAAGCATCCCGAAAACTTGTTTGGCGCGGTTTTGAACTGCTCTTTTTTGTTGTCTATTGGCTATTTCTTTTTAAATCAGGAGTTATCAATGACCACCCAGGTCAAATCATCTAATTCTAAAGTTATTTACTCGGCTCAGGGGATTGAAGCAGCCGTTGGTAACACGCCCTTGCTACCGTTACGAAGGGTGGTATCTGGCATCTCCCCCGATGTCCAGGTATACGCTAAAGCCGAAT
The DNA here is from genome assembly GCA_039714275.1 of Chloroflexota bacterium. GTDB lineage: Bacteria > Chloroflexota > Anaerolineae > Anaerolineales > UBA11858 > JBDLJO01. The sequence goes on along the minus strand of JBDLJO010000011.1, from coordinate 21,077 downwards.
GGTTCAATCCGGGCGGCTCAGTCAAGGCCCGGCCTGCGCTGCATATCATCCGTGCCGCATTGGCCGAGGGGCAGCTGCGTGACGGGGTACGTTTGCTTGATTCCACTTCAGGAAATATGGGCATCGCCTATGCCACCTTTGGCGCGGCAATGGGTTTTCAGGTCACTTTAACAATGCCGGCGAATGTCAGCTCAGAGCGGGTTCGAATTTTAAAAGCTTTAGGAGCTGAACTGGTGCTAACGGATGCACTCGAAGGGTCCGATGGCGCGATGCGAAAGGCGCAAGCGTTGGCGCTTGAAAACCCCGATCGATATTTCTATGCCTGCCAATACAATAATCCCGCCAACTGGCAGGCGCACTACACCGGCACCGGACCGGAAATTGTGACCCAAACCGACGGCCAAATAACCCACTTTGTGGCTGGATTGGGTACATCCGGGACGCTGATGGGCACAGGACGATATTTGCAGGAGTATAACCCCGTCGTTCAAGTGATCGCCATGCAGCCCGATGCAGCTTTCCATGGGATTGAAGGTCTTAAGCATATACCGACATCTTCCAAACCAGGGATTTATAATCCATCCCTGGCTGACGATACGGTCAGTGTGGTCACAGAAGATGCTTATCAAATGGTCGGGCGTCTGGCCCGGGAGGAAGGCATTTTCGTCGGCATTTCCTCGGGTGCGGCCGCAGCGGCGGCTTTAGAGATTGCCGATCAACTTGATGAGGGCGTTGTGGTGACCCTTTTTCCCGACGCTGGTTATAAATATTTGAGTGATGAAAACCTTTGGGAGAATCAGTGAAGATTAGAATCTCGGCCCATAATTTAAACCTAATTCACACCCACGGAGAGTCGACCTACCCTGAGGAGGGCGCCGGTTTACTCTTAGGAAAAGCCGAGGGTGATTCCCGAACAGTGACGGCGGTTTTGATCTTGTCCAATGCGCGTGAGGATGATGCCCGACACAACCGGTATTTGCTTACACCACAAGATATGTTCTACGGCGAGCGCGAGGCTGACAAACTAGGTCTAGATGTGATCGGCATCTTCCATTCGCACCCCGATCACCCTAACCAACCTTCGGAGTACGACCGTGAATGGGCTATCCCCTGGTACTCGTATATCATTACCAGCGTGAGCGAAGGCCGGGCGGTTGAATCTCGCTGCTGGCGGTTGGTTGACGATCGAGAGCAGTTTGAAGAGGAAAGCATCCAAGTTGTAAGCAGGGAAAGCTCAACGATACCCATGCTGAAAAATCTAGACAGCAGATAAAATCAAGATCATTAATTGTGATTCCTTTTACTCCAAGGGAGTCAAATAAAAACAATCGACAATGTTCCATTAAGCATTGTGTTTCAGTATAAAAAAGGAAAAAATATGCCCGTAATAAAAATCCCTACCCCCCTACGCCCTTATGCCGGTGGGCAAAATGAAATCACCGTGCAAGGGAGTATCGTTATCGAAGTCCTACGAGACCTGGTTACCCAATATCCAGCCCTGGAAAAACATCTCTTCTCAACCGAGGATAAACTGCGTCCCTATGTCAACCTTTTCCTGGGTGAGGAGGATGTACGTTATCTACAAGGTGAGGCAACGATACTCAAAGAAGATGATAAACTTAGGATTATTCCATCCATTGCTGGTGGATGTGATCGGGATGCTTTTACCCCAGGTGTCGTGGTGAGATGTGATATTGGTCTAGCAACCAATCTCAGCCATTCCGATAATCCGCAAAGCACAAACAGATAGATTCTAATTTGAGTAAATCTTATGCCCCCTCAATTATCACACAGTGAAATTTTACGCTACTCCCGACATTTGCTGATTCCCGAAGTTGGTCTGGATGGACAGCAAAAACTTAAAGCTGCCTCGGCGCTGATTGTTGGCACGGGCGGATTGGGCTCTCCCGTGGCCCTTTATTTGGCTGCCGCAGGAGTTGGCCGAATCGGCCTGGTTGATTATGATGTGGTCAGTTTTTCAAACTTACAGCGTCAAATCATACACGGGGAAAGCGGTCTCGATGACCTAAAAGTAACTTCGGCTCGCGAGCGCATGCTGGATATTAACCCGGAGATCGAAGTAGATATTTATAATGAGCTGCTTTCATCAGAGAATGCTATGCGCATTGCCGAACCTTACGATATCATCATCGATGGCACCGATAACTTCCCCACCCGGTACCTGGTCAACGATCTATGCGTGCTGACTGGCAAACCCAATATTTACGGCTCGATTTATCGTTTTGATGGTCAGGCAAGTGTTTTCTATGCCAAAGAGGGGCCCTGCTACCGCTGTCTTTTCCCAGAGCCACCACCGCCAGGACTGGTGCCTTCTTGTGCCGAAGGCGGTGTATTAGGTGTGCTGCCCGGCACAATTGGAACCATTCAAGCTACTGAGGCGATCAAGGTCATTTTAGGTATCGGCGACACCTTAGTTGGGAAATTGATGCTGTATAACGCGCTGGATATGTCCTTTGACTACGTCAAGCTGCGTAAGAATCCTAATTGTAAAATCTGCGGCGAGGAACCAGAGATCACCAAATTGATTGACTATGAGCTGTTCTGCGGTATGCCAGCGCATGATCATGACGAAGGCTCAGCCGGAGCTGAATGGGATATCACCCCCCAAGAATTGGATACACGCCTGAAGGCTGGCGAACAAATCCGGTTGATCGATGTGCGAGAACCGCATGAACTTCACATATCCAGCATGCCAAACACAGAATTGATTCCTTTAGGGGAGTTAGCGGCGCGCATGTCAGATCTGAACAGCGCCGAGGAGATTGTGCTTGTCTGTAAAGTTGGATCACGTTCCATACGTGCCCTGGAAGTCTTGGCCGGCGCGGGATTCCGCAAGGTAAAAAACCTGCAGGGCGGCATCAACGCCTGGGCAGAAGAAATCGATCCCAGTTTACCTATTTATTAATGACCAGGAAACCAAGTATGCCAGAAAGAAAACGAGTACTGCTAAGCGTGTTGGCTCACCCCGATGATGAATCCTTTGGCATGGGGGGCACCCTGGCGCTTTATGCCGAGCAAGGAGTCGATGTTCATTTGATTTGTGCCACACGTGGTGAAGCCGGTGAAGTGGGTCCAGAGTATTTACAAAAAACAAATTCGATTGCCGAACTGCGAGAGTCGGAATTACGCTGTGCTGCCGCTCACCTAGGTTTGAAGGATGTTCATTTCTTAGATTACCGGGATTCTGGTATGACAGGCTCTGCTGACAATCAGCACCCGAATGCTCTTATCATGGCACCCGTTGAGCAAGCGGCCGCGCAGGTGGCGCACTATATTCGGGAGTTGAAACCGCAAGTTGTGCTGACCTTTGATCCCATTGGCGGGTACCGCCACCCCGATCATATTCATATCCATAAAGCTGCGACTCTTGCTTTTAGCCTGGCATCTGATCCTGATTTTGAGGATGGATTACCCCCCCATCAAATAGAAAAATTCTATTATCATACAATTTCAAGGCGTTTTTTGCACCTGGCTGTGGGCATCTTGAGGCTTTTGGGTAAAGACCCGGCACATTGGGGAAAAAACGGTGATATTGATTTAGTCTCCTTAGCTGGAGAAGATTTTCCTATCGATGCCCGGATAGAATTTCGGCCTGTGGAAGCGCGCAAGATAGCAGCATCGGCCTGTCACGCCAGTCAGGGCGGGGGCAGCACGAACAGGGGTCTTGTTAAGTGGGTATTCAAGATCTTCATGGGCCGCCCACACGATATTTTTATGCGAGTACATCCACCTTCCGAGTCGGGTCCTTTAGAAAGAGATCTTTTTGAGGGTGTGTAATGAACACCAAATAACCGCCATGAAGTAGAACAAGATACATATTTTTGCTAAAAACTGGGGAGGATATCGCAGCGGAAAAAAATTGAGTACTGGACGAAGTTGGCTGCATGAACCAAGATACCCTGGAAAAATCATTAAATAACTTGGCGTTAGGTGAACTGCGTTTTTTGACCAGCGTGGGCTCGACCAATGTTGAGGCCGCAGAATGGGCCGCTCGGGGCGCGCCGCATTTATCCCTGGTGGCTGCTGATCAGCAAACAGCCGGGCGCGGGCGTGCAGGTCGAAAGTGGTTCACGCCGCCTGGTGCAGCGCTGGCCTTCAGCCTGATATTACGCGCCGATGCACTGCGGATATCGAAAACGGAGAAGATCGCACGCATGACCGGTTTAGGCGCGGTTGCTGTCAGCCAGGCTTTGGAGCAGCACTATGGGCTGGATGCAAAGATCAAATGGCCGAACGATATTTTATTATCTGGTCGTAAAGCTGCCGGGGTTCTTTCTGAAGCCAGCTGGACGGGAGATCAACTCTCGGCACTGATCTTGGGCGTTGGCATCAATGTTGCATCCTCTGCTGTACCACCAGACGATTGGGATGCTGATCATGCGCATCCTTTCCCGGCGACCAGCGTGGAGGGCGCACTCGAAGGACCGGTTAACCGGGAAAAATTACTGCACTCGGTCTTGGAAGCTCTTCTTGATTGGTTGCCCCAATGGGAAAGCGCGGCTTTTTTTGATGCCTGGAGAAAACGACTGGCTATGCGGGATGCATGGGTGCAGATTCTCCAATCGTCGGGTACCAATAGCAAAGATGAATCAGCGCTTGAAGGACAAATCATCACCTTGAACGAAGATGGCTCTCTCAGGATCAGGCTGCGCAGTGGATCTCAAAGAAACGTTCGGGTTGGCGACATCCATCTGCGGTCGGTTGACAGTTCATCAAAATAAGCTAAACTATCTTTACTGGATTTTGACCAGGGACCGGAGGATGACCATGCTTGATGATTTACGCGAACAGTCGAGTGAATTTGATTACACAGAGGAAGAAGGCGATGCTTTTGATATGGGTCCAGATGAGGACCCGAGAGCAAAAAAGTCTTATTGGCTGGGAATGACGCCCGGTCAGCGTTTTGTGATCGCAGTTATGCTGCTGATGATGACTTGTATGCTCAGCACCTTTTGTTTAATGGTGACCGAGCGGATTTCACTGCCTTTTATGTAAATTCGACGAACAATCTAGATCTAGAAACCAAAAAAAAGACGCCCTGGAGGGCGTCTTTTTTTATCTTATTGAGTATAACCTGGACACTAATCTTCCACGCCAACCTTACGCAAATCGGCAGCCGCGATGCGGGCGATCGAGGCAACACTGTCACCTTCTTCAATGCCCATGACCTGCACACCGCGGGTGGCACGGCCGTACTGCGAGATCGAATCAGCTTTGGTGCGCATGACAATACCCTGTGCAGAGATCAGGGTGATCGAGTCTTCTTTGGGTTGGACAACCCGGGCAGCGACGATTTGGCCAACGATGTCGAGGGCATTTTTATCAATGGTCAGGTTGCCCATTGTGGCACGCCCTTTTGCAGCATATTCATCCAGTGAGGTGCGTTTACCAAAACCTTTCTCGGTGATGATCAACAAATCGCCATCAGGTTCAACAACTTCCATCCCGACAACTTGATCACCATCTCGCAGCCGAATCCCGATCACGCCCTGGGCAGTGCGCCCCATCGCGCGGACTGCGGACTCTTTAAAGCGCAAGGCCTGACCACGTGCCGTGACAATGATCAACTCCTCGGTGCCGCTGGTCAACCGTGCCCAGCCTAATTCATCATCATCTGAAAGACCGATGGCGATCAGCCCGGATGGGCGCACCGCGGCGAATTGGGAGAGTGCGACCCGCTTGATACGACCTTTGCGGGTCAGCATGGTGCAGTATTCAGCAGCATCAAAGTTGCGGACGGCAACCGCAGCGGTGATGGTTTCCTCGGGGGCAATAGAGAGAATATTAACAATCGAAATTCCGCCAGCAGTACGCCCTGCATCCGGGATCTGGTAAGCCCGTTCAGAATATACTTTACCCTTGTTGGAGAAGAAAAGCACGGTATCAAGGGTGCGTGCCGGAATCATCATCAACACGGTATCTTCCTCGCGCGTCGCATGACCTTTGACACCGCGGCCACCGCGGCGCTGTGCCCGGTAGGTTTTGGCGGCGACGCGTTTGACATAGCCACGGTCGGTGATGCTGATCAATACCGCTTCATCGGCGATCAGATCTTCATCGCTCAAGTCACTCTCAGCATCGTGCGCGATCAGGGTGCGGCGCTGGTCACCAAATTTATCCGAGATCTCCTGCAAATCATCTTTGATCAAGGCTAATTTCTTCTCGGGCGAGGCCAGCAGCCCTTCAAGATGAGCGATCAATTCGATCAATTGGCGGTGTTCATCTTCAATTTTTTGACGTTCAAGAGCGGCCAGGCGGCGCAGCTGCATATCTAGGATGGCCTGAGCCTGACGCTCACTCAATTCGAAGCGGGTTATTAAGCGCTCTTTAGCAACATCAGCATCAGCAGATTTCCGAATGGTTTCAATCACCGCGTCGAGATTATTAAGCGCAATCAACAGTCCTTCCAGAATATGGGCACGACTGCGGGCTTTGTTCAGTTCAAACTCGGTGCGCCGGGTGATAACGTCAATGCGATGCTCGACATAATGATGGAGGGCGCGTTTGAGGGAGAGTAAGCGCGGCTCTCCTTTTACCAGGGCCAACATTTGGGCTCCAAAGGTCAATTGGAGCGGGGTGTATTTATAAAGTTGGTTGAGCACTTTGCGGGGATGGGCGGTGCGTTTGAGTTCTACAATGATGCGCATGCCCTCACGATCCGATTCGTCGCGCAAATCTGAAATCGCGCCCAGCTTGCCATCACGAGCTAGGGTAGCGATACGTTCCAACAAGGTTGTTTTATTAAGCTGGTAAGGAATCTCTGTAATTACAATCTGATTTCTGCCACCGCGGGCCATCTCTTCAATAATGGCCTTGCCGCGCAAAATGATACGACCGCGACCGGTACTATAAGCCTGACGAATACCCTCACCACCGACGATAACGCCGCCCGTTGGGAAATCCGGCCCGGGAATCAACTTGAGCAGTTTTTCAACGGTCACCTCATCAGGGTTGTCGTAATTATCGATTACAAAGGTGAGTGCATCCACCAATTCACCCAGGTTATGAGGTGGAATATTCGTGGCCATACCCACAGCAATGCCCGAGGCGCCATTAAGTAAAAGATTGGGCAATCGTGCCGGTAATACCGATGGTTCTTCTAGAGAGCCATCAAAATTTTCGGTGAAATCGACGGTGTCTTTATCAATATCAACCAATATTTCTTCAGCCAGGCGGCCCATGCGAGCTTCGGTATAACGCATGGCGGCTGGAGAATCGCCATCAATGGAACCAAAGTTACCCTGCCCATCAACCAACATATAGCGCAGCGAGAAATCTTGCGCCATGCGGGCCATAGCTTCGTAAACGGCGGAATCACCATGCGGGTGATATTTACCTAATACTTCACCAACAATACGGGCGGATTTTTTATGCGACCCGGTTGCGCGAATTCCCATATCATACATCGCATACAAAATACGCCGGTGAACTGGTTTGAGACCATCACGAGCATCTGGTAAAGCCCGGGATACGATCACGCTCATCGCGTAATCCAGATAAGCCGAGCGCATTTGCTTGTTAATATCTACAGAATGAACGCTGCCAATGTCCATAAGTTGAGGTACTTCCTTGTTTGTTGTACCATCTCATTGGGTGAAAAATATCGGTTTCCTGAGCGCCCCGGAGGGCTGTAATTCAGGCTCATTTTTTGAGATGATACGATTATTTTACGAAAAAAAAGTGCGCTCACCCCACTGGTGGGCACACGCTTAATTATACCGCGTTTAGTGCCAGAACGCTTAAAAACAAGCAGCCCGTATTGATACGGGCTGCTTGAAAAAATCGTGCTGATAATTAGCTGTTTTTGAGATATTTATCAATGGCAACGGCGGCTTTTTGACCGCCTACCATAGCAGTGACCACTAGATCTGGTCCTGTGGCAGCATCACCGCCAGCGAAAACGCCGGGGCGGGATGTAGCACCGGTATCCGAGTCGATGGTGATCAGACCCCAATCGTAGGTCTCTAAATCGGGGGTGGTGTCGCCAATGATGGGATCGGGCCAATAGCCGAGGGCAAGGACAATGGTATCGGCTTCAATGAAGAAATTTGAATCCTCTATTTTCACAGGGCGGCGGCGACCAGAGTCATCGGGTTCACCAAGTTCCATCTGAAGGCATTCTACTTTGGCAAGTTTTCCGCTTTCATCGGCATGGAATTTAATCGGCTGGGTAAGGAATCTATAAATCGCGCCTTCTTCCTTGGCCATCTTGCGATCTTTTGCGCTGCCGGGCATCTCATTCTCAGTTCGGCGGTAAATACAGGTCACTTCCTCGGCGCCCAAACGCAAGGCTGAACGCAGTGCATCAGAGGCTGTATCACCACCACCCACGACAACGACCTTCTTGCCAAGGTCCAGGGGCTCTTTCATATCATCGGGGAGTAATTCTTCCTTCACATTTGTACGGATCAAAAATTCTGTCGCCAGATGCACACCGGGAAGGTCGGCACCATCGGCTTTGAGGGGGGCGTCAATTTGACTGCCAATGCCAATAAAAACGGCCTGATAACCTTCGGCAAAAAGCTCATCAATGGTTTTGTCTTTGCCAATAAAGGTATCGAAAACAAATTCAACCCCAGCTTTTTCTAAATCTTCAATACGTTTGAAGACAATGTCTTTGGGGATCTTAAAATTAGGGATACCGTAGGTCAGTAAGCCGCCGGAAGCAGGTTTGGCCTCAAAGATGGTAGCCCCATGCCCCATTTTTCTCAGTCGTTCCGCACAGCCCAAACCAGCTGGACCAGCACCAATGATGGCTACTTTTTTGCCAGTGGGTTCGCCAACCGGGACAGAGACGCCCTCAGCTTGCCGGGCATAATCAACAGCGAAAGCTTCTAAAATACCGGTCAGAACCGGCTCGCCATCTTTATTAAGCACACATGAACCCTCGCAAAGCTGTTCGTGAGGGCAAACGCGGGAGCAAATTTCGGGAAGTGAACTGGATTGACGATAGAGACGGGCCGCTCCTATAAATTCACCATGCTCTATCAGCCACATGGCAGAAGGAATATCATTGTGCGTTGGACAGGCAACCATACAGGGTGCTGGGTCAGGACAATGGATGCAGCGTGAAGCTTCGACACGGGCTCTTTCTTCGGTGAAAGGGATTACAACATCTTCAAAATCATGCACTCGATCTTCGGGTTTTCGCAAACTTAAGTGATAAAAAGGTTTGCGAGTGCGATCTTTGCGATTAAGCGCAAGAAATTCACTGGGTATAGCTTGGGTCATAGGACAGGGTCCTCCAATAGCAGATTTTTTGACATCTCAAATGATATCGATAGTCTAGTTATTACTTTAGTTCCAGATGTCATGTGATTGTACTTCATATGTCATTATCATGCATATAATGCGACCTAGGAAGTCTAAAATACACCCGGATTCTATCTTTTGTGAAAATTAGAGCAATTAAATTTTGGCAACACTTTTTAATTCCGAACCTCGCACTTTGTTGATTAATGAGGCTGCGATCTTATTTGAACCTGTTTTGGATGCGTCTGCTTGACAGAGGGGGGAAAGCGCTTATAATTTCGAACTGCATTAGTTAGACTAACTAACATTTGTAAAATAAATGATGACTCCACCAACAACATCTGAAAATAGACTAAGAGCTCTCCTAAACCGCTTACGTTCCTTACATTTACTGCGCATGCCATCCGACTGCGAATTATCACCATCTCAGATTGGGATGATTGGCTGGATATCGAGCAACCCCGGATGCGGTGTATTAGAAATTGCTGCTGCTCTCGGTTTAACCCCCCCCACGGTAAGCGTGGGCGTTCAACGCCTGATGAAAGATGGCTGGCTTGAACGGCGTGAAGACCCTGATGACAAACGCGCGAAACCGATTTACCTTACAGATAGAAGCGCTGTTTTTATGCAGAGCCTGCGCGAACATCAAGAACAAAGCTTGAAGCTTTTCCTGTCCGGTTTAAACTCTGAAGAACAAGAGCAATACTTAAATCTCTTTGAAAGAGCCGTTGCCAATATGGAAACCAATTCATTTAAGAAATCATGAATCAAATCAAAGCATTTTTGATATCCTATAAAAAAACAATATTCCTGGTTTTGGGATTGGTTACTCTGTTGGGTGTCTTTTTCGCGGTCCGAGCCAACCAACAAAAGCGTGCCGATCAAGGAGAGATGACCCAAACGGTGATCTTGGAACGCGGGCCGATCGCGGTTTTTGTGGAAGCCGTGGGCACCGTTAATTCAAACCAGAGCGCCGTATTAACCTGGGAAACTTCGGGAGAAATTGAAACCGTTGTCCCAGCGCTGGGACAATATGCCGCTGCTGGGGATGTGCTGGCTTCATTGGTACAAAGCTCTTTACCACCTTACAGTATTATGGCTCAGGCTGAATTGATCAGCGCCGAAAAAGCCCTGGATGAATTACTGGAATCGAATACGCAGCGTGCTGAGGCCTTGAAAGCGGTTGAAGATGCCGCAGATGCGTTGGAAGACGCGCTTGATCCCTCACAGGTCCAAGCTGAGGCTCAACTTGCCCTAGCCGAGAAATCTCAGGCTCTGGAAGTCGCGCAGCGTAATTATGATATTTTAACCAAGCCAGCCAGCGAGGCCGCTATCAACCAGGTCTATGCCAACAAGGTGCTGGCTGAGGAAGCCCTGGTTGATCTGGAAGCTAAAATTGAGCAGTTTGAGCGTAAAGTCCGCTCAGCACCGGCAAGATTTTTGCGAGATATGTACCAGAAAGTGTTAGACGGGTTAAATCTGCAGCGGCATGGGCAGCTTGCACGCTATACCGATATGGTGGAAAAATACGCCGCTTTGACATCACCTCCCGATGCGCTGGACTTAATTACCATAAAAGCAGCGTTGGCCAGCGCTCAGGCCCAGTACTCAGATGCGCAGCGTGCCTGGGAACGGGTGGAAAACGGCATCAGTGCGGCTGATATGGCTGTGTTGGAAGCGGTTTTGGCGGACGCACAACGTGAGTGGGAACGAATCAAGGACGGCCCTACTGAAGAAGATATAGGTGCGGCAGAGGCACGTGTGACCGCCGCGCAAGCCCAACTTGAGAAAATTGCGCTGAAAGCCCCATTTGATGGTGTGATCACCCAAATCAACGCTCAGCCTGGAGATCAGGTTGAGATGGGCAAATTTGCCTTTCGTATTGATAACCTTTCAACACTGCTGGTTCGTTTGGAAGTCTCTGAGATGGCAATCAGTCAAGTTGAGGTAGGACAAGATGCTCTGGTCACACTGGACGCAGTTTTCGCCCAGGAATACCGCGGTCAAGTGATCGATATTTCTCCAGTAGGCACGGAAGTGCAAGGTGTGGTCAGCTTTAAAGTTACAGTGGCCATTGCTGATGCGGATCAAGCGGTGCGTCCTGGCATGACGGCTGACGTTAAAATCCTGGTTGACAAATCTGATGATGTTTTATTAGTGCCCAATCAGGCTGTGCGCTGGCTGGATGGCGAGTTAGTCCTCTATGTGCTGGGGACCAATCCTGGCGGCCTTGGGACTGCCAATCCCAACCCGGAAGAAGGCTCCGGTATGTCCCTGGACGGTCAATCCGTTACTCCGGTGGTGATCACCCTGGGATTGAAATCCGATACTTTCAGCGAAATAACTTCTGGAAATATAAAAGCTGGAGATGAAATTCTAATCAGTTTACCTAATGAGTAATTTGTAATTTATTAATTATTTAGGGGCGCGGCTGCCGACAACATAAATTAAACTGAGGCTGCCAGCCGCAAGATTTGCCCCCATGTGGAGACCTTTATGAAGAAAACATTGATCATTATTGCTGTGGTTGTCGTGATTGTAGGCGGCATTATTGGCTGGCGAGTCCTGAGCGCACGTGCCGACCAGCGCGCCCTGATGGAGAATTTACAAACGGTGCCGGCAGAAAAGGGCACATTGGTGGCGACGATTGGCGCCACCGGCCAGGTCCGTTCGAACCAGAGTGCGCTTTTAACCTGGCAGACTTCAGGTACGGTTGAGAGCGTTTTGGCACGCGTGGGTGATCAGGTGGAAGCGGGTCAAATACTGGCCGCGCTGGTACAAACATCACTGCCGCAAAATGTGATCTTGGCACAAGCCGATTTAGTCAGCGCAGAAAAAGCTTTAGACGATCTATTGAGTTCAGGTTTGCAGCGTGCACAAGCCATGCAAGCCGTGAAAAATGCCGAGCAAGCCCTGGAAGATTTACTCGACCCCGAACTGCAGCAAGCCCTGGCACTGCAAGCCGTTGCGGATGCTGAGCAAGCGGTAAGCGTTACCGAGCGTCTTTGGAACAATGCAAAATCGACGGCCAGCCAGGCTGACATTGATTCAGCCTCTTCTCAGGTAGTGCTGCTGCGAGATGATCTAAAAAAGGCCAAAGAAGCTTTTGCGCCTTATGAAGATAAACCTGAAGATAACTTAACCCGGGCAGCCCTGCAAAGCCGCTTATCCGAAGCCCAACAAAGATACGATGCCGCGGTACGCAACTTGAATGCGTTGGAGGGTACCGGATCTGAAACCGATATCGCCGTGGCGGCGGCCAATTATGCTGCCGCGCAGGCGCAGTTATCCTCGGCAGAACGCGCCTACGAGCGAGTCAAGGATGGTCCCAGCGAAGCAGATGTGGCCTTACTCCAAGCACAGTTAGCAGATGCCCAACGCGCCTGGGAGCGGGTGCAGGATGGCACACCGGAAGACGATATTGCTGCAGCCGAAGCTCGGGTGGCGGCCGCTCAGGCTACTCTCGATCAGGCAGTGATCAAGGCTCCTTTTGGCGGCACGGTCACGATGGCTGACAGCAAACACGGCGATCAAATCAATCCCGGTACGCTCTCCTTCCGGGTAGATGATTTTTCACGCTTGCTTGTGGATCTAGAAGTCTCTGAAGTGGATATCAATACGATCGAGATTGGGCAAGCGGTAACGATGAGTTTTGATGCCATTCTGGCCAAAGCGTATCACGGCACCGTTAGCGAAGTTGGCATGGTTGGCAATGAGGTGCAGGGTGTGGTCAGTTTTAGAGTTACCGTTGAATTAGAGGATGCTGACGAAGAAGTGCGGCCGGGGATGACATCGGCAGTTAATATCGTGATCTACAACCTTGATGAAACCTTGATCGTGCCGAACCGGGCAGTGCGGGTAGTTGATGGCGAACGGGTTGTCTACGTGAAAAAGGGTGACGCGGTGGAAAAAGTTGTCATCGTTTTAGGCGCCTCTTCCGATACCCACAGTGAAATTGTGGAAGGCGAGTTAGAAGTTGGTGATGAAATTATTATCAACCCGCCGAGTGAGTTAATGGAAACAAACGGCTTTGGACCTCCTTCTGGTGTGCGTAACAGCGGCATGCACCCCTAGAGCATAAGTTCTGACGCAGCTAAAAAACCATGCAGAAAGCAAGGAGAAAGAACAATGACAGATTGGGTCGTTGATGCGCAAGACATCACCAAGGTATTTAAAATGGGTGATATCGAAGTGCATGCTTTACGAGGATTATCGCTCAAAATTGCCCGCGGCGAGGTGGTATCGATCATGGGCCCTTCCGGATCGGGTAAATCGACATTGATGAATATTTTGGGCTGTCTAGATCGTCCTACTTCAGGACAATATCAACTGGACGGCGAAAGCGTAGCATCTTTGGATGATGATCAGTTGGCATCCATCCGCAACCGCAAGGTGGGCTTTGTATTCCAAAGTTTTAACTTGCTGCCGCGGGCGACTGCACTGGCCAACGTCGAACTGCCGCTGCGCTATGCGCGTGAATCAAAGAACCGCCGCCAACGGGCCAAGGATGCCCTGGTCGCGGTTGATCTCGCCGACCGTATCCGCCACCGCCCAAATGAGCTTTCGGGTGGGCAGCAGCAGCGGGTAGCACTGGCGCGGGCGCTGGTCAACAACCCATCAATCGTGATGGCCGATGAGCCTACCGGAAACCTGGACAGCACGTCCGGTGAAGCAATCATGGAATTACTGCTCAACCTGAACAAAGAACGCGGCACTACACTGATCATCGTGACCCATGATCCGGAAATTGCGGCATTAACTGAACGGGTGATCCAGATTCACGATGGGCGCGTAAAGGGTGCCTAGCGAGAGAACAGGGAAAACGTTATGAATTTTTGGCAAGCTATTGTAGAAGCGCTGGAAAGTTTAACCGCCAATAAAATGCGCTCATCACTGACCATTTTAGGGATTGTGATTGGTGTGGGCGCGGTGATTGCTATGCTGGCAATTGGCGCGGGTGCAGAAAATTCGATCACCGGCGAAATTCAAGGCATTGGCAGTAATTTGATCTTTGTATTTCGCGGCGGGTCTGAAGAGGTGCGCAACCCCAAGCCTTTGACCCTGGGGGATGCAGAAGCCCTGGGAGACCCCTTTGCGGCACCTTCGATCGAGAATGTGACCTCGATCCTGCAGGGTAACGGCGAAATTGATTTCTCTGGCGAAAGTGCGATCACCACCATCATGGGTGTCACACCGGAGTACGAAATTGTGCGCAACAGCCCGGTGACCGAGGGTGAGTTTATCAACGATGCCCACCTACTGGGTCGCGCTGCGGTGGTCATATTGGGCACCGAGGTGGCCGAGACACTTTTTGGGCGCAAATCGGGTCTGGTCGGAGAGACCGTGCGCATTGAGGGACAGCCCTTTCGGGTGATTGGTATTTTAGAGGAAAAGGGCGGCAGTTCGATGGGCAGTCAAGATGATCAGGTGCTGGTGCCCATGAGTACGGCTCAAGCACGTTTGCTGCGACGCTCCACCCGCGACCGGGTTGATGTTATTTTTGTGCAGGCCACCTCATCAGAAACGGTGCCGCAGGCGCAGGATGAAATTGCCCAGATCTTACGTATGCGTCACCGGACCGAGATCGGGCAGGATGATTTCACGGTCTTTACACAGCAGGATTTCCTTGAAGTGGCATCCTCGATCACCGGTGTTTTGACCATTTTCCTGGGCGGTATCGCAGCCATCTCACTCCTGGTAGGCGGGATTGGAATCATGAATATTATGTTGGTCTCGGTGGTTGAGCGCACGCGGGAAATCGGTTTGCGCAAGGCAATGGGGGCGCGCAAGGTAGATATTTTGATCCAGTTCCTGGCTGAATCTTCGCTGCTTAGTTTGATCGGCGGTTTGCTGGGAATCGTGCTGGGTTGGGTGATCTCGGCGATCGTGGGACGCATCGCTGCGGCCAGCGATGCGGATATTGTCCCGGTCGTGGGCATTAACGCGATCCTTTTAGCGACGTTATTCTCCGCAGCGGTGGGTGTTTTCTTTGGCGCTTACCCTGCTAACCGGGCCGCCAGCCTGGAACCGGTGGAGGCTTTGCGCTACGAGTAGGATTTTTATAAAGTGTATAAAGCAAAACTCGGTTTTTCCTTTTCTAGGAACAACCGAGTTTTTTTATTGGTTGGGGAGATGTAATGATCAGTTGACGTTGAGACGACAAGATGGTTTTAAGGTCTCACGAGATTGGCAGACGAATGACGAATTGACTGCCCTGATCTATGCCACCGCTGCTGACCGTGATTTCTCCACCGTGAGCTTCGACAATGGCACGGCTGATAGCCAGCCCCAGACCGGTGCCGCCGGTGCCACGGGCGCGGGCAGGATCGACGCGGTAAAAGCGGTCGAAGACATGGGGCAGGTGCTCTGGGGAGATGCCGGCGCCGGTGTCGCTGACTAGAATAAGGAAGTTTTCTGAACCCTGCTGCGTCTGGATGCTGATAGTGCCGCCTTGGGGGGTATGCTGAACCGCATTGTTCAGCAGATTGTGCAGTACTTGTGTCAGTCGGGCCTGATCGGCGAGAACTTGAGCTTCTGGATCGGAAATTTCAACCTGCAGGGTGATCTCTTTTTGATCGGCGATGGGGCGGAAAACAGCGGCAATATCTTGAAGATAAGGGGCTATATCCACCTGGGAAATATTGAGGGTCAACTCCTGGGCTTCGGCCTGGGCCAATTCACGCAAGTCATCTACCAGGCGGGAAAGATGGCGGGTCTGGTCATAGAGGCGTGCGATCTCGGCCTGGTCTAGTTCGTAGACACCATCAAGGATGGCACGCAAGTTGCCCTGAATCACGGATATGGGCGTGCGCAGCTCATGAGCAACATCATTGAGTAGATTGCTGCGCAGGGTTGTGGCCTGCTCCAGCTGAGAAGCCATTTCATTAAAAGCAATGGCAACGGTTTTGATCTCATCGGAGCCGCGGGGCTTGACGCGCTGCGTGAAATCCTTTGCAGCAATGGCTTTGGCGGCATCGGCCAGCCGATTCAAAGGTGCCGTCAATCCGCGGGTGCTGATGATGCCTACAATCGTACCGAGGATCGTGATTCCGGTGACAAAGCGCAGTAAATCAGCGGCTAAATCTCGCCCGGTAATCCCGGCAAATCGCTCTGGAGGTCCGGGATGACTCAGTGAGATTTCACCTGGGGAAATTTGGTCACCAGGACTCCCGGCAACATCAAAGTTACGCAAGGAGATGTTAATCATCAACGGAATCATGATAATAAAAATAACGATCCCTACAAAGGTCAGGCTGATACGTACCCATAAACGGTTCATCGATCATTCTCTTCGAGGCGGTAGCCCACGCCATAAACGGTCTGGATATAGGTGGGATCAGCAGGGTCGGGCTCGATCTTGCGGCGCAAGTTTTTGATATGACTGTCCAGGGTACGCCCCACCCCTTCAAAGCCGTAGCCCAGAGCCTGGTCCATCAATTCATCACGGGTGAAAACATAGCCGGGGCTTTCCATCATCACACGCAGGAGCTCAAATTCGGAGGGGGTCAGATCAACGGGGGCATCCGCGATCAAAAGCTGACGCTTGCCGGTATCTAAATGCAGGGTACCGACTTGCAGTGTCTTTAACGGCGGACTGCCTATCTCCAGGGAACTGCGGCGCAGCAGTGCGCGCACACGGGCGACAACTTCGCGGGGGTTGAATGGCTTGGTGATGTAATCATCGGCCCCGAGTTCCAGGCCAACAATCTTATCGCTGTCTTCCACCCGGGCGGTCAACATGATAACCGGTAAACCAGCCAAATGCGCATCACCACGGATGATGCGGGTGATATCCCAACCATCACGGTCGGGGAGCATCAGGTCGAGGACCAGCAAATCAGGCTTTTCACGGCGCAGGGTGTGCAGCGCGGTTTCACCATCGTAAGCACTTAGCACCTCGTACCCGGCATTTTCCAGATACGAACGCACCAGACGCACGATTTCTTTATCATCATCAACAACTAGAATGCGTTCCATGTGAGTTCCCGATAAGCCCTGACCTGGTCTGGCTTCATTCAATCCCCTCACCCAACATTGGGCGAGGGGTTCTAAATGAGGGCTGAACCTTAATTATATCTAACTTTATCTCAGTCTGTGCGCAGGGCTTCGACCGGTTCCAGGGATGCGGCCCGGTTGGCAGGATAGAGTCCGAAGAAAATACCAACTGCCCCCGAAAAGAGGGTCGCCATCAAGACGGCATCCAGGCCAATGACCGGGTTTAGCGCGAAATCGCTGGCCGTGGCAATCTGCCCGACGACTGCAGAGATCACCCAGCCGAAGACAATACCCAGACCGCCGCCGATGACACTGAGCAGCGATGATTCGACCAGAAACTGCGAGAGAATATCCATGCGTCGAGCACCCATCGCTTTTCGCAGACCGATCTCTCGGGTGCGCTCTACTACCGAGACCAGCATAATATTCATGATCCCAATGCCACCCACCAGGAGTGAGATTCCAGCAACGCCTCCCAAGAAGATCGTCAAAATCCCTGTAATGGAGGACATCATATCGACCATCGACTGCTGCGACATGATCGAGAAATCTTCAGCGCCGATTTCGTTGTTATGACGGTCGCGCAAGATACTCGATACCTGGGTGATAGCATCCTGGACTGTCTCGGAACTGGCAGCTGAAACGTAGATGGTATCCACTTCCCCGCGCGTATCTTGCGGGTGTATGCGCACCTGGGCGGTGGTAAGGGGGACCAAGACCTGATCATCGGCACTGCCGAAATCGGTGCCACCTTCTGAGACCAATACGCCAATCACTCGAAAAGGCTGCCCAGAGATGCGGACCGATTCGCCGATCACGCCATGCGTACGCCCGAAGAGATCTTCGGCAACATTGGCACCTAAAATCGCCACAGAGGCCTGACCAGCAAGGTGAATATCGGTAATAACCTCCCCTTCGGCAATGACCATATTCTGCACGGTTGAGTAATCGGGAGTAACACCGAGAACCGTCACAACACTGCTCTCACCCGAAAAACTAACTTCCGCCGCACCTCCTACTGAGGCAGCAACAGCTTTCACATCAGGGGCATTTAAAGGATCATCCAAGGATTCGGCATCCGTCAGCATAAGAGGCTTTGGATTGAGCACGTTTTCGGTATCGGTGCGGATAAAAAGCAAGTTTGTACCGATGCCTTCGATCTCACCAATGATGGAATCTTGTGCGCCGGTACCCAGGGCCAGCATGGCAATTACTGCGGCGACACCGATGATAATACCCAGCATGGTCAGGCTGGAGCGCATCTTGTTGGCCATCAGGCTTTCAAGGGCTTCGATAAAAGATTGTGTGAATTTCATAATTTCGCCTCTACAACCCCATCACGGATGTTTATCACCCGTTGGGTAAGTTCGGCAATTTCCGGATCGTGAGTGACGATGATCAAGGTTGTGCCGCGTTCTTTGTTAAGGTTGAGCAGCAGATCCATGATTTCCTCGCCTGATTTGCTATCCAGGTTGCCGGTTGGTTCATCCGCCATGATGATGGACGGATTGTTGACCAGCGCCCGGGCGATGGCCACGCGCTGCTGTTGGCCGCCCGAAAGTTCATTGGGGCGGTGATCGAGGCGGTCGCCCAACCCGACGGAATTAAGCGCTTCGATGGCGGCTTCACGACGACTGCGCCCGTTATTGGCGTTACCATAGCGCAAGGGCAGCTCGACATTGGTAATGGCCGTTGAGCGGGGCAAGAGATTGAAGCCCTGAAAGACAAAGCCAACTTTACGGTTGCGGATATCAGCAAGCTGATCGTCATCCATATCGGCTACACTTTCCCCATCCAGGTAGTATTCACCAGATGTGGGCCGATCGAGGCATCCGAGCATATTCATGAGGGTGGATTTTCCAGAGCCGGAGGGGCCCATAATCGAGACAACTTCGCCACGTTGAATTTCGGCATTCAAGCCGCGCAGGGCGTGGACTTCCATCTCACCCATTTTATAGACTTTGGTAAGGTTCTTGGCTGCTACAACAGTTGTGTTATTCATCGCTATCTCCCGAAAGGTCCACCAGTGCCGGGCGCTATGTTGGTCAGCATATCAACAGGAGGATTAAGGACAACCTGGTCTCCAAGCTGCAGATCGCCATCTATGATCTGAGTGTAACTGTCAGAGGTCGCACCAACGGTAATTTCGATCATCGTGGTGGCGATCAAGGATTGATCGCTGTCCCGCATCCCCATAATAATGTCGCGGAATCCACCGGTTGACTGCGCTTCAGGTTCAGGGATTTCCAGGTCGCTGAGGATATAAATCACACGCTCGCCATCCACCACCCGCAAAGCCTGGTTAGGAACCAACATGGCTTCCGCAAGCTGCTGCACGACAATGCTGACAGCCGAGGTCATGCCAGGCCGCACGTCTTCATCTGGATCGGTCAGTTCCACAACCACGTCAAAGCTGACCACACCACCTTCATTATCGCCGACCATAGCCACTTCGACAACTTGGCCGTGATACTGGCGGCCGCGGATGGCATCAAAGGTCATCTCAACGGATTGGCCGACCTCGATTTGGGTAATATCGACCTCGGAGACTTCCAGATCAACCAGCAGACGTGAGAGATCATCTTGCTGGAAAGCCTGGGTGCCGGCGCTGACCAGGTCACCGCTCTGGTTGAAAACTTTGGTGATGACGCCGTCAAATGGCGCTTCAACCCAGGCCTGACTGAGCGTGGCTTCGGCAGCGGCGACTTTTGCCTGGGCGGCAAGCATATCATCCGATTCAACACCATCCAATAAACGTTGAACTTCATCCTGGGCATCGATGAGCTGTTCACGAGCGACATCCACATCGGCCCGGGCGACCGCGATCGTGGTTTCTGATGCGGTGCCGCGCAGACTGTTGTAGGTGAGCACGGTATCATCGTATTGTTCCTGGGCAGTTGCCAACTTGCTGAGCAGATTTGCCCGGGTGAGGTTATCTTCGGGTTTGTCAGAGTACGGTTCGTAGCGGTCTTCGGCTTTGTCCAGTTGATCGCGGGCCAAAATCATATCGGCATAGGCCTGATCGATATCGGTTTGCGGTGCGGGAGTCTGGTAGTTACGCAGCGTACGCTCGGTTTCTTCAACAGCATCGGCCGCATCAGCAATGGCTTTTTGGGCATCGGCCAGCGCCAGAGCTGAATAGGAATCACTTAAATTTTCCAATGCATCTTGGGCATTGACCAAATCAACCTTGGCCATGATCACATTTTGGGGCAGTGAGGTCTGGACCAAATCGGCGAGGATGTCGCCGCTCTGAACCGGGTCTCCTGCGGCAGCATTGACAACCCCCACCCTGCCGGAAGTACCCCAGGTGATCACAGCGCTCTGATTTGAACGGACCGTGCCCGTGGCGCTGATCTGGGCCGATAATGTACCCATCTGCACTTCCACCGTCTCGAGGGCAGCCAGCTCAGCCTGATCACTATTCGCCTGAGCTGTTGTGCTGTAGAAAAAATAACCGGCTGCTAAAAGAACAGCAATGGTGATATAAAGTATGGTTTTTTTCATCAGTAGTCTCCTTGCTAAGAATATTTTTAATTGCTGTGTGTATTTTAGGCAACAATTCTGGAGGAAATCTGGAGCAGGCATGTATACATTGTGGAAAAAATTCCCCCTCATCTTTTATGGATGAGGGGGAATTAGAGATATTGGCGGTCAGATTATTATCCTCCAGCAAGCTTATTGATCGTTCGATTCATCGACGGGGGGGATGCTGCTGTCCGGTGTTTTGGTGAAGTTTAACTTCCAGCCAGACCCTTGAAATTTTGTATGAGCAATGCGATGCAATACCCACAGAACTCCCACAAAGA
>JBDLJO010000010.1:0-24512 GCA_039714275.1 Chloroflexota bacterium | reverse complement strand
CGCGCACATCATACGCAATAACTCGATAGTGGTCTGAGAAAAATTCCGTTTGGTAAACCCAATCCTGACTACTTGATCCCAACCCATGAATAAAAACAAGGGTTTCACCTTCGCCCTGGACTTCATAAAATACATTTATCTGATCAACTTTAATTTTTGGCATAATCAATTCCTCAAGTTATGTGATTTATTAAATTTGAATCTAAAGGACCAATATTAAGGAAAATTAATGATATATTTTGATTGTAACTCATACATTCTTTTGTGTTTGCTCTCTCGTAAAAAAAGGAACCAAGCTGTACGCAGCAAAAAAACTGACGAAGGGAAGTAATGGGATTGTGAACCGAACCCACGGCAGGGGCACAGCCAGAAGTGTAGCTCCTTGAAAAAATGTCGCAAAAATAATGATAGCAATTTCGGGTTTTTTATTCGTTTTCTTTCCTAGAAAAATGCGCATCGCCATGTACATTCCTGCGATTGTAAGAATCAAGAAAACAGCCCCCCAAATAACGCCTCGAAACATATTATGTCCTGGGATGCTGATATAAGTATCAACATCTTTTTGTGTATCACGCAGATTACCCACAAGACTATGCTCTGCTGGTCCAATGTATATATTTGCGAGCATCATACCTAGCCGTTGGGCAGGAGTATCTAAATATCTATCTGGTGCAATATTGTTTAAATCTTCAATCTGATGAGAGACTAATTCTCGCCTTGCTTCAATCGATGCCTTGACTGCTTGAATTGGATTGTTCCAATAAAGTGGATTTAACAATGCAGTGATAAATATGAACATACTTATCATTTTTAATAATGCCATCCAAACATTCGTTTTGAGTCTAAATTGAGAATAAATAATTGCGTAAATTCCAACAGGAACCAATGTTAATGCAGAGTGTTTGGCATTGAAAGCTATTGCCAATCCTAAACCAACTAACCATGGGTTTCCCCTGGCACGCAAAAAACTCCAGATTGCCAACGTAATACCCATCAATAGTGGGCCTTCTGCCATTGCTCTACGACCATGCAATAACACAACAGCATTCGTTCCCAGCAATAATGCGCTTACCAACCCAAGGCGTTTTCCTTGGATTTGCTTTCCAATTGAATACATTAGCGTCAGACTGATTGGCAGCAAGAAGGCTATTGAAAGACGGCTAATTCTGAGCAATTCAGGATCGGGATAAGCTCCACCATTAATATTTTCATCCCAGGACATGCTCCAATTCCAATCAACATCAAGCGCTTTTTGCCCAAACATTGTACGCCCAATGCCGATTAAATATCTTGTAATCGGGGCATCCAACTCTCGATACCTTTGCCTGGCATCATCTCTTTTATCGGCTTGCCAAAAAAGTGCCGATACGTCACTAAATGCTTCATCGAAATCGCTGCTCATATAGATGTAGGTAGACTCATCTGGATGAAATGGCACAAATTTAATGCCCCCAATATAAAATAAACTAAGCAATGTTAGCAGAATAATAAAAAGCCAGTCGGTTTGCAAAAAACGCTTCATGCCATTTCTACTTTCGGGAAAAGATTAGCCCCCCGAAACCATCGTATTCCAAATCGAAATTTGGCGATTTTGTGATGGTGGAAATTAACCATTTTCCAGCTGATGCAATATAAATATGGGTATAGTCCAGCTTGTTCTGTGCAGCAAAGCTCTCGATACAGGAAACATCATTTTTTGCACATGCTTGAAGGTCTGCGTGTAATTTTTGACGCTTCAAAAACTGAGCGTTGGGAAGCCATTCATATCCTTGCGGCACCGTAAGACTCGTTCGCTGACTAAGAACAGGAAACCATTCAGAAACTGGATCAATGCCATACTCGGAAACAGAAGTTATCACCATAAATTGGCTGCTTTCAGGTGTATTGGCCTGGATCCAGGCCATCACAGAAATTTGATTCTCTGAGACTGTACTATATTTTGGAGCTAATAAAGCAGCGATCAATGCCAACAACAATAAATGGCTCAATACAATTATTCTTAAATTGGTAATTTTTTGTGAATTCAGCTGTATGATAGTTAGGATTTCATTTAAGCCAATACCACTCAACATCACCATTGGGACCACAGCATACGTTGCCCCCAGTCGGGATTCGAACAAAAATACCGAAAAAAGCCAGATAGGCAACATGTATTTTTGATCCCGCAAACAAACCCACACACCGATCAGACCCAAAAAAGCCAGAGTATCTAGGAGCGGTTCGTTTGTAAAAAGGAAAGTAAATGGAGTCAGGATAGATGCCCCTGATAAAGATTCCGTTTGAAATGGGTATAAAAACACGGAAGTATCATGATATCGAATAACTGTACCCCACCAGGGTGCAGTTAACACCAAAACGCCCGATGAAACAATCGCTAAAATATTAATCAATTGGATTTTTTTTTTCAAATTGAATATCAATATTATGCCGGTGCTAAAAATTACAAACCAGGTTGTTCCCGGATGAGACAATACTGTAAGACTAGAAAACAAGATGGCTAAAAAAATATTTCTTTTTTGATATTTTGTAAACAACGAATATATTTGAGAAAGTGCTAATATCGCAAACAAATATCCAAATGAGCGGGTCAGACCACCACCCACTATCAACCAATCAAAAGCGGTTGGTATCAACGCAAAAGCGAATGTTGCAAAAGAAATTTGCCATTTATTTGTTAGGATTTTTTTACAAAGCTGAAAAAATGCAGGGATGGTTAGTATACTGATAATAACTGGCAGCACTCGAATAATATCGAGCAAATCCCACCCAAATGAATCAGACAAATATCCAGACAAATAAAACGGCATGGGTGGGTATGCAAAAGGAATTTTTGCATGGTTATAAGTTGTATATTGAGGTAGCTTATAAAACGATGATTGTAAATCCAAAATCATTTGGTAAAAGAGACCGCCATCATTTAAAGGGATATCCAAATTGATGATATGTACGATCCTTACAAATCCCCCTAAAATGATTGCCAGAACCAAGCCCAAAATTAAAAAATCATTCTCCAAAAACTTGCCTTTCCCGGAAGTTTTCCTAATCATTCTGGAATTTGGCTGTACTTCAGATTTCTGTCCTATTTTTTTATCAGACTGGTTATTGAGCTCTATGAATCTATGTTGATTATCTATCATTTTGTTATCGTCCATGAAGAAAATTCTATTATTTCTTTCAGAAAAATATAAAAACAAACATCTTCAACGAGATTTCAAGTGATACCTAAAACTTGTTTGGTTGCTAAAGTATGATACCCAAATAGACTATTCCTTTCGTGATAAGCTTTGCACCAATTATGGTAACTTCCGTATCGGAATCGTTTGCAGCTTGATTTTATTCTATTTTTTTTAAATTAAAGCCATTAGTTTATCTTAAATCCTAGCTAACGACATAAAATCTGCCCCAGTTGGCTGCTGGAAAATACGCAACCCAAAATAACTCGCAGACGCTAACAAGTGATCAAAAATTTCTGCCTGTATGTTCTCGTACTCGGTCCACACAACTGTTTTTGTAAAAACATAAACTTCCATAGGCAACCCTGTCGAACCTGGTGCCAATTGACGAACAAGAAAAGTCATATCATCATGAATATCTTCGTAACTTCTTAAATAAGCTTCCATGTAGGCGTGGAAAACCCCAACGTTAGTAAGTTGAGGGCCATCAAGCAAATTGCCAACTTCGTTATCTTGATCGCTAAAAAATGTATTTAGAACGCTAATCTTTTCATCAATGACTTCTCGAATTAAATCGATTTTTCGATATTCAGCTAACATTTCACGATCGCAAAATCGAATACTCATCAAATCAATATGCACGGCTCGTTTAATGCGCCTTCCCCCACTTTCTTCCATACCCCGCCAATTTTTATATGCTGTATCCAGCATTTTATAAGTCGGTATTACTGTAATAGTTTTATCAAAATTCTGAATTTTTACCTGATGCAAAGTCATGTCAACAACATCACCATCCGCTCCATAGCTGGGGACTTCAATCCAATCACCCTCTTTAATTAAGCCTTGTGATGAAATTTGAATACTTGCGACAAATGATAAGATTGTATTTTGAAAGATTAACAACAACACAGCAGTCAAGGCTCCGAGACCTGTCAATAAAACAATAGGAGATTCTTTTGTTATGATCGAAACGCTGAGAATTCCCGCTGTCAATAAAATAAAGATTTTTACGATATCTAAGTACCCCTGAATCGCAACACCACTAAAGTTTTCCCCACTCTCATAAATTTCGTTGACCGCTTTTAATAAAGCATTGATAGTTAACGCCACAACCCATAATATCAACAGCAGCATTATTTGCTCGATCACTGCTTGATAAAGGGGAAAGAAATCAGCTATTAGGTAAAGAAAGAGCAAAGGCGCAATCCATGCCGCTCTAAAGGGGTGTAATTTTTCGACAACAATATCGTCATAGCGCGTCTCAGTGCGCTTAGCAAAATAAACTAACCCACGCTCGAGAACAAGACGAGCAACAAAGAAAAGGATTCCACTCAATAATAATGCCCCAAAAAATGCTGTTAATGGGTTTTTCTCAATCCAAAAGAACATAGTCGTGTTATCCATTATCTAGTTCACCTCATATATTTTCACAAATAAAAGTATCTCGATTATACCTTCGAGCTCAAGCAAAGCAAGAGATTAACAATAATTGCAATTTTATTCAGCCAATTTATAAAAAATAGATCCACAAATTAATACTTTGCTGCTTTCCACTGAACTATTAAGTAATATTCAGGCATAAGAATGTTATACTTTAACCTAAGCCGCTCTTGACAAAATCACTGCACAATATGCACGAATTACCGATCACACAAAGCATAGTTGAAATTGCCGTTCGGCACGCAAAACAAGCCAATGCCCGCCGTGTAACGGATATATACCTTGTAATTGGTCAGCTGTCTTCGGTGATAGATGATTCAGTGCTTTTTTATTGGGATATCATTAGCGAAGGCACCATTTGCGAAGGCGCACGCGTTCATTTTGACCGGATTCCGGCTAAATTACGTTGTCTAGAATGCAAACATACATTTGCTATTCCCCACGATTTAACGCCCTGTACGAATTGCAGCAGCACATTAGTAAAAATTATTGCGGGGAAAGAATTCCGACTTGAGAGTATTGAGATTGAAGATTAAGGAGCTTATTAAGGATATCGTATTGAGATTACGCTAAGATTCATCCACTACAACATCCGAACATCATGTCAAAAAAAATTCCTATCGTTGAAAAAATCCTCAGCGCCAATGATCACTTGGCTGCCGAAAATCTCTCCCTCTTTGAGAAATCAGGCGTTTTCACGATCAACCTAATGGCTTCACCAGGGGCCGGAAAAACATCTTTGATCGAACACACTGTCAAAGCCTTATCTCAAAAATACCGCATAGCCGTTATTGATGGTGATATTGCTACCAGCATTGATGCTGATCGTGCTGCAGCTGCGGGAGCAACAGCTGTACAAATTAATACAGGTGGTGAATGTCACCTCGATGCGGTTATGCTGCAGGGAGCACTAAAACAGCTTGATCTTTCTCAATTAGATCTCCTGATCGTCGAGAATGTTGGCAATTTAGTTTGTCCCGCTAGTTTTCAACTTGGTGTCCATAAAAACGTTCTCATTGCATCCATTCCAGAGGGCGATGATAAACCTTATAAATATCCCACCATGTATAGAGGTGTGGACGCTTTAGTCATTAATAAAATTGACTTGTTGCCCTATATCCCCTTTAAAATGGATTATTTTCGTCTAGGCGTTGAAATGCTTAATCCAGACCTTGTCACCTTCCCAATTTCCTGCCAAACCGAAGAGGGATTACCTGCTTGGCTCGATTGGATTCAAGCAAACACATAATAAATGTCCTCAATTATCGGCGCTCGTATCCATATCACAGGCATCGTACAAGGAGTTGGCTTCCGTCCATTTGTCTATGGACTCGCTATGCGCAGTGATCTAAAAGGTTGGGTTCGGAACACTTCCGCTGGTGTGGACATTGAGATCGATGGTGATACAGCTTCACTTGAAAAATTCATTCATGCCCTGAAGCATGATGCGCCCCCTTTAGCACGAATTGACTCATTTGATGTTATACAATGCTCTTCCAATGGATTTTCTTCTTTTGATATCATCAAATCAGAACCGGTTCCAGGCGCTTTCATCCCGGTTTCTCCTGATGTTTCTATTTGTGATGATTGCTTAGATGAACTTTTCAATCCAAAAAATCATCGTTATCTTTACCCCTTCATCAACTGCACTAACTGTGGCCCGCGCTTTACCATCATCAAAGACCTTCCCTACGACCGCCCCAACACAACCATGTCGCCCTTCGAAATGTGCCCAACTTGCCGCACAGAGTACGAAGATCCTATCAATCGCCGTTTTCACGCACAACCAGTGGCCTGTCCAGCGTGTGGCCCGAAAGTTTGGATCGAGGACCCAACACTCAATCATCAAAGAATAAAAAGCCCAATACAACATACTCAAAATCTTTTACAAAACGGTAAAATCGTCGCCATTAAAGGATTGGGCGGTTTTCATCTTGCTTGTGACGCGGCAAATCCTGAAGCCGTACATGAACTTCGCAATAGAAAATACCGCATCGAAAAACCATTTGCCCTCATGATGCCGGATATTAAAACAGTTCAGCAGCACTGTCACATCAACGATGATGAGCGATATCTTTTGGAATCGCACCAACGGCCTATTGTGCTTCTTAAACGAAAACCAGATTCGCCTTTGCCCGACAATATTGCACCGGGACAAAATTTGCTTGGTGTGATGCTGCCTTATACACCGCTTCACTACTTGATCTTTGCACAACATTCATCCCCCAATAATCACCCTCACCCTTTATCCGTTCTTGTAATGACGTCTGCAAATTTGAGCGAAGAACCAATCGCGTACATCAACGAGGATGCCCGCCAGCGGCTAGGCGGTATAGCAGATGCATTTTTAATGAATGATCGTCAAATTCATGTTCGCTGTGATGATTCCGTCATCAGAACGTTAGAGCATCGAACACCTGAATCTCAAACGCGTACTTACCCTTTTCGCCGCAGTCGTGGTTTTGCACCTGATCCCATTACCACACCTTTTGAAATGCTGCCCATCTTAGCAACTGGATCAGAATTAAAAAACACCTTTTGCCTCACAAAAAACAAGTATGCTTTTCTCAGTCATCACATCGGCGATTTAGAAAACTATGAAACATTAGTCTCTTTTGAAAAGGGAATTAAACATTTTGAAAATCTTTTCCGCATCCATCCCGAAACTATAGCCTACGATCTACACCCCAATTATTTGGCCACCCGTTACGCCCTATCTCGTGCCGAAAAAGATAACCTTCCATCATTTGGTATACAACATCATCATGCCCATATCGCGGCTTGCATGTCTGATAACGGACTCAATGGAGATGAGCCTGTTATTGGAGTTGCTTTTGATGGTACGGGCTATGGAGATGATGGCGCCATTTGGGGAGGCGAATTTCTTTTGGCTGACTATACCAGCTACCAACGATTTGCCCATTTGGCATATGCTCCATTGCCTGGAGGAGATGCCGCTATCCGTAACCCGGGTCGTATGGCTCTGGCACATCTTTGGCAAGCTGGCCTACCTTGGGAAAATGGAATTCCTCCTGTAGATTCTACAAGTTCCCATGATCGACATCTTTTGCGCTCAATGTTAAACAATAAACTTAGCTCACCATTTACTTCCAGTATTGGGCGACTCTTCGATGCTGTTGCCGCTTTATCTGGCCTACGCCAAAAAATCAATTTCGAGGCACAGGCCGCGATTGAATTGGAAGCATTGGCCGACCCATTTGAACAAGGTTCTTATCCCTTTGAGTTTAATGACCGTCAACTAGATCCCACGCCAATGTTCCAATCTCTTATCGCAGACCTGCGCGCCCATACACCAATTTCATCCATGTCTGCAAAGTTTCATAATGGACTAAGCAAAAGCGTTGTTGAAATTTGTTCGCAAATGCGCACAATCTTTAGCGTTAACACAGTTGCCCTTAGTGGTGGTGTATGGCAAAATATCACACTGCTCACTAAGACTTATCATTCGCTTGAAAAACATGGTTTTAATATTTTAACCCACCGCAATGTACCAACCAATGATGGTGGCTTATCTTTAGGACAAGCTGTAATTGCAAACCAATCGGTATAATACTTGTCTTAGGAACACATCTAATATTCGCGCAATTCTTGAATAACTTTCACTTTCAATTTTATATTAGCATCATTTTCTACAAGCATAATTTGTAACTAAACAACATATACTTGAGACATATTTAGAAGATAACCATGAGATATATTACGGAATATCGCGATGCTGAATTAGTCAAAGGCGTGCTGAGAGAAATCCACGATTCCGTTTCTAGGAACTGGGTCATCATGGAAATTTGTGGTGGCCAAACTCACGCCATTGTTCGGCACGGTCTTGATCAATTACTACCTGATAAAATCGAATTGGTTCATGGTCCAGGCTGTCCGGTTTGCGTAACTCCTTTAGCATTGATTGACAAAGCCTTAGCAATTGCATCACGTCCCGGAGTGATTTTTACTTCCTACGGTGATATGCTGCGCGTCCCGGGCACAGAAGGTGATTTGTTTTCTGTACGGGCATCTGGTGGTGATGTGCGTGTCGTATACTCTCCTTTGGATGCGATAAAAATTGCACAGCAAAATCCCGACAAGGAAGTTGTTTTTTTTGCGATTGGCTTTGAAACTACGGCACCCGCAAACGCAATGAGTGTATTGCACGCCAATGCATTAGGATTAAATAATTATAGTGTCCTGGTCTCGCATGTACGTGTTCCCCCCGCCATGCACGCGATTCTAAGCTCTCCTCATAATCGCGTTCAAGGATTTCTGGCTGCAGGTCATGTTTGTGCCGTAATGGGTTATTGGGAATATCCACCTATCGTAGATCGTTACCGTATCTCAATGTCTGTGACTGGGTTTGAACCTCTTGATATCGTCGAAGGCATTCTCTCAACTGTGAAATTACTAGAAACTAACCAAATCAAAGTTGAAAATGCTTATACGCGTGCAGTTACATTTGATGGTAATAAACCCGCCCAAGAAGTTATTAAAAAAGCATTTATTGAATGTGATCGTAGTTGGCGCGGCATTGGAGAAATTCCTATGAGCGGCTGGTGCCTTCATCCCGATCTAGCCTTATTTGATGCTGAAACACGCTTCGATGTAGGTAACATACATACTGAAGAATCACTTCTCTGTATTGCTGGTGAAATATTACAAGGACTAAAGAAACCCCATCACTGCCCAGCTTTTGGCAATCAATGCACACCTGAATCGCCTTTAGGTGCAACGATGGTTTCCGCCGAGGGTGCTTGTGCAGCTTACTATCAATACGGGCGTCGTTAATTATTATCAAACGTTTTATGTTTAATCAAATCTATTAACTATTTTATTTTCGAATTCCAAAGGCATCTTATGACTGATTCACTACCATCAATCAAAGGCCGTGTATGTGCAGTGCCATATCGCCATGAAAAAAAAATCGTTTTAGGTCATGGTAGCGGCGGGAAAATGAGTGGCGATTTGATCGCCAAAATATTTTTACCACCCTTCGATAATCCTGCTCTACGAGCGGGCAACGATGCCGGCATTGTGCAGCCAGACATCCATACTCAGTTGGCAATCAGTACCGATTCACATGTGGTTTTCCCACTTTTTTTCCCGGGTGGCGACATCGGTAAACTAGCTGTTTGCGGTACAGTCAATGATGTAGCATGCATGGGCGCCAAGCCCCTTTACATTACAGTTGGGTTTATTCTTGAAGAAGGGCTTGATTTAGATATTTTAGATAAAATTGTCGCGTCGATGCAAACTGAGGCCGGGAAAGCTGGTGTCCAAATCGTGGCAGGCGATACAAAAGTAGTAGAGCGCGGTAAAGCCGATGGCCTATATATCAATACCGCCGGTATTGGCATAATACCCTTCGGCTTAGAAATCGGCGGCCAATTTGCTCAACCCGGTGATCTAGTTATTCTCTCGGGCACTATGGGCGATCATGGAATCGCCGTTCTGGAGGCTCGAGGTGAACTAGGATTTCAAACAAAAATAAAAAGTGATGTGACATCGCTAAATCACATGATCGCTTCTATGATAGACAATTGCCACAACATCCACGTTCTTCGCGATCCAACACGTGGAGGTGTAGCTACAACGCTCAACGAAATTGCCAAGCAATCTAATGTTGGGATTACATTATTCGAAAAAAATCTCCCCGTGCGCCCGGCAGTACAAGCAGCATGTGAAATGTTGGGCTTTGACCCACTTTATATCGCTAATGAAGGTAAAATTATCACGATTGTTGGACCCAATGATGCCGACAAGGCACTAAGAGTAATGCATAATAGTCCCCATGGTAAAGACGCTATAATCATCGGTGAAGTTCAGGAAGCACCACAGAAGCGTGTATTAATGAAAACAGTATTGGGCAGTACTCGTGTAGTCGATGTACTTATGGGTGAAATGCTGCCTCGAATTTGCTAAGATTTCTTTCTATCTAACCACAGTTCACGATACTCGCGATTCCAATCTTCCAAATAAAATCGAATTGCGATTACTAAACCAGTCCCAGAAGCAATCCATAAAATAATTCCTCGCTGATTCAAAAGCCACAACATCGGGACAATTAATACGCCAGTAAAAACACTCGCTCGTGCCGCATGATGCATCACTAAAGTAAGAAAAATCAGCAATCCCAAAGCAATCAAAAAATATAGTGGGGATACAGCTAATAGTGTACCTCCCATTGTAGCCAAGCCCATTCCTCCTCGAAAATCAGCCCACAGCGGCCAGCAGTGTCCAATAACAGTCAATGCTGCTGTTGCGGCGTTAACCCAATCAGGGATATCAAATCTCATGGCAAAATATACTGGTAAATACCCTTTTAAAATATCCAATATCAGTACAATGACCCCCCAACTCCAACCTGCATGGCGACCTACATTGGTAGCTCCGGCATGACCGGAGCCAACGTTACGCAAATCAATTCCCTTTAGAGCTCTTACAATCCAGATAGCAAAAGATAATGAACCCGCAATATAACCAATAACTGGAAAAATCACGTAATTTAAATAGATCATTTCCAATCCTTAGTTTGGTTTCTCAACCACAATCCACGAAATATAGCCATTCCTCTCAGTCCATACCCGTGCATCCAGACCAGCATAAAGCGCTTCTATTTTTGGTGGGGAAAGAAAGTGACTTTGCATTAGTGTTATTTTTTCAACAATAGCAATTAACTTGACAAACCACGTTCGCACATCCGGCTCTTCTATCACTAGCCGTCCCCCAGGTTTTAGGACTCGCCAAAGCTCTTTCGCAGTTTGGTATTGATTTAAAACATGATGCAAAGCATCTACTATGATTACACGTTCAAAACAGGCATTCGGAAAGGGTAATTTCTCTGCAGCAGAACAAGTTGTATCTAAGCCATTTTTTTTCGCCGCCTGGCGCAACATTTTTATCGAGACATCAGCAACAATAACTTGCGCTGCTTTATCCCGTAAAAATTGTGCGGTTCTACCCGTGCCACCACCTACATCTAGCAAAGACCCTTTAGTGGGTAAATCTGCGACACGATACATATCCACAGGGACTTTAGGCTTAATAAATCGCTCATAAGAAGGGGCTAAGGCACCGAAATGATCAAAAACAGGCATAACTTTCTCTCCACAATATACAATTAAATTAGATAGCTAATAAATTCCAAACCATTTGGCAATCAACAAATTCTTTACTATGATAAAACATTCAGGGTAATTATTCTTGGCATTCCGCAAAAAAATTTAATAGATCAACATGGCCCCAGCCCGTGCCAAAAGGGCAGCAATCAAGGCGATAATTACTGTCAACAAAGCAATTATAAACATATTGCGTTTCCCTAACTCTCTGCGCAAAGCTGCGAGAGTCGCCAAGCACGGTATATAAAACACAGCAAAAACTGTAAAAGTAATCATCTGAACTGCAGTCAGCGCTTCAGAAAAATCATATACGCCTAAGGCCTGTCTTAGCATAATTAAGGAAAGTTCTTTACGAAAAATTCCAAATATCAATGGCACACCCACAGCAGAAGGCAATCCCAAAACCCAAGTGACGGGACGAACGAAACTATTTACAATGCTAGTTAAATCAAATCGATCAAAAACAGCCAAAATTAGACTTCCTAAAATCAACAATGGCCAAGCATCAACAATAAATTCTCTAATTCTGAACCAGGCTTTATGCATCACTGTGCGCCACGTGGGCAAACGATATACTGGGATTTCCACAATTAATCCTGGTGTACCCTCAGGCAAAAGGCTTGAAAGCAGGCGCCCCGTTAAAGCAATCACGAGCAAATTGAAAAGATAAATTCCGAGAGCTAGCTGCGGGCCCAAATAAAAAGCTACTAATCCAAATACAATCGATAGCCGCGCGGCGCATGGAACAAGAGTCGCCAAGGTCGCAGCTAAAAACCGATCCCTTTTTGATTCGAGCAAACGAGTCGACATTACAGCCGGCACATTACAACCATATCCCAGGATAAATGGCACGATAGCTTTTCCGTGGAGCCCTAACCGATTCATCAATGCATCCACCAAGAATGCTAAACGGGGCAAATATCCAACATCCTCCAAGAAACCTAATCCTAATAAAAAAGGAAGTAAATATGGTAATACAATGGCAACGCCCCCGGCAATACCTTGAATAATGCCTGTTACAGCCTCGGCAAAAAATGTCCCAACACCAATTTTACTTGCCAATTCGAGTGCTAAATTATCAAACAGCTCCAAAAGCGGACCTTCGATCAAGCTGCCAACCCCATAAACAACCTGAAAAAAGACCCATAAAATTACACCTAAAGATATATAACCCCAAATGGGATCTAACAAAATATTATCGAGGGAATCTCGCCGGCTCACACGGCGTTTACCTTGGGTTACTACATCATTAGAAATTTGCGCTGCCATTTTATGGTGCTCGGCATTTAGCACCCACACAGTTGGTTGACCCTCACTCTCCAGAATTGCCTTCTGCGCCGATTCCACAACTGGTGACAGCTCAGCGATTTCTTCATAAAGGCGCTCCAACAAGAGCGCATTTCCTTCGAGCAATTTGATTGCGAGATATTCTGATTCTATTTGAGTTTTTTCACCGATTAGCTCTCCAGCTATTTTTTCAATAGCATTTTCAATCTTGTCTTCATATTTTTTTCTCTTAGGCGGCGAATCTTCCCGTGCAGCCATCATTGCCGTAGTGAAAACTGCACGGATACCACGCCCGCGGCTTGCTATCATTGGCAAGACATTTACGCCAAGAATATCTTGCAATTGCTCACCATCAATCCTCATCCCAAGGCGTGCAGCCTCATCTAACATATTGAGTGCAACAATAATCGGCTTACCAAGTGTCATCAACTCCAGTGTTAGACTCAAACCGGCTGTAAGTTGCGAAGAATCCAGTACATTTATTATTACATCAACCGAGTGATAAGTTAAATAGTGCAGCACCTCCCGTTCAGCTGGATTACTGCCCGACAAGGAATATGTGCCAGGCAAATCGACTAGATCAACAATTTCACTAAGTACACGCACTTTACTTTCAATATAAGCAAGTGATGTTCCAGAAAAATTGCCGGTTTCAGATTTATAACCAGCGACTTGATTGAATACTGTACTTTTCCCGCAATTTGGCTGACCGATTAGCGCGAATCGCATTCTCGTCTCTCTTCTTCAACGTATATTTTTGATGCGATCCCTTTTCCAATAGCAATTGTTCGCCCATCGACTTCAACCATGATTGGTCCACCCCAAGGTGCTTGCCTTAGCTTACGAGCGCTGCTTCCCGGCAATAACCCTAATTGTCTTAATTTGTCTTCCAGCCAAATGCCTCCATGAAAATAAAGGATTCGAACAGATTTTCCGTTTTCAACATTTGACAGTTGCATAGTATTTTTTTGCCATCAATATATTTTTATTATCCTAATTAATCGTATTATATCTCAGCACTACAATAATGGCATGTTTTTTATCACTTCTTTCATAAATATTCGTCTTTAATAAAAAACAACGCTCATGAAATTTATGCAGCGTTGTTTTTTTATTTTACAGCTATCAATTCTTACAAAAAAATATCGTCTACCTGAGGAATTTTATTGTTCTTAATGCATGATCAAAGGCAAGAAATTTAAAAATTCAACGGTGTATGGATCAACCTCTACAAAATTTAATAAGATCAAATTCTTATCACAATTACTATATGTATTAATAAATATTTTTGGACTTAGAACTTTACCATTCCCATCTTTAACCTGTACCCAGACCGTTTTTTGAGATACCAACGCCTTGTCAGCTAATTTTATTTCATAACTGCCAGGTCCATAAAGATCAATCACCCCAGTCAGCGACAATCCCAATACTTTCTTTCCATTTAATAATCCCCCTACCTCAACAACGGTATCCTTCTTGGGAACGCCATTCAAATCAAAAATCTGCCCGGCCAAACCTAACCAATTACAACCTAAACCAGGATGAGACCAGTTAGGCATTGCTGCTGGAGACCCTGATTGTACTTTGTAAATATATATTTCACCAATCGCGGCGGTTTTTGCTGTCTCATAAGAATCGTTCTCCACGATATCTGCTGTTGGCGTAGCAGAGGGTATTGAGGGATTAGTAACAACCTCAGGAGTTTTCGTCTCATGAATGGCGGATGTCGCCTCATCAGATATAGAAGTAGATTTTTCAGCAATGTCCATTGTTACATCTTGGGTTTCTTCAACCGCACCGAGGATTTCATCATCAATTTTTGCTGTAGGAAGAATACTGCAACCCTGTGCAACCAAAATTAAACTAAGGAATATAATAAACAATCGTCGTTGCATAACTAACTCCAGACCACGCTTTTCAAGTAATTATCACTCAATACATGTGCAAGTTCATTGCCAGCTCCCATTTATTATATACTGGGATTGGCATATTTCCCATGCCAATGCTAAAATACTCCGAAACCGAAACAAAATTGCCCAGTCCAGGATAACTCTCGACATTAAATATATGAAAAACACAATTCCTTCAGTAAAAGGCACTCGCGATTTTTACCCTCGCGAAATGGCCATCCGCAACTGGCTACACCAAAAAGCCAGGGAAGTTTCCGAATCCTTTGGCTATCAAGAGTACGAAGGACCAATTCTAGAATCGATTGATCTTTACGCTGCCAAATCTGGCGAGGAGTTGGTCAAAGAACAATCTTTCGTTTTCCCAGACCGCAGTGGTAAATTAATTACCTTGCGTCCAGAGTTGACCCCCACGCTGATGCGCATGGTCGCTAAACGCCAACAGCAATTACACTACCCATTACGTTGGTGGTCTTTTGGACCATTTTGGCGCTATGAACGTCCGCAAAAAGGCCGCACTCGCGAATTTTTCCAATGGAATATCGATTTGATTGGAGACGCCACCCCAGAAATGGATGCCGAGATGGTAGCAGTTATGGCTTCTTTCTATCGATCCGTTGGTTTAAGTCCTCAGGAAGTCACTATTTCTGTAAATAATCGCCGTTTAGTTGATCTGCATCTACAGAATCTTGAAATTTCTCCCCAGGAACGTCCCCAAGTCATTCGCTTGATTGATCGGAAAGGGAAACTCTCACCTCAGGCTTGGGAAAAATACGCTCTTGATATTGGTCTTAGCTCTCAACAATTAGACCAGCTCAAAGCTCTATTAGCGAATCTTGATTTATGGAAAGAATCCGATGAATTGGTTGGCTTCTTTGAAGCCATTAATGCCCTCGGAATGCAGGATTACGTTCGTTATAATCCTGAGGTGATCCGAGGACTGGATTATTACACCGGTACAGTTTACGAAGGACAATCCATGACCACTGACATCCGCCGCTCAATTGCAGGTGGTGGTCGCTATGACAACTTATTAGCTGATGTTGGGGGCGCACCGCTCCCGGGAACAGGTTTTGCGATGGGAGATTTAGTCATCTCTCTTTTACTAGAAAAATTAGGTCACTTGCCCGACAATCTCGACGATTCTCCCGCACCAGTGCTGATGACTATTTTTAATGAAGAACATCTTTTAGCATCTTATCGCTTTGCTGCTGATCTCCGTAAAAAAGGTTTAAAGATAGCTACTTATCCAATTTCTGACAAACTCGGAAAACAGTTTCGCTATGCCGAGCGTATCGGGGCGCGCGTGGCTTTAATATTAGGCCCCGAAGAACAAGACAACCAACTAGTAGCAGTTAAAGATTTGCATACTCGAGAGCAAATTATTATTCCCCAGACACAGGCCGTGGAGAAAATTTTCCAAATGCTTGCTGGGGATTCCCCTTCATGATAGAATACAGCCCGCTATGGCGGATGTAGCTCAACGGTGGAGCGCCGCACTGTGGATGCGGTGGCTGCGGGTTCAAATCCCGTCATCCGCCCCAAAAAACCCTCGTCCAGAACGAGGGTTTTTTAATATTTTATTTTCATTCAATTTGCTGCTCCTCTTCACAAACAAATCGCATTATTATTCCTTACTATTTGGTAGAATAGGATTCGGTTTAATTAGATTAATTATGATCTCTAAAAACAAATCGCAACTCCTAATACCAGCTAAACAAGTACGCTCTGAAATCAGAGTCGCCAACTCACGCTTTATCACGAGTGCTGCCCCGGCTTTCACTGTCGAAGAAGCAAAAATATTTCTTTCTAAAATCAAGCAGGAATTTGTTGATGCTTCCCACAATGTGCCGATTTTTATCATAGGACACAGTTCCACGGTCACTGCTCACAGCAGTGATGATGGCGAGCCAACTGGCACAGCAGGACGCCCCGCACTTGCTGTACTAAAAGGCAGCGGCTTGGGTGATATTGCAGTGGTAATTACACGTTATTTCGGTGGCACAAAATTAGGGACGGGTGGTTTAGTACGTGCCTATAGCGATTCAGTGAGGTCAGTATTAGAAATTCTGCCCTTGGCAGAGAAAGTATCTACACACACTTTATCGATTAACATGCCCTACTCCTTCTATGAACGTGTTCTGAGTTTAATTGATACATTTGATGGCATTCATAAAAATAAAGATTTTGGATCTGATGTTAATATTGTTTGTCAGTTAGCGGTACATAAATTCAAACCTTTTCAAAAGTCCTTGCAGGAACTCTCGCATGGTACATTAAAAGCAGTTATCACTTCGACTAATTCTGCGACTATTGTGCCATTTCAATCATAAAGCAATAAAGTGTCCTTTTTTTAAACCTTCTTCCTGGAATCAAACAATTCTATGAAATCCAAAACATCCATGAACTTGCAAGAAATTCTTTCCGATAACGCGTTCACTGGACTTTTCCGCTTGATGCGCGATTATAAACTGCTTTATTTTAGTGCTACATTAAGTCTTGGTTTTGCAGCAGCAGCACGCTCAGGAACATATTTATTGTTGGGTCGCTTTGCAGATGATTTGATTAACGAAACTCTTGATATAAATAGTCTTTCCCTATTGGCATTTAGCTTTATTGGGTTAGCAGGCATAACAGGGGTTTTCACCTTCGCCAGCGGAGCACTCGCAGCCCGCACTTCAGAGAGTATTGCCCAACGATTACGAAATTATATTTTTGATCACATTCAACGCCTTCCCTTTAGCTATCACGATAAGACAAAGACAGGTGACCTTATTCAACGTGCCACATCAGATATTGAAGCCGTGCGCAATTTCTTTGCTACCCAAGCCATTGGTATTGGCCGTATCTTTTTTCTATTTATCGTTAATTTAGTTGTCTTACTTACAATGAATTGGCAGTTGGCGCTGTACTCCATCATTATTGTGCCATTTACCGTCGCTTTCTCAATTTTCTTTTTCTCACGCGTATCCAAAGCTTACGAATCCTATCAGGAGCAGGATGCAGTGCTTTCTAGCATGCTTCAGGAAAACCTGACTGGAGTTCGAGTTGTCAAGGCCTTTGCCAGGCAATCCTTTGAGCGAGATAAATATGAAACCCAAAACTGGGAAAAATTTGTTCGCGGACGCCGTCTATTGCTCATGCATTCGTTATACTGGCCCGTTTCCGATATTCTAACCGGTGGACAAATGCTGGCGGGTTTTTTTATCGGTGCAACCATGGCGATTAATGGTGATATTTCCCCAGGCACATATTTATCATACGCCGGCATGCTGATTTGGATCATTTGGCCCATTCGAAACATGGGACGATTAATTGTTCAAATGTCCACAGGCTTGGTCTCGTTTAAACGCATCACCAAAGTTATTCAGCAAGAACGTGAACCATTGACAGCCGGAGACTACATTCCTAAAAACAAAAGCATTTTGGGGGAAATTTTATTCAAGAATGTATGCTTTGCATACGAAAACAATGAGTCGGTACTCAAAGACATTAACTTCCGATGCGGTGCGGGGCAAGTAGTCGCATTGCTTGGATCAACTGGTTCAGGGAAAACAACCCTGGCTAATTTATTGCCCCGCTTCTACGATTACACAGAAGGTAGTATCACCTTAGATGGGATTGAACTGAAAAGGTACCCTCGCCAATTTTTAAGGGGTCAAATTGGCATTGTTGAGCAAGAACCTTTTCTTTTTTCTCGTTCCATTCGAGACAATATCATTTACGGCATAGATCGCAATATATCTGAAGATGAGATCGAATCTGCCGCCCAGGCGGCCGCCGTTCATGAAGCAATAACCAAATTCTCAGATGGCTACGATACACTCGTTGGCGAGAAGGGCGTCACCCTTTCGGGAGGGCAGAAACAGCGCATTGCTATCGCTCGTACGATTATTAAAAACCCTGGCATCCTTATCTTCGATGACGCCACGTCCTCAGTTGATGTTGAGACCGAATCTGAGATCCGGGAAGCTCTAGAAAATCTTATGCAAAATCGCACCACCTTTATTATCGCTCATCGCATCCAAAGCGTAATATCTGCTGACATGATTATTGTTTTAGATCAAGGTCGAATTCTACAAATGGGCACCCACGAAGAACTTCTCGCTCAGTCTGGTGCTTATCGACAAATCTATGATATTCAAACGCGCATTGAAACAGAATTAAGCGCCGAAATTTCAACACTCTGATTTACATAAAATTCAGATCGCTAGAACTTAATTTATTA
This sequence comes from Chloroflexota bacterium, assembly GCA_039714275.1. Lineage (GTDB taxonomy): Bacteria > Chloroflexota > Anaerolineae > Anaerolineales > UBA11858 > JBDLJO01. Next base: position 5,353 of record JBDLJO010000010.1, on the reverse strand, counting down.
TGTCTACACATACCTTCGAAGAAGAAGAATTCACCACAAAATTTAATGGCAAAACCGTGATCCGCATATTAGCGCAGGTCAAAATGCACTGGCGCTGGATTATTGGCTTCATCCTGACGATCGCTTTAGTCTCAGTACTAGATTCCTATTTCACATTCCTCAGCAAACGCATCGTTGATGAAGGTATTATTGCTGGAAATAGAGATGCGTTGATAGCCATTGTCAAACAATATGGTTTGCTAATTCTTGTACAAGCTGGTGCAGTTTTTGGTTTTATTTATTTAGCCGGCGTTCTCGGTGAACGCGTGCGCTACGATTTACGCCAGCAAATGTTCAACCATCTCCAGGACCTCTCCCTTTCTTACTATAACCGCACGCCCATCGGCTGGATCATGTCACGAGTCACATCCGATTCTGAACGTGTAGCGGAATTAGTTACCTGGGGAATGTTGGATGTCACTTGGGGGCTGATGAATATTATTACTGCGTCTTACTTTATGTTCACCATCAATTGGCGTTTAGCACTTATTGTTTTTACGAGTATACCAATTTTGGTAGTTGTGGCAGCTAAATTTAAAAAGAAAATAATCGTTGAGTATCGCGAAGTACGCAAGATCAATTCAAAAATCACTGGAGCATACAACGAAAACATAACGGGGGTACGCGTAACTAAAGCTTTTGGTCGAGAAAAGCGCAACATGGAAGATTTTAACAGCCTCACTGGCGAAATGTACCGTGCAGGCTATCGAGCTGCCTGGCTCTCAGCTCTCTTCCTCCCTATCGTACAAATCATTAGCGCCATTGCTCTTGGTAGTATTGTTTGGTATGGAGGGTTGCAAACTACAATTGGCAATATGACAGTCGGCGGCATTCAAGCTTTCGTTTCTTATGTTGTGTTTATGATTTGGCCAATTCAGGAAATGGCTCGTGTCTATGCTGAAATGCAGCGCTCGATTGCCTCTGCAGAGCGCATCTTCTCACTGATTGATGCAGTTCCAGATATTGCAGATCAACCCAATGCGATTGATCCAGGCTCCCTAAAAGGAGATATCCGTTTCGATAACCTTCTATTTTCTTATGAGGATGATGAGCCTGTACTCCAGAATTTCAATCTTCACATCCGGCAAGGCGAGACGGTTGCCCTTGTAGGGCCAACGGGTGGTGGCAAAACAACAATTATAAATTTACTCTGTCGTTTCTTTGAGCCTACCGAAGGGCATATCTACATTGGCGATCATGATTACACCAATTTATCACTTTTCTCAATTCAATCTCGCATTGGAATGGTTTTACAAACCCCGTATTTATTTTCGGGCACAATTCAAGATAATATTCGGTATGGCAAACTGGACGCCACCGAGAATGAGGTAATCACTGCTGCAAAACTTGCTGGGGCACATGGCTTCATCAACGATCTCGAAAATGGCTATGCAGAGGAAGTTGGAGAGGGAGGAAATTTGCTCTCAGTTGGGCAAAAACAATTAATTAGTTTAGCCCGAGCTGTTTTGCGAAAACCAGAAATTTTTATCATGGACGAGGCCACAAGTTCAGTGGATACGCTCACCGAGTCCTTGATTCAAAGTGGTATGGAAAATCTTATGGAATGCCGCACGAGCTTTATTATTGCACACCGTCTTTCAACCATAAAACAGGCGGATAGGATTTTAGTTATCGACAATGGCCGCATTATCGAAATGGGCAATCATGCTAATTTATTACAGCAAAAAGGTCATTATTATCGCCTGTATACATCACAATTTCGTAACAAATTAGAAGAAATTTATAAACCTTTTGAATTCACTGCAGTGCCCAGTTCGAATTAAAATCACAAGTGATTTATCGCGTTAATAATATTTCTTGTTCATAAAATTATCTTTGTACATTTTTTCCATGAATTGATTTCGAAATATCCGTAGGTGCTGATTTATACATTTTCTATTAATATCCTTCTTAGATTAATCTCTTGACACATACCCCGTCTTTATGTCATAATCTACATGCCTTCTGGCCTGCCCCCCTCAGGTCAGAAGGCATTTTTTTATACGGGTAAATGATCGCTTTTTTGAATGATTTCATTGCTTCACAAATTTTTCTTCTAGGGAGAGCAATATTCAGTGAATAAACCCATGCCTCTCAATTGTTATTTAAATCAAAAACACCCAGAGAATCACTCTGAGTGTTTAGCTGGTCGGGGCGCCGAGATTCGAACTCGGGGCCTCTTCAACCCCATTGAAGCGCGCTACCGGACTGCGCCACGCCCCGTCAACGAGCGGCATTATAGCCCATTCTCATTGAAGATGCAAGCTAATTTTAACATTCTCCGATCACGCATTTTCTTACCCATCATTTCGATGATCTTTCTTTCTTCCTGCCAACCACAAGTTGATCCCATTACCATTCCAAGTACTATTCCAACAGTACAAATTCAACTAACAAAAACCCAAAGCTTCCATCTCACACCTGAAGCTACTACGATTCTCAACGTTGCATCCCAAACACCTAAAATGATCACTTCCGCAGTGCCCTATGAGCAGCAGCCTTGCTCTCCATTGATGGATCACGGCCTGGAAGAATTATCCCAAATCATCTCTCAACCCTACGATCCACCTCCGCCTGGGAGCGATGCCCGTCATCATGGTCTAGATTTCTTCTACTACCAAGCCAATGGACAGGGCAGCATCGCGGGTGAATTCATACAAACCATTCTTCCAGGAATCGTGGCCGCAGTTATTAATGATCGCCTACCCTACGGTAATATGGTCATTATCGAAACACCCCCAAGTCTTTTAGGTCCTAGGATGCAATCTATACCCGAGCTCAAAGAGAATTTTTCAATTTACCATCTCTATGCGCATATGGCTAACGCCCCTGATCTATCCATTGGAAATCCTGTCACTTGTGGACAGTTCCTTGGTCAAGTAGGACAAACCGGCTACAACGTCCCTGTTCCTCATTTGCACCTCGAAACCCGTTTCGGTCCATCTGGACAGACAATTGGGCAAATGGCTTTTTATGATACACAGGCCACTCCCCAGGAAAATGATAATTATCTGCTCTGGCGCACCAGTGGTGAATTTAACCATTTCGACCCCATGATCATTCTAGCAGGGTATTAACAAAAAAATCCCCGAGGATTAAATTCTCGGGGATAAGTTTTCTGAATTCTGATTGAAAAATATTATGGAAGTGTATATTTAACGATCAGTTTCATATTAATTATATCAAATTGAATTAAATCTTTGTCCCATGCATCGTCATCGTCCTTATCACTAAATTGCAAACGAAGTTGGAGCCAGGAACCAATTAATTCGCTTTGCAGTTGATCCTTTAGTTTTTCTTCTAAAGAACCGGAATCAAGCTTACTTTTACTGCACCAATACACGAGCCCTATATCATTTGTAGGCGGTGTATAATCAGTTCCATCAAGCGGGTAGTAACTTTGAGCGTATGCACGCAAACAACCCAGGTCGCTAAAGGGATTACCTTCCATACTAAAATCACTAAAATTAACATTTACTTCTGTAATGGTTGCGTCATCAGATATACCTGAAATATCAAAACTAATAAACGTCTGTGAGCCTTTATTATTGGCAAGATCGCCAACATTAGGTAGTCCTGGTTTCTCCGTACCGTCTTCAAGCACTGAGCCCGATCTATTTGTGTTTACCATTAAAGTCACTTGATGGACGTCAGCCGGTTCAACAACATTTATCTGAACCCAAAATGATTTTCCAGTCGTCAACCCAAAAATTACATTGTTGTCGTCTCGCAGTCTCCAATTGCCACGGTAAGTGCCTTCCGTATTAGGAGCTTTTAATACAATAGAAACATCAACCGTTTGCCCGGGTGCTACCGTACCATTAGTTAATTGCTTTACCGTATCTCCCCCCATAATATCACCATCATCAAAGATCAAATCGTAATCAGATGTCCACGAACATGTCCCTAAGTTCTTTAATCGCCAGGTTTTAGTAAAGGTTTCCCCGGGCTCTAATTCTGTGTCATCTGGAATCGTAACATCTTTAACAAAGGTCGCCATATTACAAGGTAAAGTGGTATTGGTAGGCAATGGTGTAATAGTAGGCAAAGGAGTAATTGTTTCTTCTGGCAAAGGTGTGTCCGTTGAATCAGGTAGTATCGGGATTTCCGTTTCTACCTGATCGTCCGTAGCCACAATTTCCACAACCTCCGTTAAAGACCCATCTGCCAAGGCTGCGGCAACAGTCTCAGCAGCTGCGGTCAATACTGCATTCCCGACCGGCTCTGTGGGTTCTTCTACAACCCCAGGAAAATTGCATCCACTAAGGAAAAAGCCAACCAAAATTAACGTTGGTATTATTCTCTTATCCATAAGTCACCTTCCTTGTCATACTTAGTTTAGCAGGTCTGTGTCACTCTTTCAAGGTTTGGATTAGTTAACCTTGACGTAAATCATGCCCTTGTGTTAAACTCTCCCTACCGACCGGTCGGTAGGGAGAGAGGATGTCAAAAAAAGAAATACTTAATGCAGCCGCCAATATCTTCAGCCAAAAGGGATATCATGCTACATCGATGCAGGATATTGCTATGTCGGTCAATTTGAAAAAAGCCAGTCTCTATCACCATATTGCCAGTAAACAAGAAATCTTACAAGAAGTACTGGATGGCGCCCTCGATTTAGTGATCGCCCGCGTTAAATCAGTTGCAGATCAAGATATCCCTGCACCAGAAAAACTTCGCCAAGCGATTAGTGCCTATCTACGAACCCTGGCCGATAATCAAGATTTAGCTGCCGTACTTCTACTAGAATATCGCTCTTTACTCCCAGAACTAAATCACACCCATATTCACCAAAGAGATCGCTTTGAATCCCTTTGGCGGAAATTGATTCAAGATAGCATTGATTCTGGGGCCTTCAAATCCGCCGATTCGGCCATGGCGGCACGCGCTTTGCTAGGCATGATGAACTGGTCTATCACTTGGTATCGCCATGATGGACCTTCCTCACCTGAAGAAATCGCCAATAAATTTGCAGATCTAATCTTAGATGGTTTGCTCATCCGGGAGTCTACGATTGGAAGTTGATTTCGCTATTCATCAATCAACAGATCATCGCACAGTCCAGCTTTTTAAAAGTATGGGCGGCGCACGTGTTGCCCAATTGCCACTGGAAGCTTTCCCAGATTTTTGGGTATATGCCTATCTCGTTATTTTTGAAGATTATCGCGTCCTGATTGATACTGGTTCAGGGTTTGGCAAAAGCAACCAGCACCTTAAAAATGGTCTTCTTGCCGCTGGCCAACTGCTTAATTCTGACATTACCTTTTCCAATCTGACCCACATTCTTATTACTCACGGCCATATTGATCACTTT
>JBDLJO010000009.1:0-25192 GCA_039714275.1 Chloroflexota bacterium | reverse complement strand
CAACTTCGCCTATAATTTTTGTGCGCAAAAGATTCGTTCCCGTCATATGGAAGGAGTTGATCTCTCTTCCTGGCGGGCAGTGACCAACTGTTCAGAGCCTATCCATTGGGGCAGTCATCAGCTATTCATCGATGCTTTTGCCCCTTATGGTTTGAGATCAGATGCCCTGGCCACCAGTTATGCGATGGCGGAAAACGTCTTTGCCGTTACCCAGGCATGGGCAAGGAGGCCTTTTTCCATAGATCAGGTCGATGCCAGAATTTTCCAGGATCAGCGTCTGGCACATCCATCCGATGGCGGTGATCATAACACCCTCAGACTTGTTTCCTCAGGCTTCCCGCTAGACAAAGTCGAGCTGTGCATCTTGGATGAGGATTTTGATTTTCTCCCCGATCGCCATCTTGGTCAAATTGCGCTCAAAAGTGATTCGCTGCTGACTTCATATTACCGGCGCCCCAACGTCACCAAGGAATCCTTTCATAATGGATGGTATCTTACCGGAGATATCGGATATCTTGCAGGGGGGGAAGTCTTTGTCACCGGACGGCAAAAGGAATTGATCATTGTCGGCGGTAAAAATGTTTACCCCCAGGATTTAGAACGCCTGGCCGCCAAAGCCGGCGGTATTCGCCCGGGACGCCTGGTGGCTTTTGGCAATTTCAACCAACGCAGCGGAACCGAGGAAATTGTGCTGGTTGCAGAATCTGATGTCGAAAGTGAGGCTGAACGCCGCCAGATAGCCAATCAAATCCGCCAGTTGGTCACCCAGGGATCAGACGTAGCCTTGCGTTTTGTCCAGGTCGTGGAACCCAAATGGCTGCTCAAAACCAGCAGCGGCAAGATCGCCCGTGGGGCGAACAAAGATAAATATCTGGCTCACTTTCCTAAATGATTTTCGTGCTTCATAGCAGCCGAGAAATCCGAATAAATCTTGTCGTTCCGAGCGCAGCGAACATGCCAAGCATAATTTGTCATTGCGAGGAGGGGTTTGTCCGACGAAGCAATCTCCCTCGTAGCTGGCTGGTAAAGTAGATCCCCCCAGAATCTGGAGCTGGGGGCCGTGGCCAACGGGCGTATCAATTATATTTTCAACAAGCAGCAATTGAATGTCGCTGCGAGGCGCGTTTTTCGACGAAGCAATCTCCACCTATTTGTTTGTCGTTCCGAGCGTTAGCGAGGAATCCCTAAAACGATAATCTGGATCAAATCCTACCTTTCAGCTCGATCCCCACATCTTATCAAGCCATACCTCTATCTAACCTCCGCCTTGCCGGGAGGGGGGGGGTTGATTACAATATATTCAAGTAAGTGCATTCAAAGACCAAGGGAAATTTATGGCCCTTCAGTGGTATGCCTTGCGCAGCAAGCCGCGCAAAGAAGATATAGTCTGGAAACAAATCCGGTCGCATGGTTTGGAACACTTTTATCCCCGCATGCGTGTTCACCCGGTTAACCCTCGCTCTCGCAAGGTAAAACCCTACTTCCCTGGATATTTATTTGTGCGCGCTGATTTAGAAGAGACCGGCATGTCCCTCTTCCAGTGGATGCCCTATGCCCTGGGATTGGTATCCTTTGATGGTCAGCCGTCCCCTGTACCCGATAATTTGATTCAAGCTTTGAAAAAACGGATTGTAGAGATTGCCGCCGCTGGTGGGGAAGTCTTCGATGGCCTAGAACCTGGTGATAAAGTCCGTATTCATGCCGGCCCTTTCCGCGGCTATGAGGCGGTTTTCGATGCTCGATTATCGGGGGTTGAACGTGTGCGTGTACTGCTCCAATTTATCGATCACCAGCGTGTTGTGCCTGTAAAATTAAAACCATCACAGATCCGCAAGATCAAAGATAAATAGTATCTGCCAACGCAGCAAGCAGCTCTTGGATTTTTGAGCAGCAGCTATCCTTGATATTGAAATTGCGCGTTGACAATCATTATTAAAAAGGGTATAAGCAGTGCCGAAAATAACCTGCCTCAGCGCATAATAATATTTTAGGCATCATTTCCAAAGGTCTTGATTTTTGTGAACGTACTTTCAATCAGCGATATTACCATTCCCTTTATCTACAGCCCTCAAGTGCGAAATAAATTTTCGCACATTGATTTTGTGCTGGGCTGTGGTGATTTGCCCTATTATTATCAAGAATACGTTATCAGCATGCTCAATGTCCCGCTGTATTTTGTGCGTGGTAATCATGACCCTCTCAAAGAATATGGTGCCAATGGGGAGCGCGCATACCCGCTTGGGGGCATTGATTTACATCGTCGTACCCTACGCCAGAATGGCGTGATTTTCGCCGGCGTTGAAGGCAGCATCCGCTACAGCCGCCTGGGACATAATCAATATACTCGGGCAGAAATGTGGACCCACGCCTTTTATCTCGTCCCCGGACTGATTCGCAACCGCTTATTTTATGGGCGCTTCCTGGATATTCTGGTCACCCATGCCTCCCCCTGGGAAATTCATGATAAACCCGATTGGCCGCACCAGGGCATTAAAGCCTTTAACTGGCTGATTAAGGTATTTAAACCCAAATATCACTTTCATGGCCATATTCATGTCTATCGTCCCGATACCATTACCGAGACACAAGTTGGTCCAACTCAAATTCTCAACACCTACGGCTACCGGGAAACCGAGATCAAGGTTTAACCCCCCGGTTGATTCCGGCTCTTACCGGCAAATGAGAACCGGCAGTTTTGTTGCTCGCAGTATTTCATCCACCACACTTCCAAAAACAACTTCCCTGATTGGGCTTGATCCATAGCCTCCCATGATCACAAAATCAGATTCATGCTCCGAAGCAGTCTCCAGGATTGATTCCGCAATCGGGCCGTCTTTGGTCACGTAGTCAGCCTGAATGCCATGTTTTTTTAGATATTTTTCAGCCTTGGCCTGGATTTTAACCGGGTCTTGTTTTTCCCATGTCGAGGTCACCACCCGGAGGGGGATACCCCATTTCTCTGCTAAATACGCCGCCACATATAAGGCCTCTTGCGCTTTCGGGCTGTTATCGTAAGCCAGTAAAGCACGGCGTAAAGCGGTGGCTTGCTCGGGCACGGCCAGTACCGGGCGAGGGCAGCGCCGCACCATGATTCGGAACCCGGAGCTAAAACGTGCCATCGGGTGATCTGCGGGTGGGTGGGATAAACTGCTGACGATCAAATCTGTCCACTTTGCGCGATCACATACTTTACGCGCGACTGCGCCCTCCTCAACGGCCAATGTACCTTCCACCCCTGCATCTCCACATCTTTGCAGAAATTCCTGTTTTAAGATATCTAGCTTTTCATCATCTTGGTCCCCAGACTCAGGGATGATATGCAGCCCGTGAATCCTGGCATCTTCTCGCAGTGCAATGATGGTGGCTTGTTCCAGACTCTGCCAATCTTTTTCTTTTCCTGTAATGGTCACCAAAATATTGCCAAAAAGATAATTGTCGCGCTGGACGCTTTTTTGCTCCGCCCGCCACTCCCCAACAGGCGGGCCGCTTTCCAGCGCATCAGGGATCACGATATCAATGATCTTTGACCCCAAGCGGGAGAAAAATTGTGATGATTTTGCTTCGAGGTCAATTGCGGCTGCTTCTGTAGTTAAAGACCAGCCCAGTGTTTCTTCTAATTCGCCCTTATGTTTAGAAAGCCATAAATAGAGATCGGTCTCCGTTCGCCCAGGAAAATGACGTAAAATCCCGCGCTCGCGAATGATATCTACAATAGGGCAGTAGACAATGTTGTACCAATTTGCTGCCGCCCTTTTATAGGAAATTGGCTGATCTTCTTCAATGCCCATATAGTAGCGGTGTACTGAAATGTGTTCCTCCAAAATCGGATACTGCCCGGGGTTGGTTAAAATTAAATCGGTTGCTGGGCACAGATGGCTTATATCTGTCCGATCGAGAAAGTCCAGATATTCGGCCTTCAGGATCAGATCGCTTGGATTGGTATCTGCGGTTAGCGGTATCCGTGTCCGCACTTCAGTAATAAACGCTTCAATATGACTGGCGCCTAATTGGCGCGCAACAGAAACGCGATGGTTGCCCTCTAATACAAAATAGACCTCACTGATCTTATAGGCTTCAATCGGCGGCAGCCCGGATAACCCTTTGGTTTTGGCCATCACTTGAGCCCAGCGTTCTTTATCACTGTCACTGAGGGGTAGAAAATCGCGTGAGAAGTCTGTATATCGCCCAACGCTTCCCACGATGGCGTCTAGGGGTATTTCTCGTAACTCTTGTTTGCTCTCTTCTACAGCGCGCAAACCCCGTCGTACAGCTTCGTACGAAAGTAACTCTGTAGATTTTCCAGTGATACGGGCGAAAATTTCCCGCAAATCAGCCTTGCGGCGCGCATTATGAAAATCTTGGATGGCTTGAATATAGTTTATTTGGCTGCTCATAGTATTGATTTACCTGCAGATCAAAACGGGTTGTTGAGCCGCGCGCAGAACGTGATCTATCGTGCTTCCCAGCATCACCTCAACAACAGGTTTTTTGCTGTAGCCCCCCATCAAGATCATATCGCTCTTGCTTTCTTCGGCTGCTTTGATGATGGTTGTTGATGCCGGACCTTCCTCTTGCATAAATTGCGCTGGCACGTTGCGCGTATTTAAATACCAGCGCGCTCGAGGTAGTGATTTTTGCAAGTCTTTTCCAGATTCAAGTACCGTAATAAGGGTCAGTGGTACCTCCCAACGCCCTGCCAGATAAGCCGCAACATATAGCGCTTCATCAGATTTTGGGCTGCCATCATAAGCCAGCAGCAGGTTTTCAATGCGTTCTGAAACCCTGGGGACGGTTATCACTGGTCTGGGGCAGCGTTGGATGATGGTCCTGATCCCTGAATTTATTCTGGCCGCCACCTGTTTTCCTGGTGGATGAGCTAAGTGCAGGATAACCAGGTCGCTCCACCGCGCCCGTCGACAAATGGTAGGCGCAACCGCGCCTGCTTCTATGGCCAGTTCTCCCGGAAGACCCGCGTCTGAACACTGCTTCTGGAACCGCTCAGCCATGATTTCTACGGCATCATGATCACGTTCTCTTTCATGGGGGATAATATGTAATCCCAGCAAACGTGATTCCTCTCGCCATCCGATGCGGATCGCTTGGTCAAGCGCCTGCCAGCTTTCAGCTTCGCTGCTGATGGGTACTAATATATGGGTAAAGAGGTGCTCGAGATCATGGGTTGCCAGTTGGCGCTGCCGCCACGCCCCGGGTTGGGGGCCCGTTTCCAGAAAATCAGGGGTTACGGCTTCGTAGATTTTTTGACTCATGCGCGAGATAATTTGTTTTAACCCCCCGCCGCGTTGACTGAAAAAATCACTGACCGCAATTTGTGAATCGACCACCCACCCCAGATTTTTCTGTAACTTTTCTTGATGCTGTGCTATCCAGACATACAAGTCAGTTTCCGTACGTCCAGGAAAACCTCGCAGGATGCCTTGACTTTGAATCTTATCAACGATGGGCGCATAAACTTCATCGTACCATCGCCGGGTTGCTTCCTGCTGCTCAATGGTTTCACTGCTGTTTTCTTGGATATTTTCTCTGTGCACTTCGATATGCTGCTCAAGGGTTTTATAATGACCGGGGGCAGTGATGTTCAATGTGGCGCCCGGGAAAACTTCATCAAAATGGGTGTTTTCCAGGAATTCAGCATATTCCGTTTTCAGGATGAAGTCATTCAGGTCAGTCTCTGGGGATAGGGGAACCTTGGTGTGGATTTCAGTCACATGGGCTTGAATATGGCTTGCATTGCGCTGGCGGGCAATCGATACCCGGTGATTGCCATCCAAAACAAAATAGGCCTCCCCAATTTGATAAACTTGGATTGGCGGCATATCATCAAGATCTCTGAGCACAGATTTGACCCGCGCCCAACGACCGGCTTGTGCATTACTGCGAGGCAGAAAATTGCGTGTAAAATCCGAATAGCGGCCAACACTGCCAATGATCGCATTTAATGGAATATGTTGTAAACCGCGCGTTTCTTCTCCACTGGCTTTGAGGCGTTGGCGTGCATCCTCAAATGAAAGCAGTTTATTCGAGTGCCCGGTCAGCCAACCCATGATTTCTTGCAGTGCGGCTTTCCGGCGTGCTCGCCGAAAATCATCCAGCGCGATTCGGTAGCGGGGAGACTCTTGATCCATGATGATATTCTAACGTATTTGGATACAGAAGTGAAACCAGTTTTTCTTTTGTCTTGGTTTTAACCCTATCGTCGGGTGAAATTTGGTAAACTTGTTTAGAGATGTAAATCCTGGAGCCTTCTATGCGGCCTATCCTCAAAATTAACCTCACTACCCAAAAAACCGAGCTCTACAATGTGCCCCCCGATTGGCAGCGAGATTACCTGGGTGGTTCGTCTCTGGCTGCCCGGATGCTCTACGACCATCTTACCCCTGATCTGGACCCTCTCTCTCCTGAAGCGCCCTTGCTTTTCCTGACGGGACCTTTAACCGGCACCGCTGGCCCGGCTGTGGGGCGTTTTGTGATCTGCGGACGGTCCCCGGCAACAGGCTTATGGGCCGAATCCAACTGCGGCGGCTTTTGGGGGCCAGAGCTGTGTAAGGCTGGGTTTGATGGCCTCTGGATGACCGGCCGCGCCGACCACCCGGTTTATCTCTGGCTCCAAAATGGGCATGTGAATTTACAGGATGCCGATCACCTTTGGGGGTTGGGTACAGCTCAAACCCAGGAGGCTGTTCTGGCTGAGCTGGAATCCCGGGGAAAACCCAGGGTTGCCGTTATCGGCCCGGCCGGTGAATCCCAGATTCCCTTTGCGCTGATCCTGACCGATCACGGTCGGGTGGCTGGTCGCACCGGTCTCGGTGCCGTGATGGGCTCCAAGAATCTAAAAGCCATCGCAGTACAAGGAGATCACCCCATCCAGGTGAATGCTGCATATGCGCCTTTGCGCGCCGCTGCAAATCGCGCCCTGCGTGATGATAATATGAGCCTTGTGCTGCGCGATCTCGGTTCCGCCAGCGGTGCTGATTATTTTGATTACCTTGGCGATATGCCAAAAAAATATTTCCAATCTGGTGTCTTTGACGGCGCCGAAAAAATGACTGGCGCAGCGATGGCTGAAACCATACTCACCGGGGTTAAGGCTTGCCATGCTTGCGTGATTGCCTGCGGACGGGTGATCCATTTAGATGATGTAGATGATCGAAAAGGCCCAGAATATGAAACCATCGTTGGTTTTGGACCCAATTTACTGATTGATGATCTGCCTTTTGCGGCCCGCATGGGCGTCTTATGCGATAGTTATGGCATGGATACAATTAGCTTAAGCAATACCCTCGGTCTGGTTTTCTCACTTTTTGAGACTGGTATCATTAGCGAAGTTGATACTAATGGTTTAGCTTTGAATTGGGGTGATACCGAAGTTGTCGAGACGCTGGTTCACCAGACTGCCCAAGGCGAAGGTCTGGGTCTGCTTATTGGCCGGGGTGCGCGTGCTCTTGCACGCCATTTTAGCGTTGAAGACCAGGCTGTCCAAGTAAATGGACTCGAGGTGCCTTATCACGATCCTCGAGCATCTTCAGGTATGGCCCTGGTTTACGCTACCTCGCCGCGCGGGGCTTGTCATAACCAATCCGATTATTTCTTTGTAGATCTATTGGGGCATGTTGAAGAAACGTTGAATATGGATGCCTTTGATCGTCATGCCGGTGCTGAAAAAGCGGCCAATGTGGTTTTACATCAAAACTGGCGGACCGTCTTCAATGCGCTTGTGATCTGTATTTTTGCCAATCTCCCGCCTGATGATTTGTTAAATTTGGTTAACGCCCTTTTGGACACTGACTATAATTTGGACAGCTTGATTCAAGTTGGAGAACGGGCCTGGAATCTCAAGAGACTCATCAACCAGCGGTTGGGGTTAACATCTGCGGACGATAGACTGCCTCAAGCATTGCTTGAACCTTACCCGGATGGCGGTGCGGCGGATTATCAGATTCCATTTGATGATTTGATCAACGCCTATTACGCCGCGCGCGGCTGGGATTTGGGTACCGGCATGCCAACGCCCGCGAAATTGAACCAGCTTGATTTAGAATTGGGGCATTGATATGATGTGCCTGGGAGAGAAATATGAAATACGTTAGTGTTGCCGAAATGATTGCTGTTGAAAAAGAATCGCATGCCTCCGGACATACTTACGATCACATGATGGAACACGCCGGGCGCGGATTGGCGGAATTCATAGATCAAATTTACGCTGATCTGTCCAAGAAACGAATCCTCGGTCTGGTGGGGTCAGGGAATAATGGTGGGGATACCCTGGTGGCCTTATCCTATTTAGCAGACTGGGGATGGCAGACCACGGCTTATATCGTCAGCCCTCGTCCCCCTGATGATTCACTTACCAAACGCGCGGTCAAGGCAGGCAGCACTTTGCTTGACGCCAAAGACGACCCCCAGTTCAAGGATTTGGCATCATCTCTCAGTGACCATGCCGTTGTCATGGATGGTATTTTCGGCACCGGCATTCGCTTGCCTTTGCGGGGTCAAGCTGCTGAAGTGTTGGCATGGATCAACCGCACCTTGCTGGAGATGGATTCCCTGCCTCACATTGTCGCCGTGGACTGCCCCTCAGGTGTGGATTGTGACAACGGGGAGGCGGCTCCGGAATGTATCCCTGCCAGTTTCACCGTCACGATGGCCGCCGTTAAACAGGGCTTGCTGACTTTCCCTGCTTTCAACTACGTCGGTGACCTGCATTGTGTCAATATCGGATTGCCCGATGGTTTGCCAGCCTATACTGCGCTGCAGCGTGAAGTTATCGATGCCCAATGGGTGCAGCGCGTTTTACCGGATCGTCCATTGGATGCTCACAAGGGCACCTTTGGTACCGCTTTAGTTGTAGCTGGTTCTCTTAATTACACCGGTGCCGCCCTTTTATCCGGTGAAGCCGCCTACCGCTCCGGGGCAGGGCTGGTCACGCTTGGCGTCCCCGCACCGCTGCATACCGCACTTGCCGGACAGCTTCCGGAAGTTACCTGGTTATTACTCCCCCATGATTTGGGCGTTGTCTCGGTTGATGCTGTCAAAGTGCTTCGAGAGCATCTTGAACGGGTTACCGCGCTGTTAATCGGACCTGGTTTCGGCGTCGAAACCACCACCGGCGAGTTTATCGCCCGGCTCCTGGGCGCTGGACAAAATAAGGTGCAAACCGATATCGGCTTTCTGGATTCGAAAAAGAAATCCTTACCTGCATCCGCTGAACTGCCCCCTCTGGTCATCGATGCCGATGGACTCAAGTTGTTGGCCAATATCTCGGATTGGCCTTCACAACTGCCTGCTTCAACCATCTTGACCCCTCATCCCGGGGAGATGGCCGTGCTGACCGGATTACCGGCGGCAGAAATTCAATCACATCGCCTGGAAATTGCCGAGAAATTTGCTGCCCAGTGGGGGCATATCCTGGTCCTTAAGGGTGCCCATACCATCATTGCTTCCCCGGATGGTCGAACAGCCATCATTCCTGTAGCTTCACCTGCGCTGGCGCGCGCCGGCACCGGAGATGTTTTGGCAGGGTTGATCGTTGGTTTGCGCGCCCAGGGTCTCGATGCTTTTGAAGCCGCCGCCGCCGGAGCCTGGATTCATGCCCAGGCGGGTTTGCTGGCCGCCGATGTACTGGGCAGCACTGCCGCAGTTTTAGCCGGAGATCTCCTGTCCGCGCTTGTTGATGTGTTGGCAGATTTATAGATCTGATCGATTAAATAAAAAGGGCCGGTTTCTTTTTCAGAACCGGCTCTTTTTGGATTGATTTTTTATTTAAGCTTCTGCTTCAGCAGCAGGGGCATCGTCCTTTTTCTTGCGAGAGCTGATTGCATCTCCTACTTTTGCTTTTTGCTCTTCGAATTTGCTTTTCCCCTCGTCCAGCACAACTTGGCCGCGTTGTTTTAATTCTCCTGCTTTGGTTTGTGCTTGTTGGGCATATTGGCTTGCTTTTTCTTGCGCTTCGGCATATTTTGTTTCTGCCTGTGTGCGAATTTCAGTCGCGCTTGTTTCAGCATAGTCTTTCAATTCAATGCCCTTATCTCGGATATATGTACGGGTTTCCTCACCAGATTGGGGAGCCAGTAACAGCGCAACGGCTGCACCAACCAACCCACCTAAAACAAATCCTGACAAGAAAGCGCCAAAATCGCTGTTGTTATTTCCCATGATTCTTCTCCTTTGGGTCTAATTTACTATTTACCTTTGGGTCGTATAAATCGGAAAAATTGCTGAAACCCGGCTAAATATTCGTTTAACTTGATCACCGGTTCGACCATATTATCACTGAGGAAGCGTGATGTGCCCCGTAGGGTATTAACTGTATCATTGGTCGAGGCAATGATCGGTTTGATTTCATTTTGCAATAAGTTAATTAACCGGGCTAACTGCATAATCAAGATGATTAAAACCAATCCAATCACCAGGGATTCTAAAGCCATGAAGATAATAAAGATATCGCGAATACGTCCTGTATTATCGGCGCTGGTATTGATCAAAAGGTAAACAATACCAACAATGATGGCCAGTAATATAACTGCACCTAGCACAATGCCAATGACAATCTTGCGTTGTCTTTTAATATCCTCAACCGGGGTAATCGTTTCTGGTGCTGTGGATGTGACGGTTTCAATTTCCATGTTGAAATGATTATAGCATAGAGTAAATTAACGCTCTACCGGTTATTGGTCATACCCCCCTGATTACTGCAAGAGATTCTATAAAGAACCCTCAAGTGGCCTTAAATTGCTGGCCGCTTTAAAGGTTTTCAGTACCAAAAAGGTTTGGGTCCTTGATACCCCCGGAGTTGTACGCACCGTGTTGTTGATGAAAGTTGATAAATGTTCCGGATCGCGGCAGTAAATTTGTACCATAAGATCAAATTCACCAGAGACCATTGCTACATCGCTGACTTCAGGAAACTCGGCAATATGTGCCGCTGCTTCTTCAACATTCGCCCCCTGGATTGAAATTGCGATCATCGCCGTTACCGCATATCCCATTTTTGCAGGGTCAGCGATACCTACGATTTGGACAATCCCCTCATCAAGCAGTCGGCTGACGCGGTTGCGCACCGTGCCCTCGGATACATCCAGTTTGTGGCTGATCTCAGTATATGCAATCCGGCCATTTTCCTGTAGTAAATTTACAATCGTATGATCAAGTTCATCCATATTTATCCAACCTCGAGGAATACCCAGGTGGAATTCCATCCCATAACTATTCTACAATGTCTTAGTTGCCGCTGCAAGCCAGGTTTGCCTATCTGCCCTTCTTTTGCAGAGGTCATCAACCGCAGTATGCCTAAATACCAGGATACTGGATATTTCCAGCTTTACTCACGGATACTAAATTGTGTGAACCAATGATGCAGCACATCAGCGCTGGGTTTACCATGCACAGATGTTGATTTGTCCTGCAGAATGACCGGTGGATAATACCCTCGAGAAATTACACCGCTGATCCAATCATATTGATTAACGACTGTTAAAACCGCGTCATATGCTTTTGCCTGCTGCTCAAAGCTGATGTGCAGCAGCGGGTAATCTGGAGCTGGAAAATTGAGTGAATCTGGTGCCAAACAGGTCACAATCGGGTCTGGCAGACACCCGCTGAAGGTGCCCTGCACGGATGGGTACGCCAGACCAAGTACGACCGGTTTTTCTTCGGATTTGGGAGTCCACGCCGACCTCATCGCCGAAATATCCTCGTCAATGATTCGTTTGGCTTCAGCTTGCAAAATCTCAGGCGTCGCGTTTTGATCTTCACTCAATGGTGCTGACCAAAGCACATAGATTTGGTCCACCTGATTGATGAAACTGGGTGGATAAGCGATATTATCTGAATAGGGTAAAGCCCAGGCCAGGGTGCCGTCAAAACGACCGCGGATTTTTTCGATCAAATCACGGTAGCGTTTATTCGCGTCGACGGGCACATTGGAAATCCTCCCATCAGGCAGCTCGCCGTCTGGCAGCGCCGGGGAAATCCAATCACCGCCGAGAATCAGCGTATCTGCTCCACTTTGGGCTGCCAGGTCAGCCTGGTGAAGTGCAAAGGTTTCAAAACGATCAAACCAGCTTACCCACCAGGCGAAATCACGCGGGGTGGAGAGCCACCAGGCATCTACCGCGGTTGGGAAGTGTGGGATGGCATACAGCGCTGTCTTGATGTTCATCTCCCTGGCATGTGCTGCCGCTGCAGTGATATCATCCCACATCGGATTCTGTCCCGCAACCGGTTCTAAAACGGGCGGGTCAAGTCGAGTAAATGTCCAGCTGGAAGGAAGAACCACTTGATTGGCGCCAAGCTCGGAGATATCTTCCATAGCGTTGGTATAAAATTTACGCCACGAAGGGTGATACATAGGTTGGAATTCAATTCCGGTCACAAAATTTGAGCTCCGCGGGGTAATTTCTGCCTCACTGACTTCAACTTCGGGAAGCGTGTTCTCTAACCATGCCCAGGACTCGACCGTTTCATAAATGTTGACATCTTTAACATCGGTGTGCGTTGTCTGTCCAGAGCTGAAAGACCCTTGCGTCATTAAATCATCTGCATGTCCGCATTGTCCAGCCCGGCAGTAGCGGTATCCTAATTGACCGATCATATCGAGCGGGCTGTAGAGTACATAGGCCCAGCGCTGATCCTCAACACGCCACATCGGGATGGGCTCTGTCCAACCATAAGGGTTGAATTGAATAAAAATCTCCTCATCCAGGGGGGTGTTGCCGGGCACAATCACATCAAATGTGATTGGCGCCTTTGCCCCTACCAACCATGTTTCTACCTGCTCCTCAATAACCGCGGATTCTTTGCCGACAATGATTTGCCGTGTTACAAAAGCACCGTCAGCTCCCCGTTCAGCATTCCAAAATCCATCCCCCAGGGTATATTTATAGCGCATATCTGCACCCACTGGCAGAGATAGGATCACCCCATAACTGCCGTCCTGCAGCTTCGAAAGGGCAGGCATTTCCGATGCTAAGGTACTCATACCGCCGGAGAGATTGGCGTAAGTATTTCCCAGGGTGGTTAAATTACCTGCCAGGCGTAAGGGTACATTTTCGGGTGTTTCCTCGGGAAGACGGACCAGAAAGGTAACATCGACTCTTTCAGCCAAAGGTAGCTGGATGGACGCTGCCGTATTCGAATCGGCTGCCACAGTAGCGCCCTGTTGAAAAGGTTTGTAGGCACCATCTAATGTATAGGCAACCAGGTTGTGTGTTCCTGGGGGCAAACCTTCGATAAAGAACTCGCCGTTCCCGGTGGTTAGCGTTTGCGCACCACCTGCCGCGATCATCACATTGGCCAACGGCGCACCGCTGGCGGTATCGCTGACCGTCCCGGTGATTCGACCCGTGGGTCCGTTATAAGCGGTATCATTCCAGCGGGTGATCACATCGTTGACTTCACCTGGCCCGCTAACACGATAAAGTCGATAGCGAACGGGTCTGCCGTCAGAGATATGCTCTTCGGCAAGTATGCTGCCCTGACGCGAGTAGCGATATTTGATCACCGAGCCGACCGGTGCAGGTACCCCAACCGTGTAGTGGCTGTCGTCAATAACGCTCATCGTATAACGCTTGGTGTTCAGTGCCAGACCGGTTACCTCATCGAGCACGCTGAGCAGCATGGGCTCATCTTTGGGCGTGTTGGGCGGGATTTCGACATTGAATACGATCAGGGCTAGTTGGCCGGTATTTTCCTCCATTGAGGTCGGGTCATCACCGAAGAGTGGGATGGATACCGGCAAATCGCAGCCGGTTAATAGCATGCTTAGCAGCAGTATTGCCACCATCCCCAAATATTTTTTCTTGGTTGCTTGTCTCGGTGTGCTCAATTTCATGTCTCTACCCCATCTTTTAGCAGTTGGATGAGAATTTCAATATTTGGGATTTTCCCGCTCGGAATTTTGAGGGGTTGATTTGTGCTTGATTCTACCATTATGAGGCCGTCTTTCACGTTGATATTCGTGATCTGGTTCCAGGGGATGACTTGGTCTCGCACCTGCAGGCTGTCCTGCTTAAAAGTGATCGGTCCAAAGTAAAGCGGGTCTCCTTCAGCAAATCGTTTCCGGTAATTGGGCATTAAACGGGGGTAGATTTTGGTTTTGATCTTCTTCACCAGTGTAGGGATATTTGGAACGCGGTCGTTGAACGAAATAGGACTGCCTTTAATCGGGTAAATCACGATTCGATGCCGGGCTTTGAATTTCAATCCCAGAAAAGTAGGCTGCACAGTGGTGGAGGCCACGCCGCTGAGTTGGTTCCAGTTGAAGATATACCGCTTTCTCTTGCTTAGGATGATGATGATTCCATCTTTATGCACCCTCACAATCTGCTGTGCCCGTCTTATTCGTCTCACCACCAGGATTATATAGGCGACCAGCGCGATGCCAGACAAAATGAACCAGGGCTTACTCCAAATTTCGGCTGCCGTTGGTCCATAATACTCCTGCGCATAGCCTTTACGGGCGATGCCGTATAGCAGCGGCAGTAGTACAGACATCCCACCCGGAATGAAAGTAATAAATAGGTCTTTCCAACGCAGCGGACGGTCACGATAAATGGTGATCAGCTTGCCTATGGATTTCAATTTTGGATGCGTGGTCTTGGTTTTTGACAAATGAATCCCTTTTACTTGATTTTTAGCCTGAAAACGGAATCGTTTCTAGTATTTCAAATTGATGATTTTCATGCAGTTGAGAGATTACCGCTTCCTGTGCTGTAAACAACTTCTGAGAATGAATAACCAGATCATGTTTTTCACCGAGTTCAGCGGCTTTGTCCAGGGTTAAAATTGAACATGTTGCTCTCCGCTGTCTGTCAAAGTGAGAAGGGCAGGCGATTCCTTCAAGTGTTTTTCTTAACAGGTTTCGAAATTCTATCCACGCGGCTGTCTCCTCAATGCGCCAGCGTAAGACCTGGTTTTGCCAATATGGGGCATAAAACTGGATTACCGCATCGCTGAACACCGTGAAAGGAGTCAGGTTGCCGATATGATGCCGCAGCACAGCGGAGCACTCTTGGGGGAATTTCTCTCGCTTGGGTGTAAAGCGCTCGCAGGTGATATGAATATGGTCTACGATTTTACCGCTGTACTGATTTTGGAACCCTAGTTGTAGTTTTTCAAGGTGATGCAATTCTTGTGCCGGTGGTACTAATAAAATAAAAGTATCGCCCGGTTTTGCTGCGCGTTGTTCTTTAACGTTGCTCATAATGTTGATTCTAACAAAGAAATTAAAAATCTCAACTTATTAATCAAGATTCCTGTTGCTGAACGCCAAAAATGTTGCTGGGTACAAAAAACCCTAAAGACCATATCAAGGGGTCTTTAGGGTTTTCATGACCATCTTTCAATTTACGATCGATTTACCTCAAGCAGGCGTGAAATAAAGGTCGGTTGGTTTTAGCTTTGCATTGCGCAGGAATTTTGCCTCTACTTCCATGCCAATCCAATCCAAAGATGCCTCATCAGGATCAATATCCATGATTCGAGTCAGCATCAATGTATCAACACCTTCAAACTCAATTAATGCTAAAACAAAAGGCGTTTCTGGCAAGAATTCTTCCGAGCCAAAGTGACAAACTGTGAAAGCATGCACGGTTGCCTTATTTTCCGTGATATCAATCCAGTTGGTTTCATCACCTGTGTACATATCATGGCCGCGCGGCGTGGCGTAAGTATAACCGGTCTCTGGGTCCTGATTGGCGAGGATCTTTTTATTCGTTAACCCAGCGAACCACGGGCTGTCTTGCGCGTAGGAATGTAAGTAAGTCAGTTGATAGGGCTGCTCAATTTGGATGGGCGCCATTTGCTTCAGCCAGGCCAGCGCTTCCGGGGTCAGCTCATTGGGAAAGGGTAAATTGTGGACGATATATCCACCGAGAGATTCTTCACGTTTGGATGGTAGTTTAGCCATGATTTACTCCTCTTTCTCCAAAACACTTACCGAGACATAGGTCCCCGTACCGGCGTGGCTGTGAATGGCACCGCGTTTGGCGTCCGCGACCTGTAAAGTATCATCACCAAAATGATTTTCAACGCTGTTTTGCAGCTGCCAGATGGCAAAGACGGCCTGCATTAAACCAGTCGCGCCCACGGGGTGTCCGCAGGCGATCAATCCCCCTGATGGATTGACCGGGCATGCCGGATCATTGGGTAAGCTCATGCCGTAATCAACATTCGGCAGGTGCGCCATGCCCGATGCGGCAAAAGGTCCTCCTTCACCGTAGCGGCAGAGGCCCAGGTCCTCATAGGTCTGTATTTCACTGGATGTATAGGCATCATGCAGCTCAACAAAATCTAATTCTTCCAGGGGATTTTCAATGCCGGCGTGTTTATAAGCCATATTGCCAGCTGTACGTCCCGCGCGGAAGGAGTGCACGCCTGGATAGCGGGTACCACGATCCCATAGTTCTTTATAGTAAGCTAACGTTTCATCGGAATCTTTTTCTTGCTGTGTAGCATAATTCTCGATGAAATAGTCGTAATCAACATGCGGGCGGTCAGACATCCGCATGGCGTCCGTACCGCGCCCGATTCCGGTCACTTTTACCAATGGACGCGGGATAACCGCGCCGGCATCTTCGAGTTTCTTCAGCCCTTCTTCTGAAACCAGGATCGTTGCTGCCGCCCCGTCAGACATCACACAAATATCCAGGCGGGTCAGCGGCCAGGCGATCATCGGCGAGCTGCGCACATCCTCAATCGTATACCGGTTGCGCTTTTGGGCGTAAGGGTTATGGTAAGCGTTAATATGGTTTTTCACACTTACCTTGGCCATTTGCTCTACCGTGGTGCCGTATTCTTTCATATGACGGGTCACCATCATCGCATAATAGCCGGAATAAAAACCTCCGACGGGATAATCAAACGAGACGTCGGAGGCTAAAGCGATAAATTCATTTCCTTTCCAGGTTTCTACATGGCTCATGGTTTCAAAGCCATAGGCTACGCAGACATCCATGTGACCGCTGGCAATTGATTTCCATGCTTCCTGGAAGCACAGACCACCGGTGGCGCCGCCGCCTTCAACGCGATGGCTGGGTTTCGGCACCAGGCCAAGATAATCTTGAGCCATGATCGCGGCCATTAACTGGCGGCTGAAGTGATCGGAGAAGTAAGATGCTACCGAGCCATCAACGATACGGGTAAATGTAGGAAAATCTACACCGATATCATTGAGCGCATACTCATAAGCCTCTTTAATCAGGCCTTGGAAATTTTTATCAGGGCGCGTTTTTGAAAATTTTGAAACGCCTCCTGATATCGCGTAAACTGGACGCATAATGGAGATCCTCCTTCAAAGATGGATGGGCCGCCAATGGCGGGTTGGTAACGGATTCTATTGTAAAGAGTTCCAGAATGAAACGCAAGTATAGGATGTAATGATTACAATATTAAATTCAGGATTTTTATACTATCTGGGCTGGTACCTTAGCTGGGCTCTTTTTTTCGACGGCCTTGCGCCATATAAGCTAAACCAATGCTTAAGAAATAAAGCAAAACCATCGGCCCCATTACTAATGCCATATTAATAGGATCCACAGTGGGGGTGATGGCAGCCGATGCAATGGCGATCACCACAATAGCTATCCGCCATTGTGCTGCCAGTGTTTGCGCGCGTACAATGCCCATGCTCGCTAAGGCAAAGATCACCAGAGGGAATTCAAAGGCCAGGCCCAACCAGAACATTAACCCGCTGGCAAAGCGCACATAAGAGGCTGGTCGCACGGCGGCAGATATCCCCAAAAAGTTTAAAAGGAAGGGAATCGCGGCTGGCAGCATTACATAATAAGCAAACGCCATCCCGGATGTAAAAAATATTGTTGCCAGAGGAATGGCGATCAAACCGCTGAAACGTGCCCGGCGCTTTAATCCCGGGGCAGCGAACATCCACAGCTCAAAGGTTAAATAAGGCAGTGCCAGGGTAAAACCTGCCAGCAGCGATACTCGCATCGCCACACCTAAAGGTTCGGTAACTTCAATGGCTTGGAGCGCATCAAGCCCTCCAATCGGCTGCGTCAGCCAGTCCAAAAGCTCCTCAATATAGACAAAGGCAGCACCTGCAGCCAAAAAGAGCACCAAAACCGAGCGGAATAGGTGTTTGCGCAGCGCGTTCAGGTGATCGAATAAATCTAAAGGGCGTTCAACGGCTTTTGAAAAAGCATCAGGGAGCGAAGTTTCTTCAGGTTCTTCAGCAAAGAAATCCCAGAAGTTTCTCAGGCCTCCCCAGAGACGGCGCATTATTTTGGCTGTGAATCGAAAGGGAGCGGTAATAAAACGCCAGATGTATCTAAAAAATGATCGCATTGTTTAGTTATGCTCTTCTTGATTTGTGGATGGTTTTTCAGGTTCGTCTGCTGGTGTATCGTTTTCTGGGGGAGGGGAGCTGTCCAGCTCTGGAGACGAAACCCAGGCCTCAAGTCCCTCTTGAATGGATTTCTTTTTCGGCAGCGGCTTTTTCCCCAATAAAGAAGGCGGCGAAATCTGTTTGAATTCATCCTCAAACTCTTCCAGCCCGGCTTCTCGAATTAACTTATTGGGCAGCGTGCGCATTTCTTTGGTGGTTTGTTGAAAGGTTTGCCATCCATCTGAGGTAACGATTTTTCTCAAAAAACGCCCTGCTGTTTTCCCGGCCTTGACCATATCATTGGGACCAAAGATGATCAGGGCAATTACCAGGACAAACATTAGTTCAAGGGGGCCAATACCGAAAAGATCCATTTTAAGGTTGTTCTTTTAATTCCCGTTTTATAGCTGTGATGTAGATGATTCTGATTCCGAAAAAGCAGCTCGCAGCTCTTTATGGCGTGAGGCCAAACTGCCTAAGACACCGTTTACAAACCGTGGACTGCTGTCTGAGCCGTATGTTTTTGCAAGTTCTACCGCTTCATTTATCGCCACTTTGACTGGCGTATCTTCGCTGACGACAAACTCCCATAATGCAATTCGTAAAATATTGCGGTCAATGATCGCTACCTGATCAAGAGGCCATTCAGGGGCATGCTCGACAATAAATTGATCCAGTACCCCTATCACCGGCACAATCCCCCGTACAATTTGGTGTACAAAATCAGCCAGTCGATCTTCTAAATCGGCCTCTCGGAGACGGTATTCCAGCGCTTTTCCCAGGGGGTGCTGTACAAGATCGATTTCGTAAAGAACTTGTAATGCAATTCCTCGAGCTTTGGTGCGAGGTTTCATTCGGTATCTTGGTCTTCTTGATCTATGTCGATGCCGGGATAACAAATATCATCAATATGCACGTTGATTCTGCCAACCTCCATACCGACCATCTCTGAAAAAGCCCGTTTAACTTCCTGCTGGATATTGCGGCTTACATCGCGGATATTAACATTGTGTTTCAAGGCCACATGGATATCGGCATAAATGCGCTCATCCTCAATCTTTACCTGCACACCTTCGGCGTGATCTCCCTTATGGAAGAAACGGTTAACGCCGCTGGATGATTGACACATCCGGCTGACGCCCTCAATTTCCAGGGCGGTAAGCCGCGCAATGGTCAGCAAAACATGGGTAGCGATGGTTGTTTTTCCAGGAGGTCGAGAAGATTCTGTCATAAGTTTTTCCATTTTTTTGCGATCTAAATTCGATAGGTCAATAGACTACATCATGACCATGCCGCCATCAACACCTATTACCTGACCGGTAATATAGGAAGCTTCATTGGAAGCAAGAAAAGCCACTGCATAGGCCACCTCTTCTGGTGTGCCCATCCGGCCCATCGGTGTTGCACTGAGGATTTGTGTTTTTAACGCTTCGGGCAGCTCTACGGTCAACGATGTCGGAATGAATCCCGGAGCTACGCCGTTCACGGTGATACCCCGTGATGCAACCTCACGGGCCAGTGCCTTGGTCATGCCGATCAATCCAGCTTTGGATGCCGAGTAATTGGTTTGCCCGGCTTGTCCGGCTTGCCCGGAAACCGAAGTGATATTCACGATTCGTCCGTAGCGATTCTTCATCATGCCGCGTATTACAGCCTTAGAACAGTTCCACGGTCCTTTTAAATTGACCGCAATCACATCATCCCAGTCGGATTCTTTCATCCGCATCATCAGGTCATCACGAGTAATGCCGGCGTTGTTAACCAGGATATCAATCCGGCCAAATTCTTTTTGTACTTTTTTGGCCATTGCACTCGCCTGCTCAAAATCGGAGACATCCACCTCAACCGCCAGGGCCTGGTTCCCGCTTGCTTTTGAAATTTCCTCGGCCGTGGTTTTGGCCAGATCAATGCGGTAATCCGCGATCACGATCGTCGCGCCGCGTGCGGCTAAAGTTTCAGCGATCACCCGGCCGATGCCGCGTGATCCACCGGTAACTACCGCAATGCTGTTTTCAAAGGATTTATTGGCTGTTTCAGTCATCATTTCTCCTCGGGTGGTATTATACCGCACTAACTGTGCTTGTTTTAACGGCTCCCAACGCTTCTTGGGAAATTCTTAATTTTATTTTTTATGCCTGTACGCTCCCGATTCAGACTTAGAGAGCCAATATTTTTTCCAGGTCTTCAGGTGTTCCCAGCGCCAGGCGTTTTGTTTTGCGGTTGATTCGTTTCACCAACCCGCTCAGCACGCTGCCGCTCCCGACCTCCACAAAGGTGGTGATTCCTTGTTCGAGCATATACTGGATCGATTCCGTCCAGCGAACCTGATGGTTGAGCTGTGCCTGGAGATCAGCACGAATCGCTTCCGGGTTGGTAAAAGGTTTGGCATGCACGTTGCCGATGATGGGGATGACCGCTTGCTGAATCGGCGCCGCTGCCACAGCCTGGTTAAAATCGGCCTGGGCATGGCTCATCAAAGGTGAGTGCGCTGCAATGCTCACCGCCAAACGGACCACCTTTCTTGCCCCAGATTCACCTGCTGCCGCCATTGCCCGTTCCAATGCCGGTATCGCACCTGAGATCACAACTTGCCCGGGGCAGTTGTCGTTAGCCACCTGGATCACCTCATCTTCCGTACTGGCCTGACTGCATATTTCTTGCAGTGCGGCAATCTCCAATCCCAGGATCGCTGCCATGCCCCCTGGTGATTTCTCGCCCGCGTCTTTCATTAACGTCCCACGCCGCTGCACAAGTTTTAACCCTGCTTCAAAGGGCAGCGCTCCGGCGGCAGTTAAAGCGCTTAATTCGCCCAGGGAGTGTCCGGCAGCATAAGCCGGTTGAAAATCGGGCATTTGCTCCTGGAACACCCGCAGCGCCGCCATAGAGTGTACGAATAAAGCCGGTTGGGTGTTGATCGTGTCATTCAAATCATCCTCAGGGCCATCCCAGGCCAGCTTCGTCAGCGGGTAGCCCAGTATTTCATCGGCCTGTTCAAAGATATGCTTGGCGGTAGGGTAGGCCTCCGCCAGGGCTTTCCCCATACCCAGGGCTTGTGATCCCTGTCCGGGGAAGAGAAACGCAGTCGTCTTTGTATCCATTTCAATTTCCTTATTGATGTAAATAAAAACCGGGCCCCAAAGCCCGGCAGGAATATATACTACTGTTAACGCAAAAGAGCCGCGATAGTCACGGCTCTCTTTATTTTTTAGTCTTCAACAACGACGACTTCACGACCCTTATAGTGACCGCAGCTTGGGCATACCCGGTGGGGTAAACGCATTTCGCCGCAGTTGGTGCACTGGGTTAATTTTTTAGCTTTTAGCGCATCATGTGAGCGCCGTCGATCGCGTCTTGCTGATGAAGTTCTTTGCTTTGGCAGAGCCATTGTCTTACTCCTGCTGGTTTCCTATAGATTCAATTTAAAAACCTATCCACTGAATAGGCGGCTGGATTATACGGAAAGCGGGCTTTCCTGTCAAGTTAACCTTTCTTACTTCTTTTTACTGCCCACATCATCCCGCAGATAAGCTTCGATCAGACCGTCCAGATCGCCGTCCAGCACCGCCTCCGCATTGCCTACCTCAAAGTTGTTGCGGTGGTCTTTGACCAATTTATAGGGGTGCAGCACATAAGACCGGATTTGGCTGCCCCACTCAGCTTTGGTGTACTCGCCGCGCAGTTCCTCGAGCTTTTCTGCTTTCTCTTTTTCTTTGATCGCCAGCAGCCGCGCTCGCAGCACTTTCATCGCTGTTTCCCTGTTTTGGGTTTGTGAGCGTTCATTCTGGCAGGAGGCCACAATTCCTGTTGGAACATGGGTGATGCGCACCGCAGTATCATTTTTCTGCACGCTTTGACCGCCCGCGCCGCCAGATTTGAAGGTATCGACTTTTAGATCGCTGGGATTGATCTCCAGGCCGGCATCATCTTCAACCTGGGGGAGCACTTCCACCATCGCGAAGGAGGTATGCCGCCGGCTGTTGGAGTCAAACGGGGAGATGCGCACCAACCGGTGCACGCCTTTCTCCGAGCGCAAATAGCCGTAAGCGTAGTTGCCGCTCACGCCAATCGTCACGCTTTTCAGGCCGGCTTCCTCGCCCATCGTGATGTCAATGATTTCCGTTTTATAGTTATGCCGTTCCATCCAGCGCAGATACATGCGCTGCAGCATCGCCGCCCAGTCTTGCGAGTCGGTGCCGCCCGCCCCGGCATGGATCGCCAATAACGCATTGCCCCGATCATAAGGACCGGAAAGCATCGCGTTAAATTCACGGCGCTCTAATTCGCTTTCAATCTCCTCTAATTCGGCTTCCAACTCACCGCGCAGCGATTCATCGTCCATCTCGGCCAATAATATCGCATCGCTGATTCGTTCTGTTAGCTGCTGCCATCCCTTTAACCTTTCCCCCAGGCGGGCCAGTTTTCTCATCACTTTCTGAGCGTGGTTAGGTCGATCCCACAGGGTAGCGCTTTCCGATTCCTTTTGGAGCTTTTTATACTGTGCTTCTTTTCCGGCCGCGTCAAAGACGCACCAGTAGGTTTTGAATTTTGGTCTCACTTACGCGGAGACGGGCGAGTAGATCATCCATCCGTACCTCATTCTCGTTTACATACTATTTTTGCGCCTGCTATTATATGCAGAATACCTCAGATCGCCCAGGGTAGGTTGCGGCGTGATTTCACACGCTCGTTTTGATTCTCCGGAGGATTATCTCCAACGCCAAGTTTCAACATCCCACATTCCAGGATCATCACTCCGAAAAACTGGTTCAATAAAATCAGCCAGCGCGTTGTCAGCATCATCAAAATTAT
The DNA here is from genome assembly GCA_039714275.1 of Chloroflexota bacterium. Classification (GTDB taxonomy): domain Bacteria; phylum Chloroflexota; class Anaerolineae; order Anaerolineales; family UBA11858; genus JBDLJO01. The sequence continues at coordinate 2,028 of JBDLJO010000009.1, read as the reverse complement.
TAATTGCCAAGTTAAGCTCTTTTGCCAAATGATCGTATTTATAGCGCAGGGATTTTGATAATGCTGGCATTTCATTGGGTACTGGATGTGTATTACGCAATTCAAAGGTACCGTTGATAGCCTTTGAGAGCATCACTCCATTAATACCACCCAGACCAGCTAGCAGCAAGATATCCACAACATCTTTCACCCGCGTACTTCCACCGGACGCATACTCTCGTGTTAAAGCGTGCAGCTTTTCCGCAATCTGCTGTGTGACCGGATAGCAGGGTACTTCCGTTGATGTAATGCCCGCGAAATCAAGAATGGGATCAAAGTGCAATATATCGTATCCTTCTACTAGTATATCCCCCACACCTACATCAACATTAAAAGCTTCAAAAATACGTCCATCTAGCCTGCATTGAATATGATAGCGATATCCACCGAACACATCTTGAGGCACATCTTCCGTTTGACTCACCTCAAAGGTGAACCAGTCACCTTTGTTGAGATCTGCAGCTTCTAACAAAGAATCGAAGATATTAACAGCTAACTCTTTAGTCAACAGATCAATATCCTTGGTCGTACGGGATTGAACTCCAAAACGCAGTTGCATTGCCAAACCACCTTTGAGTATCCAGGTATTTGGCTGGATCGTTTGCAGACGAGCGATGAAACGCTCAAAAGCCACCTGCTTTCGCAAACGAACCAATGGCATATTTTCAGAATTCTGAATAATTTTTAGCCGATCTTCAAGAGCTCTTCTGAAGGCCCCGCCAGTAGTATATTTCATGATCATTGTTCCTCAAGGATTTGTGTAATGGTTTTTAGTGCTCGTCCTTTGCGCTCCTCGGCTTGTTTGCGCAGCCTGCTTTTTGTTGTCAGACCCCGCTGCAGGGCTTCTTGGATTGCCTGGCGCGCATGTTGGTAAGAGGCACCGCCAACGATCACATCAGCAATGGTGCGTTCCACCGTAGTGATGCGAAGACCTTCTCTTTGCGAGATTTCATCCTCACCCAGTTTGTGTGTGTGAAGTTGGATACCCTTCCGGCGGCGTGAGCCAGTTCTGGGTATGATGATATGGGTTTTAGTAGGAAGGATATCCGAGAGATCATACACCGACAGTGCACTTTCATGCGAAACAACTGAATCTGGTCCAGTTCGTAGGCTGGCTATAAAAAGGTCTTCGAACCGTGAGGCTGGGAAACGAGCCAGACGATAGATCCCATGCTGGACGCGCATAAATTGACCTCGATTAGCGAGATCATACAGTCGCTGGCGATAATAACCGGCTTCTAAAGCCTGTTTTGCTGTAAAATAACCAGCCTGATCTTCCGCAATTTGATACAGTGTGTCAATATCAGGTTTTTTCATTGTTGTGTGCATATTGTAACGTATATCATTACATTATGCACACATTATTGCACATTTTTGTTTATCTGTCCATGTGTTGGCAGCGTACTGCGATATGCGACCGTACCCATACAGGTAGGTATTGGTGCCTTCAGCCAGCACTTGGGCCAAGCCAGCAGCCATATCAAGGGTGTAGTTGGTGGTGATTATTCCACTCACGATTTGTTGGTGGCGGTCTCCAAGACCGCCGCCAAATCTATGGTTGCACAAATCCAGGCCACGGACTTTTATTTTCTTCGGCAACAAGAGCAAATCTTTCGTAGATTGTGTATGAAAGACTAGTTACCATAATATTAGGGTTGATTTTTGTGTTTGGTTTAGGACATTTTTCTTCAGATTCAATACCTACACCAATTTCTATTTGTGGCCATACAAGAGCAATATCACACCCAGTAAAATGATGTGGATCATAATAAGAAATATATTCAGGCTCACCCAATTCATCTATCACTAGAGAAAGAGGCAAGTCATAATATACACTCATGTAAATATCAACTACTTTATCCTTTGAAATTATTATATCCCCACAAAAAATATTTTTTTCATTCACGCATTCATATTTTATTGCTGTTGCACTATCATCGTTCATCCACCCCGTTCCTTTTTGAACAATGCTGTCCTGTTTAACGAAAG
>JBDLJO010000008.1:0-26968 GCA_039714275.1 Chloroflexota bacterium | reverse complement strand
TTAGCCGATGCGGCTGTGATCCGAGCCCAGGGTGAGGCCGATTCACTGCTGATCAACGCTCAAGCCGAGGCTGAGGCACGTTTGATCCAAGCCAAGGCTGAGGCCGAAGCGCTGCAGTTATTGGCGCAGGCCATTGAGGCCAATCCAGATGTTTTGCTTCTGGAATATATCCAAAAATTGGGCCCCGGCATCCAGGTTATGCTGCTGCCGAGTGACAATCCTTTCTTACTGCCGCTGCCAGAATTACAAAATCTTGGTGCAGACAGCACCCCGTAAGTTAGCGATGCTCTCATGAATAATTATCCACGGAGGATGCCAATCATCTTTGATGCCGTCTTCCGTGGATTTTTGATAATGAATCAATTGCGACAAGTCAAATCTCGAAGTAAAATCTATATATGACAATCAATGCCCCGACACCATCTGAAGAAAAAATCCGTCTAACAGCACTATCCACCTGCTCTGGTTGAGCATCTAAACTCAACGCGGAAACGCTGGCGCAGGTTCTGCGCCCTATTGAAAACACCTTCAATGCTGATGATTATCCCAACTTGCTGATGGGTATCAACGCGCCTGATGATGCAGCAGTTTGGAAATTGGATAACGGACAAGCGCTGGTAGCAACGACAGATTTCTTCACCCCGGTAGTGGATTCACCCTATGAGTATGGGGCAATCGCGGCGGCTAACAGCCTTTCGGATATTTATGCTATGGGGGCGGTACCTTTCTTGGCATTAAATGTCGCCGCACTACCCCCAAATTTACCTGCAGAGATTTTAGGCGAGATACTGCGCGGCGGCGCTGAGAAAGCGCGCGAGGCAGGCGTTGTAGTCGCAGGCGGGCATACCATTCAAGATCAGGAACCAAAGTACGGGTTAATCGTCCTCGGTCTGGCGGATCCCGACAAAATCATGTCAAAAAGCAACGCATACCCTGGTGATATCCTGATGCTCAGCAAACCTCTGGGGTTCGGCACCACAACCACGGCTATAAAAAACCAAAAGGCTTCCATAGAAGATATTGAGGATGTTACGTCCTGGATGATGCAACTTAACCGGGATGCTGCAGCACTAGCAACTAAGTTTGGCGTACGAGCAGCAACAGACATCACAGGATTCAGCCTGCTGGGTCATGCCTGGGAAATGGCTGAGGCATCGGGTGTTGGGCTGCGTCTGACATGGGATGCTTTACCCTTCTTAGAAGGTGCTCAACGGTATGCGGAGGCATATATATTCCCGGGAGGGGCTTCGGATAATAAACTATATTTCCAAGCCCATATACAGTTCAGTCGCGAAATTGAAGAATATGAGCAGCTGCTGCTTTTCGATCCCCAAACAAGCGGCGGGCTGCTGCTGGCTGTCCCTGCTGAAAAAGCTGATGCAGTGCTTAGTGAAGCCCAGGAGATGGAACAGCCTTTGTGGAAGATTGGTGAAGTGGTTGAAGGCAACAAGATTGAAATCGTATAATTAATCATTCAATTTGAAAATATTTATGCAACAGGGGAGCATCTTCAGCGTATAGTTGATGACTGTGCTTCCGTTATAAAGGCATCTTAGCTTTGGGATGCCTCTAACGCCAAAAAGGAGTTCTTATAATGGATAGAAAACCAGGGTGCTTATCCGGTATTTTAAAGTTGGTTCTCTTGGATCAGGTTTTTGACTGGCTGCAAGAGCGATTTGGATTCAAACGCGGCTGTTCGTGTTCTGGCTGCGGGTGCGGATTTATTTTATTAGTGATTTCGATAATATTTGCCATATCGATCATCACAGGAACTGATTGGACAAGTTTTAGTTTCTAATTTGCCGGGGCAGTGTATAATTAGCTCAATTAATTATTCTCAAAGGAGCCCCTCAATGTTAATCAGTAAAGAATTAGAAGCAGCTGTTAATGCTCAAGTTGGTGCCGAGTTTGGAGCCAGTTTACAATATGTCAGCATTGCGTCCTATTTTGACGGCGACGACCTGCCTCAATTAGCAGATTTTTTCTATCGCCAGGCGGAAGAAGAAAAAGAACACGCAATGAAATTTGCTCATTATGTCGTTGAAACCGGCGGTATGGTGCAAATTCCGGCCATCCCTGTTACGAAATCCAATTTCAAGTCTGCCGAAGAAGCCGCACGACTAGCGCTGGATTGGGAGACCGAAGTCACAAGCCAAATTAATAATCTAATGGATATCGCTGTCAAAGACAGCGATTATATATCCCAAGATTTTTTGCGCTGGTTCGTCACGGAACAACTTGAAGAAATTTCCACCATGAGCACTTTACTCAGGACCATTCAGAGAGCCGGGGATAATATCTTGATGGTTGAAGATTTCCTGACACGCAATCCGCTTGGAGAATTTGGAACTGAAGCATAAATTGTTTAAATCAATTAAACAAAAAACGGGCATCTCGGAACTTGGATGCCCGTTTTTGATTTAAAAAATTACTGGTTATTCGTCTTCATCGGAATTTTTATTTCTATTGAAAACCCCTTCGCTGCGCAATCCCAAAAAGAGCAGAGTGACTGCAGAGCTAAATAGAAAGACACCTATACTACCTGCGGACGCATAACGAAGAACAATGCCAGCGAAGAGCAAGAACCCAAGATAGGCAACCGCTTGAATTTTCCAGTCGCGTTCGGGTTCAGTAAAAGTACGCCAGCTAAACCAACCTACAGATACGCCAAAGAAAAACATGCCAACCAGGCGCAATCCCCATCCTAAATAAGTAACTACATCACCAAACCCAAACATAAGTTCACCTCACTTGTCTTCTACGCCAACAACCTTGATATCAGGAAAGAATTGGTTAATCGTACCCGCAACCCAACCTTGAAGCGTCGATGTTGAAAGCGGGCAGCCGATACAGGCACCGCCCAAACGGACCGTTAATTGATTACCTTCTAAAGAAATCATTTCAGCTGAGCCGCCGTGATACTGCTCAATATAGGCACCAATTTGAGCCACTAAACCTCGGACCATTTCTTCTCTCGAATGTGAATTGGGAGCTATTGTCGTCTCAGACATGTTCAGCCTCCTAATGGTTTGATACCATTTTTTAAGCCATGTTCCAACATGGCCGCTACCTGATCGCGTCCTTGGGCATTGGTACGATCAAGACGTTTGCTAACAATTTTCGCCAGTTGATCCAGCATAAGTTTACCCGTTTTTGGGTTATCTTTGTTTAATTTTTTTAGATTTTCACCACTGACACAAAGAAGCTTAACATCTGTAATCGCGATGGCTCCCGATGTGTAAGTACCGCTGCCAAATGCCGCTGACCATCCAAATACACCTTCACGAGAAAGACGAGCTACCGAGATCAATTCGCCATCATCAGGTTTAAAACGAATATCAACCTGTCCATCAAGAATAACACAAATATACTTAGCCGGATCACCCTGATTAAAAACAGATTCACCACTGGCGAATTTATTTAAGGTAATGAGCGGCTCTATCTCAATTAATTGGCTAGGGCTAAAGTTCTCAAAGATTTTTAAGGAGGAAATTTCTTTTTTCAGCATGGTCATATTGATTGAATTCGGTATTGAGATTTTGATGTCCCTCAACTTTATCTTCCGAACACAATATTATCTAGTGGCAAATTTCCCAATTGCTTTGACATTTGTCCCTGTTATTTATTTACATTTGAATAAAAATAATGACCTAGAAAATATTTTTCCAGGTCATTAGATGGTGATTTTTTTGACTGGGGCTACCCCAGATTTCAATAATTACTATAAACAAGCTTGGCGCTTTCTAAAAACCCTTAATTAAACCCCAATTCACCAATAATTTCGTTGGGGTCAAATCCTTTATTAGATTCCTTTTTCCCAAGAAGCTGCTCCCAAAAAGAGTCATTATAACGTCTGGAGCGAACCGGTAATGGCATTGGAACTCCCCAACCCAGGAGCAAAACCTCTTCCTTGGGTTGCAATCGGGTCAACATACCTCGGAGAGATTCTCGTCCGGAAAGTCCTGAGAGAACAGACCGGATATCGTCATCATCGCCCAACCACCCAGAAATTCTGGTCCCTAACTGCGACATTACTTCATCATAAATTTGCGATGGACGCTGATCTATAATTAGCAAAGTGACGTAATATTTGCGCATCTCACGAGCGATGGTGCTGAATGATGTTTGTCCAGCCATTTCACGATTGAGTAATTTATGCGCCTCTTCAACAGCAATCACCAATGGGCGCGGTTCATCTTTCTTTTTAGAGCGGAAATTATTGGTCTTACGCTCCCATGCGGAACGTATTTTTCGTGTGATCAGGTTAGATACCAGCAAATAATCTAAATCGCGCTCATATTTTCCAAAAGAAAGCACAACATGCTGCCCGGCTTCAAGTGCTTTAACAATTTCGCCAATGCTATCTGCGGCTGGGTTTTCCACAACATAGGGCAAATTAAATACCCGTCTCAATTTATTGTGCAAACCTTCGGCAGCCATAATATTGACACCTTCTTCATTGGCCCATTGTGCGATAGACCCATTTGCCGGAATACGTTTACCGTCTTCATTAAAGGTGGTTTCTTGATGCATCTCTCGAAAAGCGGTAAACCATTTATCAGCACCAAAGGTTTTTATAAGAGCATCTAGTGTAGTGGGTGTGGTTTCACGCAAGTTTAGTTCTCGAGAGAGAAGCTCAATGTCAGCTGGCAAGATATCACTTGCACTAATTTCCAAATTAAAATCAGGCACCTGCTCTCGAATAGTTGCGCCGCTGCCTAACCCAACCACTCGTACCTTGGCCGGGAATTTGGTTTTCAAACCAATTACCCGCTCGCCCGTGTCTGAGGCGATATCATCAAGACCATATTCGTTGTGCATATCAAAAATCATGATGGAGGCGGCGTTGTAATGGATCAACCCTGCTAATATCATGCGGGTGAGGAAAGATTTACCAGTGCCCGTGGCACCAAAGATGCCGGATGAACGCTGCACAAATTTAGCTAAATTAACGCGCACAGGGTGGCCCTGCTCGCGGGTTTCGCCGATGACAAAATTAACTTTTTCATCTTTGCCAAATATTTCAGCAATATCACCTGCTGAAGCAAGGCGCACGGGTGCATGATGGAGGGGGACGGTTTTTACCGGTAAGGGTCGAGGCGTACGATCACCTAATGCCAAGCGCCACTCCTGATAAGCCTGGGCATCTACATCGGGATCAGGACCAACTTCAAACATCAAGGCAGGTAGGATTTCGAGATTGGTAAATAACGTACCTTCATGTAATAAATTGGCCAGTGCTGGTAAGAGTCGATCTTCACTTTGCTCTTCAGCGGCGAATCGAGGGTCTGCTGCGGCCAATTGTAAATCAGTCACCAATCCGTAGAAATGCCAATCGCCACTCTCAATGACAACAAAAGCCCCTTCTTGCACTTCATGAGGGGGTGTTATTAACCGCACACGGAGATTTTCTTTTAGCCCACCGCCCACAATATATCCAATGGATGGATGTTGAGATTTATTTGACATAAGTTTTTTCCTGATCTGGTACGTAAGATAGCGTTGAGAATCTAGAGTTCCACAGCGTCACTGAGAGAATCTAAAACTTTCATTAAGGTAGGATAATCATCTCGCAGCAAAGTAATCAGTTTTTTAACAGCACGCTTAATCCAAAGGGGATCATGACCTTCGAGATGAGCCGTATGAGCCTGCTCAAGGTGAGCGGCCAGCAGCTCCCCAACAGGGGCTTCTCTGGTACGCAAAATATGTCGGAAGTAACCAAAACGACCAACTGAAGTAAACTGCCGTAATTCCTCAGCACTGCACTGATAGATCAGATCCAGACTAAGGGGCGGTCGCGGCGGCAGCAAGTGTCTAATGCGATCATTTTGTTGATAGCCCACCGTGAGCACACTGATTTCTACAGGCACATTGCGATTTATACGGTTATCAGCAATCACAGCATCATCTATACCGTCAGCGGTAACTAATTGGCGCACAATGCCATCATCATCAATGTGGATATCGTAGATGATACCGTAAACCTGGAAATCATTGCCCAGGGGGACGCGAACTAATCCCCCGAAAATAGGTGAATCTAATTGGGATACGCGGCAGCCTAAGATAAATCCACCAGTCCCCGCACGCAGTAGACGTCCAATTTCAATCGCTTGTGTCATCCGGCATACCTTCCTCTTTGCAGACTGGCATTTTTGTGGCTTTGCTTATGAGATTCCTGCCCTACTGAGACCCCTTGTTTATGGAATTCAAGGGCGATCATATTTTCAACCTGTCGTTTCTCGTCCAGGGATACCACTGCGACCTCGTGAGAACGATGGAGCAAATAGGGGTAACCACGTTGACCAAGGACCTGGGATTGCTGTATCAGAGCGGCGTGCAAATCATCCAACATTTGAGGTTTGTAGGCCACCCAGGCAGGGATTTCAACCCTTACTATGGCGGGATGCTTTTGATCCTGTCCCACATTCAAATAAAAGAAATGCAAAGCTAAGCTGTCTTCATATTTTTTAGCATTACGAGACTGAATCGCAAAAACAGCTGAACGCTGGTGAGAATCCAAGATCTTGGTAAATAAATCTGTATCTGTCAGTCCCCTAAACGGACGAAAATCTCGACCTCCCTGATCAAGCTGATCATCTGGAAGCAGTGCAATCTCTAACAAGCGAATCAATAGATCGCCGCGCGGCTTATCAATGTATCCAGCTGTGGAAGCACCGACAGCCTGTAAAGCTCGCAATGCGTTCAGATATTCCTCGAAATGTTCTTGAAAGGACCTGGGTGTAGAAACCCCATCACGCCCTACCCAAAGTTCAAGAGGTCCATCCGTCAGGGTAATGATAGGCAATTCAATGTCTTCTGCCAGCTCTGCCAACAACGTGCGCTCATGCAAATCACGCAAAAGGGCGACCAGTTCTTCAGTAATATAGTTTGAAGAGGAATCAATTTTTTCGTGATAAAGTAATTTGGAGCGAACCGTGGTAAGCGGTGGATCAGGTGATCCAATTTGCATTTGTATTGCACCCACATTGATCAAAGAAAAATCTATGGAAGCGTGGCGATCGGGATTAATTTGTGAGCCGTCGGCGGCCAAAACGGTAATATTTTGAGGCAGAGAGGGACATGCGTAAATTTTATCTAATGGATCATCCCCCGGAACAGCACAGCGTAAATATTTATTTAAGCTGTGCACAGTTTCTACTTTAGACCGCAAGACATCTATATCCTGGGCAACACTTTTAAGAGTCTTTAAGGCTGTCGCCTGCAATGAATGTAAATGGCGCTCGCGTTGAGGAGCTTTACCGCCCATTTCGATAACTTGCTGACGTACTTGCTGGAAATTTAGTGCCATATCACCGACACTCCCTTAGAACATTTGTTTTTGATATTATACAGGCAAGGGGAAGGATGTGCAAGCAGCCTATTTTTTATAAGAATTTCTTTATCCTGGCACTGGATGTTCGAAGAAAAATATCCAAAAACGGATTTATTAAAAAGATCAACAAACACAAATTATTGTCAGTGATAATCATGGTATAAATAGCTCCTATGAGCGAGAAAACCATCTTCTACCCACCACTTATTAGGGGGCGACTATTCCATACAGCGATGATCATCCTCTTAACTGCTGGTGGACTGTGGGGTCTGGTGAGAGTACCAAACGCGCAGGTTGGACCGGCTTTCTTGATTGAATTGATTCCCACACTGCTGGCATTACCTTTGGTACCATTTCTTAGCTACCGAATTTATACCCTGCACAACGCTCAATACATCTTAGCGCGAGATGATCTGCAATTGAAATGGGGCTGGCGAGTAGAGGTGATTCCAATGAATAATATCGAATGGATTCTTCCTGCCAGCGATTTAGAAACCCCGATTCGACTTCCCTGGCTGCGTTGGCCGGGAGCTATTCTTGGGCAGCGCCGGATTCCCGATGGACGCCTGGTTGAATTTCTAGCGACAAAAACCGATAATCTTTTGCTAATCAGCACAACAGAGCGCATCTACGCAATTTCTCCCAGCGACCCGAATGCCTTTCTACAAGCGCATCAACGGATAATCGAACTAGGATCGCTAAATGTCTCAATATCGCAATCTATATACCCTAGTTTTCTCTGGGCCCGGGTATGGAAAACTTTGCCAGCCCGTTACCTTCTAATAGCTGGGGCGATATTATGTCTGGTGCTCTTAGCCTGGACCAGTTTAGCGATCGGTAAATACAATCAAATCTCTTTGGGGTTCACCCCTCAAGGGTTACCCAATGAACCGCTGCCAAGCATTCAATTAATGCTGCTGCCTTTCTTGAGCATCTCGGCATATATATTCAACAGCATCTTAGGTTTCTTCTTGTACCGCAGAGAAGATCAACAAATCTGGGCATATATACTCTGGGGAAACAGCGTTTTGGTGGTTACCATCTTCTTATTTGCCATTAACAGCATGCTGCGGGGGATCTAATTTTCCACAGCTTCCAACAACTTATCCACAGGAATTTCTAAGGTTATCCACAGGTTTATGCAATTATTTACTGGTTTAATATTTGGTGTCAGCATTGCCGGTATCGCCTACCGATTAAAAGCTTTAAACCCATCAGGAACAATCGCTGCGGCCTTTGTTGGATGGATTATTTGGGGATTGGGTGGAGTATCATGGGCAATCATACTGCTGATTTTCTTCGTTTCATCCAGCACCCTTTCTCGAATGTTCAAGGAGCGAAAATCCAACCTGCATGAGAAGTTCTCCAAAGGGAGCCGCAGAGATTGGGCACAAGTCTTGGCTAACGGCGGCGCAGGATCTGCAGCGGCAATTTTGGCTTATACCTATCCACAAAACGTATGGATTTGGGCGGCCTATCTTGGGGCGATGGCAACCGTGACTGCAGATACATGGGCTACGGAATTAGGGGTGCTCAATAAACACGCTCCAAGATTAATCACAACAGGTGAAAAGGTCGTAACTGGTACTTCAGGAGCGGTATCCCTATTGGGGACATTGGCAACATTGGGGGGTGCGGCAGTCATTAGCGTGTTTGGTGCAATTTTCCTCTTTCAAGATAAGGCTATAATTCTGATGCTTTCAGTTACACTTGGTGGTATGTGCGGCGCATTCTTTGATTCCCTGCTGGGGGCCACAATCCAGGCTATCTTTACCTGCCCGGCATGCCAAAAAGAAACCGAGCGGTATCCTACCCACGCTTGCGGCACAGCAACCATCCCGCAGCGCGGATGGTCCTGGTTAAATAATGATTGGGTCAATTTTATCGCTTCAATTGTGGGTGCTGTTATTGCAATGGGGATTTTGGTTTTATTAACTTGAGCCCAAATAATGAGCGGCCGAGAAGATCAACAACCAATGCCGTGCGCCAAAAAGCCACCGCCGCCATACCGTGAGCAAAAACAGCAAAAATGGGTGGTGTTTCCTGCGTGTAATATGTCCAACAGAGGCGCGTTGTCCCCCATAATTCAAGAAAATATCCTAACCCTGAACCTGCCAAAAATGTCAGTACCGCAAGGCGATGATTTGTGGGGGTGAAGATCATAAACGCGACCAAGACCAGTGCCATCACGGTCAGTGACTTATCAATCGTCGCCCAAACGAAAGATACCATCAAAGCATAGAAAAATGGAAAGATCAGCCAATAAATTACAGTAAACACCCAGGATGGCAGCAAAACCTTGCCCCTAATCATATTTCTATTTGGGGTCAAGTCTTGCTTTTTCGATCTCATAAACCAGCGTCTCAAGAATCTCACCATGCGGTCAATGGCAAGGCTAGCAATCGGCCAGGCAGGAATAATCCATAATGGTGGACGTTCGGCCGTGTAATACGACCAGATTTCAGTTTGTGTACCCCAGCTTTCGATCACCAAACCACCCACAAAACCAACAAAAATAATTAAAGCATCCACTCGTAAATCGGCACCAGCCATGATCAGCAGCGACATAAAACCAAAAATGCCGAATAGGAGCCAATCGATCATAAGCCACCAGGGTCCATGCCAATCGATCAAGGCTAAATATTCTTCTGCTAACGGCCACCAAATGTAGATAATGAGAAATATGATCAGAATAAACGCGCTGATCAAAGTATAGCTGGCGCGGTTCCATCCCATTAGAGCCGCAAAGCGCTGGAGATTTTTTCGAATATTTACATCAACAGCCATTGGATATTTTTCTTAGATCCATCACACAATATTTACAACACTACCCTGGGCGGTTTTCTCAACTTCAAGGCGTGTGGGGAAAGCGTCCTTGAGGGAGTCGATATGGGTAATGACTAGGATTTTGGCAAAGTCCTTTTTAACCAGGTTAATCGCTTCAACCAATCGCTGCCGGCCAATGGCATCTTGACTGCCAAAGCCTTCATCAATAACCAGGGTTTGGAGTCTTGCCCCAGCCCGCTGCGAAAGGACCTCAGATAATGCCAATCGAATTGCAAAGTTAACTCGAAATGCCTCGCCACCACTGTACATTTCATAATCACGGATCCCCACCCGATCTTGAATTTGAATATCTAAAGTTTCGCGTAAGTTTTCCCGCGTTTTCAGTTCCCGTTGAGTAATGAAACGAATTGACAATTCACCACCGCTGATACGCTCCAAAATATCATTGGCGTTAGCTTCGATTTGAGGGAGAGCTTGTTCAATCAGGAGTGCTGGGACACCATCCTTGCCAAAGGCCGTTTCCAACTGTTTGAATTGGGCGCGCTTTTTAGCCAGGGTTTCGCGCTGAGCATCAATGGATTCACGGCGTACCTTTAGTTCTTCAAGAACCTGCACTTTTTGGCGGGCTGCGCCGACATCCATACGCAAGCGATTTTCTTCTTCCTGCAGGTCAAGTAAATCACGCTGAGCCTGGCGAATATCTGGAGCTTGCGCCTGAATTTCATCCAGGGATGATTTTGCACCATCATATTCTTTTTGCAGCTGCTGGCAGCTGCTGCGCAGCGACGCGATTCGATCTTGAAATTCAGCGATTTCCCTCTCCAAGGGTGCCAGGGCTGCCCGTGCTTTCTCTAAATTCCGAAAGTCTTCATTGACCGCCCGTCCTTCCTCTTCTGCAAGTCGGGCAGCATCGTGTGCAGCAGCATCGTAGCCAATTTGCTTAAGTTTTTTATCTATGCTGTCGAGTTCGGCACGTGCTCCTACGGCATATTTTCCTTCATCCAGAACCTTTTGAATTTCCGCTGTCCGAAGAGCGCCATCTTTTTCCCAGGAATCCTGGGCAGTCTGAATTTGTGCTATTTTCGAGGTGAGTTGATCGAGGTTTCTGGTATGCTGTCTAAAGGTATCATCCAATGAAGCCATATCAGCAATGGAAGATTTCAAATTACCTACTAAATCATCTGCTTCATCAAGCAATTTTCGATTGGCACGATGTCGATCACCCATTGCGAGTCCATCGGCATTAAGTTTGTCAATCAGCTTAAGACGGTCATCAGGACTGAGCTGCTGCTCACAGACAGGGCAATTAGCACCCTCGGTTTGATCAAGCTGGTCAATACGATCCTTAAGAGTATCCATATCAGCTTTAAGGCGTGGATTTTCAGCTTTGGCATCAGCCAGGCGCTGCTGAGCTTCTGCAAGCTCTACCTCAAGGTCACTACGTTGAACTCGCTGTTCATCTAGATCAGCAATCGAAGATTGAATACCTGCAACTTGCGATTGATATTCATCGATCAAGGATGTCTGGCTCGCAATTTCTGCACTCTGGCTTTTTAAATTATCCAATTCTTGAAGAAGCCGTGCCTTTTCAGTTTCAATTTCGATGCGCGGAGCTGCGCGTTCTTTCTCATGCTCTCTAAATTTTTCGGCCACTTGCTCCCAATGTGAGAGTTCTGCGCCTATTGCCTGCCATTGTTTCAGGGCACTTTCAATCTCTTCCGCACGCTCAATTGTTTGAGCAAAGGTATCTCGTTCTTTTTCTCGAACTCCAACCTTGGACATCAATTCATCGATCTGGTTTTGATCACCATCTAATTTCTGAACCAATAGATCAACAACTTTACGCTGCTCACTTAATTGTGCTGCGGTTTTCTGGACCTGCTCTAAAACATTGGCTTGCAGTTTCCGGCCTTTGGTTAACCGCTCCAGCTCAGTCTTAATCTTGGTCAGATGGGCCAAACGTGTATTTTCTTCAGACAACTCACTGTGAATTTCAGTTAGACGGCCATCTAATCCTTGGATATCAAGATCAATCGCCTTGCGACGTTCAATTGTGCGCTGACGATAGGTGTCCCAGACTTCCAACCCAAGAATATTGCCAAGAATTCGTTTCCGATCACCCGCTCGCTGCTGCGTAAATTGATCTGCCTTGCCCTGCAAAAAAAAGGCTGCGTTAACAAAGGTTTCATGATCCAGGCGTAAAATTTCTTCAACGCGTTCCTGGGTGGCGCGCATGGTGCGTTCCGTTAACGGCTTCCATGATGAATCAGGCTGCTGCAAATGGAATTCCAATAAACTACCCTTGCCGCGCGGATTTGTGCGCTGGATGCGGTAAATATTGCCCTCATAGCTGAAGGTTAATATCACATCGGCCTGCTCTGATTGTGTATTAATAATGGCTTCACCACCTTGACGAGCTTTACCAAATAAAGCCCAGGTAATGCCATCCAATATTGATGATTTCCCAGATCCGTTTGCACCAGCAATGCAAGCCAGTTCGAATGTGCTGAAATCAATTTCAACAGGGTCTTGGTAAGAGAGAAATCCAGACAAGGATAGAGAGATAGGAATCATGATCCAGTATTTTTTAGATGTTAAGATTTAAAAAAGGGTAATTTTAACCTACCCCCAATGGAGAACTTAATATACGATCGGAACCGCGATTGATCTCCCAAGGGTAAACAATATGTTTATCGGTGACTGCACCATAGAAATCAGGGCGCGCGGTACCAAATAAGTTTCGATAAGGATTAAAGTGCAGCACACAAGTATAAGGCACAGCCCCAACTGCTTCTACACGATTACGAACCGTTGTGCTGGTACGCCCAGAACCCCAAACATCATCAACTACCAATAAACGCCGCCCAGTGAGCATGTCGTCGCTTGGGAATTGGATGAATTTTGGCCAAGCAAACAGTTTTCCTGATGCACTCTCCATTTCAGCCGGGAAATCTACCGCGGCAGTGAGGATATGCGTTTGTCCCAAAGCTTCGGCCAGCAACCCACCGGGAATCACGCCTCCACGAGTGATGATGACCATACCCTCAAATTCAAGCTCAAACTGTGGGATCAGCAGATCAATTAATCGATTGACATCTTCCCAGCTCAAAACTTCATGCTCTAATGGCTTCATCGTAACCTTCCGGGTTCGATTTTTGATACGCCCCCCATTATAGCAGTTAAAGCAGTGAAGGCGGGTCGATCTCGATGCGGCAATCCGGTAAAGTTTTTCCTTCCAGGATCAGGGCAGGATTGGGACCGCGCAATACAAGATGCCAACGGAATTTTCCCGCCATACGAGCAAAAAAGCAGGGTGTTGGCCCAATGATTTCGATCCCGCGGTGATTGCCTGCCGAGATCCATTCCTGAATCTCATGTTTCAAGGAAAGCAAAGAATCTTCAAGTTGATCATCATCTGATCCGCGAAATTCGAGGCGTACCAGATGGGCAAATGGCGGGTAGCCTAATCTGCGGCGATGATCTAATTCCTGCTTGTAAAATTCACGATAACTGTGCTTGGCCGCAGTTTGAACAACGAAATGTTCTGGATTGAAGGTTTGGAGAATGACCTGCCCTCCCAGGGGACTGCGCCCTGCCCGGCCAGCCACCTGCGTGAGTACCTGAAAAACCCGTTCGCTGGCACGGTAATCCGGCAAATTCAAACCTACATCGGCCAACACCACGCCCACAAGCGTTACGAGGGGCAAATCTAATCCCTTGGCTAACATCTGTGTGCCAATTAAAATATCAGCTTGATGCATCGAAAATTTGTTTAATATGCTTTCGTGTGAGCCTTTCTTTCGGGTAGTGCTCCAATCCCAACGCAGTGTGCGAGCGTCCGGATATAAGCGTTTCACTTCTTCTTCAACCCGCTCTGTACCCGTACCATAGTGTTTGATTTGGTTGCTGCGACATTCAGGGCATATTTTAGGTGTTTTCCGCTTATAGCTGCAGCGATGGCAAATTAAATCAGGGACAGCCTGCATTTCAGCAGATGATTGATGCATGGTTAGCGGTGTATCACAATGAGGGCATTTAAGCGAGTAACCACAGGACCGGCAGAAAATATAGGTGGCTGATCCACGTCGATTGAGAAATAGAATGGCCTGCTGTCCACGGTTCAAGATATTATGCAAGGCAGTTTGTAAAGGTGCACTAAAAATTGAACGGTTGCCGGATTTTAATGCTTCTCGCATATCAACGACCTGTACTTCTGGCAAATCGGTCATTTGCGCATCCCCCTCTAAAGGATGATAATGAGATTCCTGGCCATCCAATTTTTTCATTTGATGCTGCACCGCTTCACGATGTGCCAAAATGCGGGCAGGCAAACTCAAGGCTGTCCAGTCGCCTTGTGAAGCACGAAAAGTACTGGTCACGTCCGGGGTTGCTGACCCCAAAATACAGACAGCATTAACTTGCTGAGCATAATCGGCCGCCAATTCACGAGCATGGTAAGAGGGGGTTTGATCGGCCTGGTAATAAGAGCTGTCATGGCACTCATCTAGAACAATCAAACCAAGGCGGTCAAACGGGGTAAACAAAGCACTGCGCGGACCAACCACAATGGATATTTCTCCTGAGCGCGCCCGTCGCCAGGTATCGTAACGCTCTCCAGGAGAAAGTTTTGAGTGAATCAGTCCGACTTGTTTTGAGAATCTAGAAATAAAACGCTGCACCGTTTGGGGTGTTAACGCAATCTCCGGAACTAATATAATGGCTTGTCTGCCTTGTTTGATGACTTCTTCGACCGCGTGGAGATAAACCTCAGTTTTTCCAGATCCTGTGACTCCATACAACAAATAGGGTTTTATTGAATCCCCCAGGTTAGTGTGCTGCAGTCCATGTTGAATCTGTTCCCAGGCCGCTGCTTGTGCCTTCGTCAAGGGTGGAAAAGATGTTGGAATGAAGGTTACTTCGGCAAGTGGATCACGCAGCACTTCCTGCTCTCCAATTTTGATCAATCCCATATCGGCTAATTTTTTTAAATCACTGGCATTTCCTTGGGTGATATCGTACAAGCGCAGCACACCCACAGGTTCCGTGGTTGTCATCAGATGCCGTAGGATGGCCTGCCGCCGCATCAAGGCAGCACCACCTCGTTTACCTACTTCATTAAGACGTGCTTCAGCCTCGGTAGAGGTACACGCCAACGAAGCAGTACGGACAGTTTTTGGGCGAACGCTGGGAGCCTGAAGAACAGCCTTAGCGACAACCCACCCGCGTCGTTCCAGCGCACGGGCAGTATCACGCCAGCGTTTACGCGGCAAAGCACGTTCAATTTGCCGGCCGCGCAGTGGACCGCGGGCAATCAACAAATCCAATAGGCGGCGCTGAGCTTCGGTAAGCTTATTTTGTTGGTCAGCAGTAATATTTGTCCCAGGAATTGTAAGTTGGTAGAGGGTATCGGCCATTTTGCTCAAGCCGGGAGGCAGCATCAGGGCAATACAAGCAGAGAGCGGTGAGAATGATCGTTTCGCCAATTGATGCGCCAGTTCAATTTGAGCTGCAGTTAAAACAGGTTCAGAATCCAGCAGTGCTATAACTGGGCGCGTTTTCGGGACTTCTGGAAAATCTACGATCTGTAACACAACCCCCTGAACAACTTGTTTCCCAAAAGGTACGGTGACCAAATGCCCACTTACCACTTGACCTTCAAGTTCGGGTGGTAAATGGTAGTGAAAACTCCCCGATACGTGGGGGACATGAACCGCAATTTCTATGTAAACGGTCATCTCAAGAAAAAAACCTCAGACAAGATGTTCTATTAACCCACTTCTGAATCTGATTTCTCCACTGCTTCTTTTGTCTCAATGAAGAGCAAAAGCTTCTCAATTCGCATATCATCCATTGATTCAACAGTAAGATAATGCCCATCCCCAACATGTACTTTATCACCAACAGCGGGCATGCGCTCTAGCTTGCCAAGCATAAACCCGGCAATCGTATCATATCGTTGGTCGCTCAAATTGAGCCCAATTTTATCGTTGACCTCATCAATAAGGGTCAGACCATCAATATGGATAACCCCATCGGATTGGATTTGAATCTCAGGATGAAGTGGGTCATAGGGATCGCTGATCTCACCGACGATTTCTTCCATGATATCTTCCAAGGTGACTACACCAGCCGTTCCACCGTATTCATCAAGCACAATGGCGATATGCTGCCTGCGAATGCGAAATTTTTGTAAAACATTTTGGAGTGGGAGAGTCTCAGGCACAAAAATAGCTTCGCGAACTATAGACCGAGTTAAACAATCATGTTGAGCTGGGTCATTATGAGCACGGAGCAAGTCGCGTACATGCACAAATCCGATAATTTTATCGAGCGTTTCTTCGTAAACGGGAAATTTGGAAAAAGATGATCCTACCGCAGCTTGAATGCTCTCGCTGAGAGGTGTATCAGCTTCTAAAGCGAATAGTTCAGTACGGGGGTTCATAACCTGACGAACAAAGGTATTACCAAAATCAAAAACTGCGTGCAGCATCTCCCGCTCGGGGGTTTCAAGAATACCCTTTTCGGCGGATTCGGATACAATGATTTTTAACTCATCCACTGAATAGAGGACTGAGTGCCCACCTTCCGCCTGTAATCCAAATATTTTGAGTATTTGACGAGTAGACCAATCGAGAATATCCACAAACCATTTAAAGGTTATATTAAAGATTTGCATCGCAGGCGCAAAGATGAGAGCAATTTTTTCCGGAGAATGTAAAGCAGCTACTTTAGGCACTTGCTCACCCAAAACAACATGTAAGCTGGTCACAATAATCAACGACAGCACGAGGGGCAGCCAAGCCAAAACTGACGAAAAAGAAGTTAAAAAGGATGGCAGTATTAAATGGTGAAAGTAAGGCTCCAGCAGCGCTTCGAATGTATTCTCTCCTATAGCACCTAGAGCCAAGCTTACAACCGTGATTCCAAGCTGTGCTGCAGCAATCAAGCGGTCACGATCGCTGGGATTATCTAACCAGCGTTTAACAATCTTTGCTGCGCGACTGTTCTTATCAGCGACGAGTTCCAACCGAGAACGACGGGCAGCCACAACCGCAAATTCTACAGCCACAAAGAGACCATTTAATATTACCAGGGCCAGAATAAGTATAAAATCCCAAAAAAACATAATCTATATTCCACTCACTATTAATTTATTCAAGGATGCTATTATCGATCTATAACTATCGGCCCCCTCTGGATTTAAGGGAAAAACAAATACATGAAGGGGTAAGTGTCACATCAATTTTATTTTAGGCGGTGCTAAGATTTCATTATAACAGCCGAACCGTAACCAACAACGCGAGAATAATCGCCGCTGACGTCACCAGATGTGGCATATTTAGTAATTTTTACAGAATCGGCACCCAGGCCTTGGGCAGCCCAAAGAACTGCGGCAACTGCGCCGCGGCCGCAAGCATAACCTTTTCCGTTTTCCTCGGCCTGGATGACTGCGGCGGGGTTTAAGGCTTCGATCTGGTGCAGGACCTCTGCATCAAGCATTTCGGCTTTTTCCTGGGGGTAGAAATGGGATAAATCCGTGCTAGCAACAAGAAGGGCGCGGCGGCCTTCTATTGTTTGGGTCAGTGCACACCCCAAAGCACGCATGGTGGGAATACTTTGATCCCGCACCATCACAGGAAGAAGGGAAAACGAGTCGGATAGGGCACTCTGCAAAAAGGGTAACTCAATCTCCAGAGAATGCTCATCGTCAAAGCGAATGGCGGTAAACCCGTATCCCAATAATTTTTCTATATGTCCATTGAGAGTCTGCTGTGCGGCAGCATCTATGGGAATCTCACCCAGCGGCGTGCTGTAAGCTGTATGTGCTGATGTTAGCAAAGGTTCCCGATAGGGGTTATGCATCGGTGAAACAACAACGACCAGATCTGGAGATGAGGTATTACGCAGTGCCGCAAAGGCAT
The DNA here is from genome assembly GCA_039714275.1 of Chloroflexota bacterium. Classification (GTDB taxonomy): domain Bacteria; phylum Chloroflexota; class Anaerolineae; order Anaerolineales; family UBA11858; genus JBDLJO01. The sequence continues at coordinate 8,926 of JBDLJO010000008.1, read as the reverse complement.
GGCCAGCAACGGCTCCCGAATAACGATAACCAGCATGGGGTGCAACCAAAGCAATGATTTCACCGATGTCCTCAGGCAGTTCAGCTGAATCCAGGTATGCATTCACCTCGGCACTCAGTTTACGAGCATCGCCAGGGTACCAGTGACCAGCTATTGGAGAGGGACGGATATCAGATTTCATTATCATACAGTGCACTTCCATCTCAGATTGTAGCATAATTGTGTTAACTTCTAAATCTCTAAAATTCTCGTTTTCGTCCAGCAATTATCTTGACACCGTTAAAAACGCGTGTTAGACTGAGCAAGTTCCAAAATCTAAAAAAGGAGACGCGCTACGTGAACAACTACATTTACACCATTCGATTACGCAAGTCCGCTGTTAGTGGTGGATTCGTTTTACCTTGTCGTAGTGCGCCTATTGCCTGACCCTTTCACTTAGAAAGTAATTCCAGCCACGGGTGTGCTTCACAACCCCGTGGTTTTTTTATATCAATTTTTGCGTCATTTTCGCAGCCACGGGTACGCCAGACCCCGTGGCTGTTTTGTTTTCATAAAGAAATTATTGAGGAGCATAAGATGTCGCAAGCAATTATCGTAAATAATGTACACAAAAAATTTGGAAAACCAGGCATGCCGCTTTGGAAACGAGCGCTCAAAATCAAGAAAAATGGACAGAAAGAAAAAGCGCCCATTGTTGCAGTAAACCAAGTTTCATTCAGAATTGAAGAAGGTGAGATCTTTGGTGTTTTAGGGCCCAATGGATCAGGTAAATCTACTTTGATTCGCCTGATGGCCACCCTGCTGCTTCCTGATGATGGTGATATCCAAATCTTTGGGCACAATGTGGTTAAGCAGCCTCTGGATGTGCAAAAGTTGATCAATCGTGTTTCTGTAGAGGCCAGTTTTTTCAAGAAGCTCTCCCCGATGGAAAACCTGATGTATGGAGCACGCCTCTATGGCATTGGCGGACGTGAAATACAAAAACGCGTCGTGGAAATTCTCACACAGCTAGGGTTAGAAAAACGATCCATCTTCCGCCCTATGGAAGAAATGTCCCGTGGTATGCAGCAAAAAGTTGCCATCGCTCGGGCACTGCTATCTAAACCCAGGGTGCTGCTGCTCGATGAACCCACTACCGGGCTGGATCCGCGCTCAAAGCTAGAAGTTCAGGATGTTGTGCGCAGTTTACAAAATGACCACGGTACAACCATCTTATTGACCACACATGATATGGTCGAGGCCGATATCCTTTGTGATCGCGTGGCGATCATGGACAAAGGCAGTATCGTCGCTTTGGACACGCCTGAACATTTGAAAAAACTTGTTCCCAGCACCAACGGGGGTGAAACCTCGCTGGAAGATGTGTTCTTGGCGCTGACCGGGCGAGAATTCAAATCGGATGATGAAAAAAAATAAATGGAGATCAACAACATGAAATCTGAGAAATCGTTATTCCACGAAAAAAATATCTACTTTGGACCTATTGATCATCAAAAAGATGTCAAAATCGTGTCAAAGTGGACGCATGATCCGATCTATATGCGAGGCCTGGTAACCACCCCAGTTCTACCGCTGCCAAAAGTAAGGATCGAAAAGCAGTTTGAGGCGATTGAAAAAGAAACTGAGAATCATCAACGGTTCTATTTTTCCGTACATGCCAAAGCAGATGATCGTTTGATCGGCTTTGGAGATATCTTCCGCATAAGCTGGGCAAATCAAAGCGGCTGGCTTAAGTTGGGGATTGGTGACGCGGAAGATCGCGGTCAGGGCTACGGCACTGAAATTTTAAAATTACTCGTGCGCTATGCTTTTGATGAGCTCAGCTTCTACCGCCTTTCAGCCGCGATTTCAGAAGAAAACACAACCGGACTAAAGCTGTTCCAAAAAGTCGGATTTGTTGAAGAGGTACGTCAACATGAAGGAATCTATCACGACAACCAGCGGTGGGATTTGATTCACCTTGGGTTACTACAAAAGGAGCGTCAAATATGAGTGCGACACTGTTTCAAGGAGAAAAAGTGCGCCTGGTGGCGATTGACCCCAAGATGATGGGGAAAACTATTGCCCGGTGGGGGCAAAATTCTACTTATGCCCGTTTATTGGACAGCGACCCGGCCAAACTTTTCTCTGCTAAAGGATCAGAAAAATGGCTTGAAAAAATGCTGGTCAAAGAAGTAAGCAACGATATCATGCTTGCTATCCATACACTGGATGATGATCGTATGATCGGATTTATCGGATTTGACGGCATCTCCTGGACTCATGGTAATTCATGGGTTGGGATTGGCCTGGGTGAAGAACAGTACTGGGGTCAAGGCTATGGCACTGACGCAATGCGCATCATGCTGCGATATGCCTTCACGGAATTGAATTTACACCGGGTAACGCTGAACGTTTTTGGCTATAACGAACGGGCAATCCGCTCCTACGAAAAAGCCGGTTTCCAGGTAGAAGGACGTGAACGGGATGCCTTAAACCGAGATGGCCGCCGCTGGGATATCATCTATATGGGAATCTTAAAAGCGGCCTGGTTGGAAGAAAACTATAAAACATAGAACAAAGGTATTAATTATGTCAACAGCAGTACATCAAATTCGCGCATCCTACGCTTTTGTAGAGCGCAACCTTAACTTAGTCAAACGCTACTGGACCTGGGAGCTGGTTTGGATGGTCTACTCTATCGCCAACAGCCTTTCGGTGAGTTTTATCGGTTTGGGGATGGAATACCTGGGCGGCAGTGACAATGTCGATGGACGCTTCTTGGTACTTTACCTGGTGATTGGTACGCTGGTTTGGCGTTATCTCTCAACCATTTTCTACTGGATCACAGAGATCATCAGCATTGAACGTTGGGAAGGGACCATCGAGTACACCTTAATGGCCCCCATCCGACGGATAACGCATATGTCTGGACAAACATTCTTCGCCGTATTTTACAGCCTCTTCTTCACTGGTGTGATCTTGGGCGTCACCGTATTGATATTTGATATCGATCTGAGCAACGCAAACCTTTGGGGCGGCTTGCTGATGCTGCTTGCAGGTTGTCTCTCATTCATCGGGATCAGCATCATGGCCTCAACGCTACCGCTGCTCTTCCCAGAGCGCGGTGCACAAATGACACATATTGTGATTGCCCTACTGCTGCTGGTTTCCGGGGTGTACTACCCAATTGAGGTACTGCCTGAATACTTGCAGAAGATTGGCGTTTTCAGTCCAGCAACCTATGTGTTGACCGGCGTGCGCTCAGCGCTGCTTGATGGAACACCTTCTAGAGCGCTTTGGCCGCACATTTGGCCAGCACTGTTGATGGGCGTGATTGCCATTCCGTCAGGGCTTTGGGTTTTCGAGCAAGCTGAACGTTACGCCAAGCGAACCGGAAAACTGCACCGCAACGGATAGCGACCTGAATGTAGATCAAGATAGGACGCGCCGTTCACGGAAATAATAGGACAACAAAATGTTAGTGCAAATACAACAAACTACATCTTATCTTGAAGTAAACCGCCTACTGCAAAATTTGTTAGTAAATGTGCAAATGATACTGGGAAAGCAGTTCATTGGTCTGTACCTTTACGGCTCTTTGGCCAGCGGCGGTTTCAATCCAGAAACCAGCGATATTGATTTTCTTGTGGTGACGAGTGATGAACTCTCAGACAATAAAATTGATGCGCTTGGAAAAATGCACGCCAGCTTAGCCATCAGCGGTTTGAAATTTGCCGCTAAACTTGAGGGCGCTTATATACCTCAAGATATCATCCGCAAATTTGACCCCGATGATCTTGAATTCCCCTGGATCAATGAAGGCAAATTCTATCTCGGACGTCAGGGCAGTGACTGGATCATCCAACGCCATGTCCTGCGGGAGCAGGGAGTGATTGTCGGCGGACCAGATCCCACAACACTGATTGACCCGGTATCGGCAGATGATATTCAACAGGCTATCTTAGGGATATTGGAATCCTGGTGGGCACCGATGTTGAGTAACCCGGCGCGCCTTGAAGACAGCGAGTATCAAGCCTATGCCATCCTTTTTATGTGCAGAACGCTGCATACTCTGGAAACTGGGGTGCTGGGGTCGAAGCCCGAAGCAGCTCATTGGGCACTGGACACGCTTGATCCATGTTGGCAAGAATCAATAGAGGACGCCCTTTGCTGGCAAGAAGGCAGCGTGATGAATAAATTTGATGAAAGTCTTGAATTTATCCGCTACACTGTTGAACAAACAATGATCTATCAACTGCAGGAGTAACAATGATGACAGAGATGAGAGAGAAAATTAAAAAAATAGCAGTTCCGGAATCCCCAGAAATTCCAGGATTGATTTTCCGTTCTTTTCGAGGAGAAGCCGATTTCCCAGAAATGGTGGCTGTAATTGAAGGCAGTAAAAAACATGACCAGGGAGAACGCGTTTTTACGGTAGAAGAGTTTTCCACATACTTCCAGCACCTGGATAACTGTGATCCCTACCGTGATATGCTTTTCGCTGAGATTGACGGTCAGGTGATCGGCTACAGCCGAGTGGAATGGCAAAAGGAAAGCAGGGGCAGCTATTACTACCGGGCGTGGGGCATCATCCTGCCAGCATGGCGGAACCAAGGAATTGGTACGGCAATGCTGAAATACAATGAAAAGCATTTACGGAAGATTGCCCAAGAACATCCACAAGGTGCGGCAAAGTATTTCCGCGCAGGTGCTTCTGAAAATGAAAAAGAAGCAACAGCTTTACTCAAGCGTTTTGGTTATCAGCCTGAGCGCTACTTTTATGACATGGTGCGATCTATGGGCGATCCCTTACCCTCAGCGCCGATGCCTGAGGGTTTGGAAATCCGCCCGGTAACGGATGATCAACTTCCCACGATTTTTGCGGGTCTCGATGAGGCCTTTCAGGATCACTGGGGACATACGCCATTGACGGAGAATAATATAAAGAATTGGATGAAGCACCCCACTTTTAATCCCAGCTTGTGGAAGGTGGCATGGGAAGGCGATCAGGTTGCCGGCATGGTAGGCAACTTTATCGATCAACCGGAAAATGAGGCCAACAATCGCCAACGCGGTTGGACAGAGGATATCTGGGTACGGCGGCCCTGGCGCCGTCAGGGCTTAGCACGCGCACTATTAGTGGAAAGCATCCAAATGCTTGAACAAATGAACATGACGGAAACTGCTCTGGGTGTGGATACTGTTAACCCAAGTGGAGCGCTAAACCTGTACGAAAGCGTTGGGTACTGTAAAAATAAACTTTATACGGTCTACAATAAATCCTTATGATCCGATCGAAAGTGGCAGTTGCTTAATTTCCGTTCTTAGCAACTGCCACTATCCTCGAGAACAAATAATCAATAAACTTTTGGAGATTATCATGACAACAAAATTACCCCCAGGGTTTACCATGCGTCCCGCCGAAATGACGGATGTACCCGAGGTTGTGGCTGTTTCAAATATTTTTTCAAAGCATTATTTGGACGTTGAAGAATTCAGCGTCAACGATATCGAAACCGAGTGGAGCGAACCTAAATTCTCCCCTCAGGATGATGTGCGCCTGGTTTTTTCCCCGAAAGGAAAACTGGTCGCTTATATTGAAATCTGGACGACATCCAACCCACCAGTACATCCCTGGATCTGGGCACGCGTGCACCCTGATCATGAAGGGTTAGGCGTTGCATCACATCTGATGGCGTGGGGCGAAGACCGGGCTCGTGATGCGATTGAGCGCTGCCCAGAAGATGCACGCGTCGCACTGCGGGCTGGTATTGACAGCACGATTGAACCGGCCAAAGCGCTGCTGAGTGGTTGTGACTATCAATCTCTGCGGTATAGTTTCCGCATGTTGATCGAAATGGATTCGCCACCCCCGGTACCGGTATGGGCTGATGGGATCACACTAAAACCCTATCATCCGGAAAAAGATGCGGAGGCTGTCTATCGAGCAGATGATGAAATTTTCCAGGACCATTTTGGCTATATCCAAGAACCCTTTGCTGAAGGCTTCAAACGCTTTATGCATCACATGACAAAAAGCGATGCCTATGATCCAAAACTATGGTTCATAGCTATGGATGGTGATGAAATTGCGGGGATTAGCTTGTGCCGAAAATGGTCCTACGAGGATAAAGAGACAGGCTATGTCAGTGTATTGGGGGTACGGCGTCCCTGGCGAAAAAAGGGGTTGGGATTGGCTTTGTTGCAGCACAGCTTTGGCGAGTTTTATCAACGCGGCAATCGCAAGGTGTCGCTTGGAGTTGATGGAAAAAATCTTACTGGCGCATTGAAGTTATATAAAAAAGCTGGGATGCATGTTCACCGAAGATTCGATTCGTATGAAAAAGAGATTCGTCCTGGTAGAGAACTCGGTGTACAATCCTTAGAAGCCTAGTCTAATAACCATCTGAGGTCTTTAAGACCTCGGATGCATCTAAGGAGACAGCATGGCAATCAAGGCTATTATCTGGGATATGGGCGGCGTACTCTTACGCACTGAAGACTATACGCTGCGGGATCAATTAGCCGCTGAATTGGGGGTAACACGGGAGCATCTCGAGAAGGCGGTTTTCTCAGGAGATATAGGACAGCAGGCACAGCTTGGAAAAATTAGTGTGGCGGAGCTTTGGGAGGCTGTAGGACAGGAATACAGCCTAACGGCAGAAGAACTGATACGCTTCGATGAGCTTTTCTGGGGAGGTGATGTTCTAGATAGAACACTGATCGATCGGATTCGCTCACTGCAAGAAAAATATCACACCGGGTTATTGAGCAATGCCTGGCTTGACTTGCGCGTCGTAATCACTGACCGCTGGAAAATTGATGATGCCTTCGACATGATGACCATTTCTGCTGAAGAGGGGATCATGAAACCTGATGCCCGCATCTACCAGATTGCGGCAGCGCGTGCAAACGCAGCACCATCTGAGGTTGTTTTCATTGATGACTTTCCTCACAACATCCAGGGGGCAGAGGCCATAGGCATGCACGGCATACTATTTCAAAGTCGGGGACAAATATTAGCAGCATTAGATACGATGCTTAAATAACAGAAGGGGATTAGAATATATCATCTGGGAAATATGAAAGGATCATTCGGAAACAAGGTGGATTTTTAGCGCCATCACAGTTTAGCATATTGCATCATTAAAGCATTGGTATCATGGAAGCTAAAGAAATTAAATCTCGGGGCATGGAACAATTTTATATCCTCTGGTTCGGGCAGTTTGTTTCCATCTTTGCTACCCGGATGACCCGATTTGCGATTACGCTTTGGGCCTGGGAACTCACAGGGACAACAACTGCACTGGTCTTGGTAGGCGTCGCTTCCAGCATACCATCGATCATTTTTAGTCCAATCGCAGGGACCCTGGTGGACCGCTGGAATCGCAAATTTGTAATGATGCTCTCCGATTTTGGGTCAGCATTCACTACTTTAATCTTGTTGCTACTCTTCCTGACTGAGAATATTGAAATGTGGCATCTGTATGCCGCCGGCGCGATTGCTGGGGTTTTTGGTTCCTTTCAGTACCCAGCATATTCATCTGTGGTCTCATCTATGGTTTCCAAAGAGCAGCTTTCACGGGCCAACAGTATGCGTACCGTAATTTCATCGGCCTCAGGCATTGGCGCACCACTATTAGCTGGGGTTTTAATCGTCACCATAAAGATCAACGGAATCATGTTGATCGATCTGGCGACCTTCCTGCTGGCATTTGGTACGTTGGTGATGCTCAAAATTCCCCAGCCCAAAGAAAGTGAAGCTGGAAAAGAAGGCAAAGGATCGATTTGGGAAGAAACAATCTACGGGCTAAAATACATTATTGAACGAAAAAGCTTGGCCGCTATCTTTATCTTTTTTGCGGTGTCCAATATCGCAGCCGCTTTTGGGTATCCGATCATGAGTCCAATGATCCTATCAAAGACTGGGGACAACGCAACCATATTAGGAACCATTCAATCAGTAGGATCAGCTGGATTCCTGATCGGGGGTTTAATCACCAGTTTCTGGAGTGGCCCTAAGAAGCGTATCCACGGTATCAATTTTAGTTTCATTTTATGGGGGTTGATGGGGGCATTCGTATTTGGGACTGGATGGGGCATGACAGCCTGGGTGGTGGGTGCGTTCTTCATGAACATTTTTAATCCCATGTTAAACAGCCTTTATATTGCCATCCTTCAATCGAAAATTGAACCGGACTTGCAAGGCCGCATATTTGGGTTGGAGTATACAATTTCAATCGTTACCTGGCCTTTGGGGCAAGTCGCCGCCGGATTGCTGGTTGATAACTTCTTGGAACCTGGCTTGATGCCCGGAGGGTCTTTATCCGTTGCTTTCAGCAGTCTGGTTGGGACGGGTCCTGGCGCAGGGATGGGTTTAATCATTGTTATCTCGGGTTTCCTTTCGATACTTGTTGGCATTGCTGGATATGCGATTAAATCCATACGAGATATTGAAACCCTGCTGCCCGACCATGATGCTGTTGAATTAACAATCTAATAAATAATCTTTTAGTTAATGCCTTCAAATAAAAAGGTTTTTTATGATTCCCGCCACAAAATAACACTCAAAACTCGTAGCGTGTTGATCCTACTCGCGAAGCCAGCTATTTCCATCTCAAGAAATATTAGGTCTGACATACCGCTGTTACGCATCCAGTGAACAGCTGGGTCCCCATCTAAGAGCCAATCGATCAGTTTTACTTTCATAATCATCTTTTGCACTCAGTGTATATCGGGGAGAGAGGCAAAACCCTTGGTGATTTCATTATTGCCCCTTAATCCAATATGGAATTAATATCATGTTACTGTTATTCAAAAATTCCACACTTTCTGATGAATAATAGTCTTTTGTGTCAAATTCAAAGAACTTGACGCCCGAATAAGGTAATGATATGATGCGCCCCGCAGAGGTAAAATAATGCCTAAAAAACTTGAGGGTGAA